>NZ_SOFK01000010.1:0-221778 GCF_004402675.1 Cryobacterium sp. MDB2-A-1 | reverse complement strand
CGAGGGCGCGGAGGGTCTGGCCGGGTCGGTGCCATCGGTTCATGCGGATGCTGTCGCCCGGCTCGCCGAGGCGCAGGCGGTTCTCGCAGACGCCCTGGCCGCGATCCCGGTGGGGCTGCTCAGCGACACAGAAGCTGTCACGGCGCTGAGCACCGTGGAGGCGATCGGTCGGACGGTGGATGCGGCCCGGGTGAGCACGGCGACGGATGTGGACCGGAGGGCCCGGGTGCTCGGCCGGGAGGGCCTGGCCTGGCGGATGGGCTGCACGGGCCCGTGGGATGTCCTCACCCGGGTGACACGGGTCTCGGCCCGGGAGGTCAAACGCCGCACGAAGCTCGGCGACGCGGTATTGCCGCGGCCGTGCGGCGGGAGCGGCTGGTTACCGCCGCTGTTCCCGACGGTCGGGGCAGCGCTGACGGCGGGGGAGATCGGGGTGGAGACGGCGGAGTTGATCGTGGCGGGTATGCAGGTGATCAGTCACCGGGTGGCGCCGGATGACCTGCTCACGGCGGAGCGGGCCCTGGTCGCCACGGCGGCGGGGCTGATCACCCCGGAGACCGAGGATTTGGCCGGGGCGGGTGTCGCGGTGACGACGGACCTGATCCGGGGCATGGTCGCTCAGTGGCAGGCGGCCCTGGACCCCGACGGGGTCCTCCCGACCGAGGACCTGTTCGAGGCGAAGTCCAACATCGGCTTCGGCCAACTCAAGAACGGGTTGTACCCGGTGAAGGGTGGAGTGACGCCGGAACTGTTCGGGGTGATGAACACCCTCTTCGACGCCTTCCTCAGCTTCCACGCCCGCCCGGCGTTCCCCACCGCCGAGGAACAGGCCCTGATGGATTCGGGGCAGCTGATCCCCGGCGCCGAGACCGCGGGTACCGACGCCGACACGGGCCCGGATCTGGACGTGATCGAGGCAGAGCTGCGGGAGCGCCGCGCGGACACCCGCACGGGCGGGGAGAAACGCGCGGACATCCTCCGGGCGTTGTTCGAACACGCCGCCCGCGACACGGACACCCCGTCGATGGGCGGGTCAGCCCCGACGGTAATGGTGCACGTGAACGCCGCCGACCTCGCCTCCGGGATCGGCGTCGGGTGGATCGACGGGGTCGAGGCCCCCGTGTCGTTGAAGACGGTGCATCAGCGCATCTGCGACGGCGGCTTCCAGGGCGTGTTGTTCGGGGCGAACAACCAAGTGCTCAAGCTCGGGCCGGAGCGGCGCTATTTCAACCGGGCGCAACGCCGGGCGATCACCGCCCGCGACGGCGGCTGCATCATCCCCGGGTGCAAAGCCCCGGCGCACTGGGCCGAAGTACACCACGTGAAGCCCTGGGCCAAGGACGGCCCGACGACCGTCGACAACGGGGTCTTACTCTGCTGGTTCCATCACCACAGCATCGATACCTCCGGGTGGGAGATCCGGATGGTGAAGGGCTCACCGCAAGTCCGGGCCCCTGGGTTGATCGATCCGCAACGGTTGTGGCGGCCACCGAACAGGCACCGCGCCCACCAGGTCCTCACCGGACCACCCAGACGCGACTAGAGTCCACCGGACACGGCGGCGCCTGTAGGGGAAGTGCTAGCCGCGGAGGCCGAGGATGGGCAGGACCTGGCTGAGGTCGCAGATGTCGATCGCGACATCCGCCTGTGCCCGCACGAGAGGCTTCGCGTTGAACGCGATGCCGAGACCCGCGACGTGCATCATCTTCAGGTCGTTCGCTCCGTCGCCGACGGCGACGGTCTGGGGGAGCGCGACGCCGAGTTCCGCCGCCCACTTCTGGAGGGTATCCGCCTTCGCGGTTGCGTCGATGATCGGCCCGACGAGGTTGCCGGTGAGGTGGCCGTCGACGACTTCGAGCCGGTTGGCTCGCCAGTGGTCGATGCCGAGGCTCTCCGCGAGCGGATCGAGCACTTCGTGGAAACCGCCGGAGACGACCCCGATTCTGCTGCCGTGGGCATGCAGTCCGGCGATGAGCTCGTGGACGCCCGGAGTCGGGCGCACCAGGAGCCCGACGTCGGTGAAGACGCTCTCCGGCAGCCCGGCGAGGGTCTTCACCCGGGCACGGAGGCTCTCGGCGAAGTCGATCTCACCGCGCATGGCCTGCTCGGTCACCGCAGCGACGAGTTCGAGCGAGCCCGCAGCATCCGCCAGGAGCTCGATCACTTCGTTTTCAATCAGGGTGGAATCGGAATCGAGGACGACAAGGAAACGAGTGGGACGGGTCACGGGTGTACGTGCACGCCCTTGCCGACGACGGTGATGCCGGACTCGGTGACGCTGAAGCCGCGCGCGAGGTCACGGTCCCTGTCGACACCGACGGAGGCTCCGGCGGCGACGACGACGTTCTTGTCGAGGATGGCCCGACGGACGGTCGCGCCGGGCAGGATCTGCACCCGGTCGAAGAGAATCGAGTCCGCGATGTGGGCGCCGGAATCGATGGCCACCCACGGCCCGAGCACACTGCGCTCGATGTGGGCGCCGGAGATGACGCAGCCGAGGGACACGATCGAGTCGATCATCGTGCCGAGCGAACCACGCCCGTCACGGACGAACTTGGCCGGCGGCGAGTTGAGCTGCTGGCTGAAGATCGGCCACTTCTGGTTGTAGAGGTTGAAGACCGGGAGCGCGCTGATCAGGTCCTGGTGTGCCTCGAAGAAGGAGTCGATGGTTCCCACATCGCGCCAGTAGTACCGGTCGCGATCGGTGGAGCCCGGTACCTCGTTGCGCTGGAGGTCGTAGACACCGGCTTCGCCGCGGGACACGAAGTCGGGAATGATGTCCCCGCCCATGTCGTGGCTCGAGTCGGTGCGTTCTCCGTCACGCAGCACGGCCTCGATCAGGGCGTCGGCGTTGAAGACGTAGTTGCCCATCGAGGCGAACACCTCGTGCGGCGCGTCGGCGAGGCCGATCGCGTCCTTCGGCTTCTCGCGGAACTCCCGGATGTGGTCCGGAGTGGCCCCGTCGACCTCGATGACGCCGAACTGGTCGGCGAGGCCGATCGGCTGGCGGATCGCAGCGACCGTGGCCTGTGCCCCTGAGGCGATGTGGGCCGCGATCATCTGGCTGAAGTCCATGCGGTAGACGTGGTCGGCGCCGACCACGACGACGATGTCGGGCTTCTCGTCGTGGATCAGGTTGAGGCTCTGCAGGATTGCGTCCGCGGAGCCGGAGAACCAGCGCTTGCCGAGGCGCTGCTGCGCGGGCACGGACGCGATGTATGAGTTGAACAAGCCGCCGGAGACGTGCCAGGTCTGGGAGACGTGACGGTCGAGGCTGTGCGACTTGTACTGGGTCAGGACGACGATCTGGGTCAACCCGGAATTGATCAGGTTGGACAGTGCGAAGTCGATGAGCCGGTAGTTGCCGCCGAACGGAACGGCCGGCTTTGCGCGGTCCTCCGTCAACGGCATCAGTCGTTTGCCCTCGCCACCAGCGAGTACGATTCCAAAGATCTTCTTCGATGCCATGTCTTTACAGTAAGGGCATCCGGGGCCTGTGGCCACCCGAAAACGGTGTGTCGGATGCGATGCTGCGCTAGTTTTACTTTCATGCGAGTCGATCTGTTGACCAAGGAATATCCACCAGAGGTTTACGGCGGGGCCGGCGTGCACGTCGCTGAGCTCGTCAAGGCCCTCCGTACCGACATCGACGTCGTGGTGCGCTGCTTCGGTTCGCCGCGCGACGAACCGAATACCTTCGCATACGGCGTCCCAGCCGAGCTTGCGACGGCGAACGGCGCCCTGTCGACACTCGGCGTCGACCTGTTGATGGCCCAGGACGCCGCGGGCACCGACATCGTGCACTCGCACACCTGGTACGCCAACGGCGCAGGGCACCTCGCCAAGCTCCTGCACGGCGTCCCGCACGTCGTCACTGCACACAGCCTGGAGCCGCTCCGGCCGTGGAAGGCCGAACAACTCGGCGGAGGCTACCGGGTCTCGAGCTGGATCGAACGCACGGCCTTCGAGGCAGCGGATGCCGTCATCGCCGTCAGCGGGGGAATGCGGGCGGATATCCTCCGCAGCTATCCGGCACTCGACGAGTCCCGGGTGCACGTCGTCTACAACGGCATCGACCTCGAGGCCTGGAAGCCGACCGCGGACGAGGACATCGTCCGTTCGCTCGGCATCGACCCGACCCGACCCTCAGTCGTGTTCGTCGGACGGATCACCCGGCAGAAGGGACTCCCGTATCTTCTCCGTGCCGCAGCGTCTCTCCCGCCTGAGGTCCAGCTCGTGCTCTGCGCCGGGGCACCGGACACCGCAGAAATCATGGCCGAGGTGACCGCTGGAGTCAGGGCGCTCCAGGCCGAGCGCACCGGGGTCGTGTGGATTCCGGAACACCTGTCCCAGCACGACCTCTCCGCCGTCCTGACGGCCGGCACCGTCTTCGTCTGTCCCTCGGTCTACGAGCCTCTCGGCATCGTGAACCTCGAGGCGATGGCGTGCGGCCTCCCGGTTGTCGGTTCGGCGACCGGCGGCATCCCCGAGGTCGTCGACGACGGGGTCACCGGACGACTCGTGCCCATCGACCAGGTCAGTGATGGCACCGGCACGCCGATCGACCCTGACCGTTTCGTCGCCGACCTCGCCCGCACCCTCCTGGAGGTCGTCTCAGACCCCGATCGTGCCGCGGAAATGGGCAGGGCCGGCCGGATCAGGGCGGAGGAAAAGTTCAGCTGGAGCCAGATCGCCACGAGCACCCGGGAGATCTACGCCGGGTTGCTCTGAGCCCCGCCCGGCGTGCCGACGCCTCGGCGACGGCAGATAACATGGATGCATGGTCAACGTTCTTCAATTCACCGACGTCTCCGTCGTCCGGGCTGGCACAACCATCCTCGACTCAGTGAACTGGAGTGTTGATGACGATCAGCGCTGGGTGATCCTCGGCCCGAACGGCGCTGGAAAGACCACGCTCCTCCAGATCGCCGCCGCGATGCTGCACCCCACCCGGGGCACAGCCGAGGTGCTCGAGGAGCCGATCGGCGGCACCGACCTGTTCGAGCTGCGTCCGCGCATCGGCTTCGCGTCGACCGCGCTCGCCCGGAAGGTTCCGGCGGGTGAAAAGGTGATCGACGTCGTCATGACCGCCGCGTATTCGGTGACCGGTCGCTGGACCGAGGAATACGAGGCCATCGACGAGCGCCGCGCCCAGCGTGTCCTCCAGGAATGGCGCCTCGACCACCTCGCCGATCGCACCTTCGGAACCCTGAGCGACGGTGAACAGAAGCGAGTGCAGATCGCCAGATCGATCATGACCGACCCCGAACTGCTCCTGCTCGACGAACCGGCGGCGAGCCTCGACCTCGGCGCCCGCGAAGAACTCCTGCGCCTGCTCGGCGGTTATGCCCTCGAGCAGAGTTCACCGGCCATCATCATGGTCACCCATCACGTCGAAGAGATCCCCCTCGGCTTCACCCACGCCCTGCTTCTCTCTGGCGGACGCGTCGTTTCGGCCGGCCCCTTCGCGGAGTCGCTGACGGCGGACACCCTCACCGAAACGTTCGGCCTGCCGATCGGCCTGAGCGAGGACGCCGGTCGCTTCACGGCCCGTGCGGCCTGACGCTCGCTTCTGCTAGACTCGACAGTCGGTCCTCGGGCCGTGTAACTTTTTCCTGCCGCCGTTCCCCGGGCCATCCGGTCCGGACCGGCGCAACTCATATAAGGAAGTTTTCATGAAGTCTGACATCCACCCCACATATGCCCCCGTGGTCTTCCGCGACCTCGCGTCGGGTGCGACCTTCCTGACCCGTTCGACGGTCTCGAGCGCCAAGACGATCGAGTGGGAAGACGGATCCACCTACCCCGTCATCGACGTGGAAATCTCCTCTGAGTCGCACCCGTTCTACACGGGCAAGCAGCGCATCATGGACTCCGCCGGACGCGTGGAGAAGTTCAACTCCCGCTACAAGGGCTTCGGCAAATAAGACCGACGCACTCGAGCGCGATACACGAAAGGCGAGCAGCCACGGCTGCTCGCCTTTTCTGTACCCCGCGTTCCGTACCCCGCGCGGATGCCTGCGGTGCTGCTCGCGTTACCGCTCGGGCCACGCGCCGCTCGCGACGAACTTCGGGTCGCGTTCGCGGCGCATGTAGTCCTGGAAGCGCTCGGCCTGCTGCATGGACCACTGCACCTGCAGCTCGTGCAGTTCGGCGACCGTGCCCGGCAGCACGGCGACGTGGGCCTTCGCGATGGCCTGGGCGACCCTGCCCGCGGCGATCGCGTCCGCACCGGCGTCATGGGCGTCGTCGAGGGACACCCCGTAGTAGGCGCTCGTGACCTCGAGGGTGCGCTTGCCCTTGCGGTAGCGGTCCACCTGCTTGTCGATGACCAGCGGGTCGACGACGGGGGAGGGCGACACGAGTGGTGCGACCCCGTAGCGGATGGCCTCCCGGTTGAGCAGGGAGAGGTCGTACGGCGCGTTGTATGCCACGATCGGAAGGCCCCTGCTGAGCAGTTCCCGGATGGTCGCGACGATCTCGGTGACACCTTCGCCGGCGGCGCGCCCGTTCGCAACGGCCTGGGCCGTCGTGATGCCGTGCACGTTGGTCGCCTGCTCGGGGATCTCGATGCCGGGGTCGAGCAGCCAGTCGATGCGCTCGACGACGGCCCCTGAGACATCGATCACGGCCACCGTCGCCGAGACGATGCGACTCGTCTCCACGTCGATTCCGGTCGTTTCGAGGTCGAAGACGGCGAGGGTGTCACTCCAGTTGCTCATGGGGCCAGCCTAGGGCCGACCGCCGACATCCCCGGGCGTCGACGCCGCCCCGTCGCGCGAGTCCTGCGTAAACTGGAGGGGATGATTGTTCCTTCGCCATACGACGCCCAGCTCGCCCGGATCCCGGTGAGCGTTCACACCGTCCCGGTGCTCGGGACCGACACCCGCTACTGGGAGTACGGGGATCCGGCAGCGACGACGACGATCGTGATGGTGCACGGCTTCCGCGGCGACCACCACGGCCTCGAGCCCGTCGTCGCCCAGCTCGCGGGGTATCGCATCCTCTCGCCAGACCTGCCCGGCTTCGGCGAATCGGCGGCGCTCACGACCCTGGGACACGACGTGCCCGGCTACTCGGAGTGGCTCAGGGGCTTCGTCTCGGCGGTCGCCCCGACCGGGCGCACCGTGATCCTCGGGCACTCGTTCGGCTCGATCATCGTGGCCTCCGCCGTCGCGGGCGGACTGCCCGCGGATGTCGTCGTGCTCGTCAACCCGATCGCGGCGCCGGCCCTGTCCGGTCCCCGCGGAATCCTCACCCGCCTCGCGGTGTTCTACTACTGGTCAGCGGCCGCCCTACCGGAGCGGCTCGGCTTCGCCCTGCTCCGCAACCGCTTCATCGTGCGGGTGATGAGCATCGCGATGGCCAAGACCCGTGACCCCGCCCTGCGCCGCTGGATCCACAACCAGCACGACCGGTATTTCTCCGCCTTCTCCGATCGCCGGGTCGTGCTCGAAGCCTTCCGCGCGTCCGTCGGAAGCGACGTGAGTGAATTCGCCGCGCGCATTCCGCAACGCACCCTGCTGATCGCGGCGGACAAGGACGACATCACCCCCGTCGAGGCCCAGTACCGGCTGCGCGCGCTGTTCCCGGACGCCCGTCTCTATGTCATCCCCAACGTCGGGCACCTCATCCACTACGAAGTTCCCGCCGAAGCGGCAGAACAGCTGCGCCGCTTCCTCGACGAGGCGGCGTCGGCATGATCGGCCCCGGCATGATCGGCCCCAGCAGGATCGAGCTGACAGCATGAGGATCGTGTTCGACTGCCGCTACACCCGGTTCGACCGGCACGACGGCATCAGCCGCTACACCTCCGAACTCGTCACCGAGCTGAGCCGGCTGCACGCCGTGACGATGCTCATCAGCGACCACAGGCAACTCGCGATGCTCCCCGCGCTCCCGTGGCAGCTCGTGAACGCGCCCACGAGCATCCGCGAGCCCCTCGTCGCCCTCCGCGTCAACCGGCTGCACCCCGACGTCGTCTTCAGCCCGATGCAGACCATGGGTTCGTGGGGCCGCAACTACAGACTGCTGCTCACCGTCCACGACCTGATCTACTATCGCAACCGCACACCCCCGCGCGACCTGCCCGCCTTCATCCGGCTGCTCTGGCGGTTCTACCACCTGTCCTGGTGGCCCCAGCGGATGCTGCTGAACCGCGCTGACGGCGTCGTCACGGTCTCCGAGACGACACGGGCACTCATGCTGAAGCACCGCCTCACCCGCAAGCCCATCACGGTCGTCCCCAACGCCGCCGGTGCCCTCGGCGAGGCGGCAGGTGCAGGGACGGGCGTGCGTCGCACCGGGCCGGCAACGGGCAGCCTCGTCTACATGGGCTCGTTCATGCCGTACAAGAACGTCGACACGCTCGTGCGCGCCCTCGCTGACCTTTCCGGCCATGACCTGCACCTGCTCAGCCGGATCGGTGACACGGAGAAGGCCCGCCTGCAGGGGCTCGCCCCCGGAGCGCGGATCGTTTTCCACGACGGCGTCTCCGACGCGGAGTACGTGTCCCTGCTCGATTCGGCGACGGCCCTGGTGACCGCGTCCCTCGACGAGGGCTTCGGGATCCCCCTCGTCGAAGCGATGAGCCTCGGGATCCCGGTCGTCGTGAGCGACATTCCGATCTTCCGGGAGATCGGCGGTGAGGCCGCGCTCTACTTCGAACCGCGCGACGCCGGGGGGCTCGCGGCTGCCGTGCACCAGCTCGACGAACCGGGGGAGTGGGCGAAGCGCTCAGGGCTCGCCATCGACCAGGCCGCCCGGTACAACTGGGCGGACTCCGCGCAGATCCTGCTCCGCGCGATCCGGGAGACCGCTCAGCCCGAGTAGTGCGTGTTCTCCGCTAAACCGCGGATCGTCGCGTCGAAGTGCTCGAGCTCGAGACGGCCGCCGGTCCAGAGGAAGTCGTGGACGGATCCGTTGGCGATGATCTCGTCGGGGTGCGGGCGCACGCCGGCGGTCAGGTAGCGGATCAGGGTTCCGATCACGCCGCCGTGGCAGACCACGAGTACCGCGTCACCCGGGAACTCCTCGGCCACGCGGCCGAGGGCCGGAAGCACCCTGTCGAGGACCTGTTGGCGCGACTCGAGGCCGGGCACCGGCATCCCGTTCGGGAACTGGCGCTGCCGTTCTGCGAACGTGAGGCCCTCGATGTGGCCGTGGTGACGCTCGGTGAGGTCGTCGATGATCTCCGGCCGCGGCAGGCCGAGTTCCCCCGCGATGATGCGGGCGGTTTCCGCGGCCCGGTCGAGCGGGCTCGAGACGATCTTCTCCCAGGCGGCGGAGCTCTCGGTCAGGCCGCCGTCGAGGCTGGGCGCCAACCCCGCGCGGCTGCGCTTGAGGAGCCGCAGGCCGGTCTCGGCGGCCTGGGCCCGTCCCGTCGAGTTCAGTGGGATGTCGGTGCGGCCCTGGATCCGGGTGGCGAGGTTCCAGTCGGTCTGGCCGTGTCGGACGATCGAAAGCCTGGTCTGCAACCGGTGCATGGTCTCGCGTGGCCCCTGTCTGCGCTGTCCTGTCTGGCGCTGTCCCGTCTGGCGACCAGGACCTCCTCTACCCCGTGAGGCGTTCGGCGAGCCCGGCCAGCACCTCGGAGGTGCCGGCTTCCAGCTTAACCAGTGCGCGCGCGTCTCCCTTGGTCACGCCCCGATTGATGACGATAATCGGCAGTTTGCGCCGGCGGGCCTGTTCGAGCAGGCGGATGCCCGAATTCACCGCGAGAGACGATCCGGCGACGATGAGCGCCTGGGCCCCGGCGACGAGGGCGGTGGCCTCGACGAACTTGACCGTCGGCACGAGCTCGCCGAAGAAGACCACGTTGGGCTTGAGCATCCCGCCGCAGACCGTGCACGCGGGGATGACGAAGCCCGTGAGGTCGGTGACGTCGGCGTCACCGTCCGGTGCGAGACGGGCGGAGTCCGGCCGCCGCAGGGACGGGTTGTCGGCTTCGAGGCGCGCCGCGATGCTCTCCCTGTCGAAGGCCTGGCCGCAGCCGAGGCAGACGACGAGATCCATCGAGCCATGCAGGTCGACGACGTGGCGGGAACCGGCCCTGGTGTGCAGCCCGTCGACGTTCTGGGTGATCACGCCGGAGATGACACCATGGGCCTCGAGGGCGACGAGCGAACGGTGCCCGAGGTTCGGCTCAGCTGCGCGGAACCGACGCCAGCCGAGGTGGCTGCCCGCCCAGTACCTGACCCGGGCCCTGGGGTCGTCGATGAAGGTCTGATAGTTCATCGGGGTGCGGACCGGCGCGCCCTTCCCCCGATAGTCGGGGATGCCCGAATCCGTGCTGAGCCCGGCGCCGGTCAGCACCGCAGCACGCTTTCCGCGCAGGAGTTCGGCGACCGTGTCAAGGGTGTCGGCCGAAACCTCGCCCGCGACGGGAATCGTCTCGGTGGTCATAACGCTCCGTCCTGTCCACTCCGAGTCTAAGCTGGCCAGTTTTCGTCCTTGTTACAGAACACGGGTACGTGACCTCGAGTACGTGACCGGGTGAGACAACTGGCAGTCTGGACGTGTTCTCCTTCGAAAGGCAAATCACCGTGCAGATCATCCACATCGACTCCCTCGACCTTCCCGGTCTTGCCGACTACTCCCAGCTCACGGATGTCGCACTCCGGCGGAAGTCCGAACCGGCGGGCGGCCTGTACATCGCCGAGTCGACCAAGGTCATCGCGCGCGCCCTCGAGGCCGGACATCGCCCCCGCTCGGTGCTCCTGCAGGAGCAGTGGCTGCCCGACGCCCTCGAACTGCTCGCCGACTGGCCGGACGTGCCGATCTACGTCGGCGCGGCATCCGTGCTCGAAGAACTGACCGGGTACAACCTGCACAGGGGGGCACTCGCCGCGATGCACCGACCCGTGCTCGCGCCGGTGTCCGATCTGGTCAGGGGCGCCCGCCGGATCGTGATCCTCGAGGACATCGTCGACCACACCAACGTCGGCGCCATCTTCCGCTCGGTCGCCGGACTCGGCGCCGACGCCGTTCTGATCACCCCGCGCTGCGCCGACCCGCTCTACCGGCGCAGCGTGCGCGTGAGCATGGGCACGGTGCTTCAGGTGCCCTGGACCCGGCTCCCCGAGTGGGACGAAGCCGTTCCTCTGCTGCACGAAGCCGGCTTCCACCTCGCAGCACTCGCCCTCGCGGACAACGCGGTGAGCCTCGACGACTTCGCGATCGACCCGCCAGAGCGGCTCGCGATCGTGCTCGGCGCCGAGGGCGACGGGCTCAGCAGGCAGGCGCTCTCTGTCGCGGACACGGTCGTCACGATCCCGATGCTGCACGGCGTCGACTCGCTCAACGTCGCATCCGCGAGCGCGGTCGCACTGTACGCGCTGCGCTGACCGGGACTGCGCCGCGCCGCGGTGTCCAGCGTTTCCCTATCCGTGGATCGGTAAAGTGAGCGGATGCCTTCCGCGAGTCGTTCCACCATCCTGCGTCGCCGATTCGCGGTCCTCGGGGGCCTGCTCGTCGTGATCCTCCTCGGGGGCTACTTCGCGACAACGAGTGCCGCAGCACTTCCAGCGTCGGCGGCGACGCTCACGCAGCCTGCCGCGCTCACCCAGCCGGCGACGGCAATGAAATGGCCGGGAATCGGGGAGGGAGCGATCGGCGCCGTGGGCTACGACGGGGTGCTCGGCTCCAACGGCAGCCAGGCCGCCGTGCCGATCGCGAGCATCACCAAGATGGTCACCTCCCTCGTGCTGCTCGAGGCGAAGCCGCTCGCGGCCACCGAGGCCGGTCCCGACGTGAAGTTCACCGACGCCGATGTGCAGATCTACTACGACGTGCTCGCCCAGGACGGCTCGGTCGCCCCCGTCGTGTCCGGGATGGTGCTGAGCCAGCGCCAGGCCCTCGAGGGCATGCTGCTGCCCTCCGCGAACAACTACAGCATCACCCTCGCGAACTGGGCGTTCGGTTCTGTCGACGCGTATCTGAAGGTCGCCAGGGCCTGGCTCACCGACCATGGCCTGACCGGGACCACGATCGCGGACACGAGCGGGATTTCGCCGCTGAGCGCCAGCACGCCGGCCGACCTCGTCGAGATCGGCAAACTCGTGCTGAAGAACCCGGCGCTCGCCTCGATCGTCTCGGAGAAGACGGCCACGCTGCCGACGATCGGGACGGTGACCAACACCAACGAGATGCTCGGCGAGCACGGTGTCGACGGCATCAAGACCGGGACGACGGACGAAGCCGGCGCGTGCCTGCTCTTCTCCGCGGACTTCACCGTCGGAGACACGACCGTGACCCTCGTCGGGGTCCTGCTCGGCGGGACCACCCACGACACCCTCGACGCCGACATCGGGCGGCTCATCGAGAGCGTCAAACCCGGCTTCCGTGAGGTCACCCTGACCGAAGCCGGTGCGTCCTATGGAGCGTACGCGAGCGTCTGGGGGCAGAACGGTTCGGTCGTGGCCGCCGAGAAGGCATCCGCCCTCGTCTGGTCTGACACGGCCGTCACGGGCGTCGCAACGGCCCGTTCGGTCGGGGTCGGCTCGGACGGAGACGCCGTCGGGTCTCTCGACTTCGTGGTCGGCACCCAGAAGATCAGTGTGCCCCTGGTGCTGGACGGCACACTCAGCGATCCCGGACCCGGCTGGCGCTTCACGCACCCTGGCGAACTGCTCGCGTCCCGCTGACGCCTCTGCGCTGTGTGAAGAGCTGGGCTACTTGACGGCCTGGCGGAACGGCCCGGCCTCCGGGCGTTTGGGCAGCACGTGGTCCCCGGACGACTGGTGCCTGATGCGGCGCAGCACCCACGGCACGAGATACTCCCGCGCCCAGACCATGTCCTCGCTGCGCGCCTGGCGCCAGGTCTGCGCGGGCAACGGCTCGGGCTCGGAGGGTTCGAGACTGTTGGGCACGTTGAGCACGTCAAGCACCATCCGGGCGACGGTGTGATGTCCGAGGGCGTTCAGGTGCAGCCGGTCGGGCGCCCACATCCGTGCGTCCTGGATCTCGGTGAGGGCCCACAGGTCGGCGACGACGCAGTCGTAGCGCGCAGCGACGGCACGGATGTTCTCGTTGTAGATCGCGATCTTGCCGCGGATCCCGCGGAAGACCGGGGCGAACCCGACATCGGCGCCCGTGAACAGCACGATCGTGGCTCCGTCGCGGCTGAGCAGGCGCACGGCCTCATCGCACCGGGCGGCGATCTCGTCGGGGTCTGACCCCGGCCGGATCACGTCGTTGCCGCCTGCCGAGAAGGTGATCAGGTCCGGGTGCACGTCGAGGGCCTGCTCCAACTGCTCGTCCATGACCTGCCGGATCAGTTTGCCGCGCACGGCGAGATTCGCATACGCGAAGTCCGTCGAGCCCTGGCTGAGTACCTCGGCGACGCGGTCTGACCAGCCGCGGAACCCTCCCGGGCACGCGGGCTCGGGATCCCCGACACCCTCCGTGAAGGAATCGCCGACGGCTACGTACCGCGACCAGGGATGCAATGGCGTTGTCATCAGTCCATTCTCCTCGTTTGCACGAAACTGTCGGTTCACCTTGCTAGGTTCTATTGAAGTGACTACCTCAGCAGCGTTCGAACCGAACCAGGGAACGAGTGCAGCCGAACACCTGTCCCCGTCGTTCCCCGGCCGGGCCGCCTGGGGTACCGCGACCAAGCTGCGCGCCTGGCAGGAAGAGGCCCTGGCCGCCTATTTCGTGCACCAGCCCCGTGACTTCCTCGCCGCCGCGACACCGGGAGCAGGCAAGACCACGTTCGCACTCCGGCTCGCGTCCGAGCTTCGTGCGCGGCACCTGATCGACCGCATCACCGTCGTAGCCCCGACCGAACACCTCAAGCGCCAGTGGGCGGATGCCGCCGCTCGCGCGGGCATCCGCCTCGACCCCTCGTTCAAGAACGCGGACGGGCGTTACGGCAACCACTTCCACGGTGTCGCCGTCACGTACGCTCAGGTCGCCAGCCGGGCCGCCCTGCACCGCGAGCTCACCCAGTCCAGCCGCACCCTCGTCATCCTCGACGAGGTGCACCACGGGGGCGACGCCCTCAGCTGGGGCGATGCGATCCGGGAGGCCTTCGAACCGGCGACCCGCCGCCTCTCCCTGACCGGGACCCCGTTCCGGTCCGACACCTCGCCCATCCCCTTCGTCAGCTACCTGCCGGACGAGCACGGCATCCGTCTCTCGCAGAGTGACTACAACTACGGCTACGGTCGCGCCCTTGCCGACGGCGTCGTGCGCCCGGTCATGTTCATGGTCTACGCCGGGCACATGAAGTGGCGCACGCGTGCCGGCGACGAGATGGAAGCCAAACTCGGCGAGGGCAACACCAAGGACATCACGAGCCAGGCCTGGCGTACGGCGCTCGAGCCGACCGGGCAGTGGATCCCCGCCGTGCTGCGCGCCGCTGACTCGCGCCTCACCCAGGTCCGGCACGGCATCCCGGACGCCGGCGGCCTCGTCATCGCAACGGACCAGTCAGCCGCACGCGCGTATGCCACCATCCTCGAGGAGATCTCCGGGGAACCGGTGACCGTCGTGCTTTCTGACGAGAAGGAGTCGAGCGACCGGATCGACGAGTTCTCGAAGAACACCCGGCGTTGGATGGTCGCCGTCCGGATGGTGTCAGAGGGTGTCGACGTTCCCCGGCTCGCCGTCGGCGTCTACGCGACGAGCGCATCGACACCCCTGTTCTTCGCGCAGGCCATCGGCCGCTTCGTGCGCGCCAGACGGCGCGGCGAGACGGCCTCGATCTTCCTGCCCAACGTGCCGAGCCTGCTGAGCCTCGCCAACGCCCTCGAACTCGAACGCGACCACGCGCTCGACCGGAGCAACAGGGACGACGGCGACGACGGGATGTACAACCCCGAAGACGCGATGGTCGCCGCGGCGAACCGGGACGAGAAGGGGTCGGACGGACTCGGCGAGGACGAGTTCACCTGGCAGGCGATCGACTCCCAGGCGACCTTCGACATGGTCATGTTCGACGGCGACGAGTTCGGCCAACTCGCCGAACCGGGAACGGACGAGGAATTCGACTTCATCGGCATCCCCGGACTCCTCGAGCCGGAACAGGTTTCTGAGCTGCTCCGGCAACGGCAGTCCCGCCAGGCCAAACGGTCGACCGACCGGCGAAAGAACCCGGTCACGGGCGAGATCGCCCCCGAGGAACCGCCGCCGCTTTACCGCACCCTCAAGGAACAGCGGACCTTGCTCGCGAGTCTCGTGGGCATGTGGTCGAAACTCGCGAATGAGCCGCACGGGATCGTACACGCCGAACTACGGCGGGTCTGCGGGGGACCCGCAGTTGCCCAGGCGAGCGTGACCCAGCTGCAGAACCGGATCGACTTGCTGCGTCGCCGCCTCGGCCGCAGCTGAAGCCACCGCCTCGCGCGATCGATCCTCGATCGTTACCCGGTCCAGGCGCAGACCCTTGCGTCAAGGAATGATTCGTCGCATAAGCTCTTAGGGACGAAAGAGTGTGACTGATGGAACCGAAGAAAGCCGAAATCGACAGGGTCGACCGGGCATTGCTGAAGGCCCTCTCGGTCAACGCGCGAGCCTCCGGCGCCGCACTGGCTGCCGAGATCGGTGTCGCCGAGTCAACCGTGTCGCTCCGGTTGCGCCGGCTCCAGCAGCTGGGCCACATCCGCGGGTACCGGGCGAACATCGACCTCGCAGCCCTCGGAGCCTCCCTGCAGGCGCTCATTTCCGTGCGGCTCGTCAAACACGCCCGGGTGCAGATCGACGACTTCCGTAATGCCGCTCCGCACTGGCCCGGCGTCATCGGTCTCTTCCACACCGCGGGGGCCGACGACTACCTCCTGCACGTCGCGGCGGCGAACGCGTCCGCGCTGCGTGACTTCGTGCTCGAACATCTCGCCGAGCATCCTGCTGTCGCGCACACCGAGACCAACCTCATCTTCGAGTACGTCGACGGTGACGGCTGGCAGGACCTCGTCAACTAGTCGACGACCGTCCCCTCACTGAGCGCGGTGACGGTGCGGAAAGTCTTCCGGCGGGCGCCCGGTCGCCAGGATCTCGGCCGGTCGCCTGCCGGCGTCAGACCACGGTCCGGCCAAGCCCAGCACGGCGAGGGTGCTGGTCGGCATCGGTATCCACGTTCCGGTGAGGAGTTCGGCGAGGCCGGTGATCCCGGGATTGTGCACGACGAGAACGACCGTGTGGTCCTCGTCGGGAAGCTCCCTGACGACGTCGAGCAGTTCGTCGGCGGATGCCGCATAGCCGCGGCTGTCGACCACGGTCGGCGGCGATTCCGTCAGTTCACCCTCGGCGATTTCCCAGGTGCTGCGAGCGCGGTGCGCGGGGGAGACGACCGCGAGATCGATGTGCCCGATATTGCGGGCGAGCCACGCTCCGGCGAGCGGCGCCTGGCGCAGTCCCCGTTCGGCGAGCGGGCGCTCGAGGTCGGAGACCTCGCCGGACCAGTCGGACTTGGCGTGCCGCAGCAGGATCAGGGTGCGCTCACTCATACCCTGAGTCTGCCACCGACGGCCGGACAGGTTGTGCGAAATCCGGCTCCTGACAGGGCGAACGGAATCTGGGATGATGCCCTCAGCGCACCTGAACGGACGACAGGGACCGGAGGCACATGACCAAGAACAGGCTCGAAGCGTTCAGCGATGGCGTGCTCGCCATCATCATCACGATCATGGTGCTCGAGATCCGGGTCCCGGAGGAACCGACCTGGCAGGGGCTCGTGACCATCCTGCCCACGCTATTCAGTTACCTGCTGAGTTTCCTCTACATCGGGATCTACTGGAACAACCACCACCACTTGCTGCGCCTCGCCTCCGGCGTGAACGGCGGCATCCTCTGGGCGAACCTGCACCTCTTGTTCTGGCTCTCCCTGTTCCCCTTCGCTACGAGGTGGAGCGACGAGTCCGGCTTCGCCGAGGTCCCGGTCATGGTCTACGGGTTCACGCTGCTCCTGGCCGCCGTGGCGTTCTACATCCTGCAGCGGACCCTGATCCGCTACCAGGGCGCCGACGGAGCCCTCGCCACGGCCCTCGGACGGGACTGGAAGGGCAAGGGCTCGCCCTTCATCTACCTGGCTGGGATTCTGCTCGCCCTGGTGCAGCCGCTCGTGTCCATGGGCGTTTTCGCGATCGCCGCACTCATCTGGCTGGTGCCGGACCGGCGGGTCGAGCGTTTCGTCGGAGACGGCCGCGCAGACTAGGGCGGCGGCGAGAAAAGCTTCGGCTTAACGAAGTAATGCCCCCGCCGAAGCGGGGGCATTACTGGAGCTCTCTGGGCGAATGACCTCGGTCAGACGCAGTTCAAGCAGTGTGCTGATTCAGCACTGAGCAGAATCAGAGGGCGCGGATGTTCTCGGCCTGGGGACCCTTGGGGCCCTGGGTTACCTCGAACTCGACCTTCTGGTTCTCGTCGAGGGACTTGTAGCCATTGGAAGCGATCGCGGAGTAGTGCGCGAACACGTCGGCGCTTCCGTCGTCGGGAGCAATGAATCCGAAGCCCTTTTCAGCGTTGAACCATTTCACGGTACCTGTTGCCATTTTTGAAACTCCTCCAGGAGTGTTAGACCGACCCCGACTGTCGGGGCCGTTCGTCGCGGTATTCGTCGTCCGCTTCCGAAAGGAATACGCCGCATGGACCGAAGTCCGTGCGTTTTAAGACGTGCAAGCACTACAACTACTGGGACAAGACTAGACCACTTCGCTCGGTAAGAACCGGATTTGGGGCGAATTCGAGTCATAACCGTTACGTTTTATGAATATTTCGCCCGAACAGGGGCGGTATTCAGCCCACCTGTCAATCGACGGTCGCGAAGTCGATGAGCTGTTCGACCCTGCCGAGGAATGCGGCCTCGAGGTCGGCATACGACCGGACCCGGCCCAGGATGCGTTGCCAGGCCCTGGCGATGTCGGCCTGGTCCTCGTGCGGCCAGCCCAGGTGCTCGCAGATCCCGTGTTTCCACTCGACCGTGCGGGGGGTCGTCGGCCAGTCCTTCATCCCGAGTCGCTCGGGTTTGACGGCCTGCCAGACGTCGACGTAGGGGTGCCCGACCACGAGGACGCTCCGCCCGTGCGGGCCGCGAGCGACGTTCTCGGCGATCCGGCTCTCCTTGGACCCTGGTACGAGGTGGTCGACGAGCACGCCGACCTTCCTGCCTGGTCCCGGGCCGAATTCGGTGAGGAGTTCCTCGAGGTTGTCGACTCCCTCGAGGTATTCGACGACGACGCCCTCGATCCGGAGGTCGGCGCCCCAGACCTTCTCGACGAGTTCGGCGTCGTGCCGACCCTCGACGAAGATCCGGCTGCCGCGGGCGACCCGCGCGCGGGTCGCGGCCATGGCCAGGGAACCGGATGCCGTCCGGGCGCGTTGCTGGGCCGCCCTGGCGGGCACGACGAGCCTGACGGGCTCCCCGTCGATCAGGAACGCTGAGCCGAGGGGAAAGAGCCGGAGCGCGCCGTGCCGGTCCTCGAGGGTCACGATCTGCTTCTCGAGGCGCACGATGGCGCCGCAGAACCCCGTGGCGACTTCTTCGACGACGAGGTCGCGGACGGCGTCGTGGGTCGGGATGACCTTCCGTCCCACCTCGCGCCAGCCCGGCCTCAGGGCGTCCTGTCCGTATCGATCGTCATTCACCCGTTCGACGTTAGCCGAAGACCCACGGGAGAGGGACGGCTCTCTCAGCGGAAATCCCGGGAGGTCGTCGGCGCCGCGAGGGTGAGGGTTTCGAATTTGTCGGCGAGGAGATTCGTGACGCCCTCCGGGGAACGCTCCAGGATGCCGCGCACCACGAGCGCGGGCGATTCCCTCGCGATTCTTCGGTAGCGGTTCCAGACGCCGATTCCGGCGATGACGTTGAGAGTCCCGGTTTCATCCTCGATATTGAGGAAGGTCACCCCGCCGGCGGTCGACGGGCGCTGCCGGTGGGTGACGACGCCGCCGACCTGGATCCGGCGTCCGGACTCGGCGGCGGGAAGCCGGTCGATCGGAAGGGCACCGCGTGCGGCCAGGCCCGCGCGCGCGTGGCTGATCGGATGGTCGTCCGGGGAGATGCCGGTTGCCCAGAGATCATAGACGACCTGTTCGACGGGGCTGAGCAGGTCGAGCAGAGGCGGCTGCACGGTGACGGCGGTTCCGCTGAGGTGGTTCGGTCGTTCGGTCGCCGCCTCTCCGGCCGTCCACAGCGCGGTCCGCGGTTCGAGCCCGAGACCGGAGAAAGCACCGGCGGCGGCGAGCGCCTCGAGCTGTTCCGTGTTCAGGCCGACCCGCCCCGCGGCATCCGCCATCGACAGGTACGGCCCGTTGAGGCCGCGCTCTGCGACGATGCGGCCCGCCAGGTCGCCGCCGATGCCGGAGACCTCGGCCAGGCCGAGGCGCACCGCGAAGTCGCCGTCCCTGCGGTGGTCTGCCCAGTCCGGCGGAACAGCTCGGTCGAAGGGCGGCACCGGAGGCTGCTCTGGGCACAGGCACACCGAACGGCGAACTGTCGGGGGACCGTCGGTGGTTTCGAGGCCCGCGTCGGCGCCCGATCGGAGGATGTCCGGACGGAGCACGGTGACGCCGTGGCGGCGGGCGTCCGCGACGAGCGACTGCGGAGAGTAGAAGCCCATCGGCTGGGCGCGGAGGAGGGCGGCCAGGAAGGCGCCGGGGTAGTGCAGGCGCAACCAGGCGCTCGCGTACACGAGCAGGGCGAAGCTGATCGAGTGGCTCTCCGCGAAGCCGAAGTTGGCGAAGGCCTCGATCTTGGCGTAGATCGTGTCGGCCACGTCCCCGGTGATGCCGTTCGACGCCATCCCGGCGTAGAGCCGGTCGCGGAGGGTGGAGATCTTCTCGATGCCGCGCTTGGATCCCATCGCGCGACGGAGCAGGTCGGCGTCCTCGCCGGAGCACCCGCCGACGGCCATGGCCATCTGCATGAGTTGCTCCTGGAAGAGCGGGATGCCGAGTGTGCGTTCGAGCACGGGCTCGAGTTTCGGGTGCAGGTACGTCACCGGTTCCTGGCCGAGCTTGCGCCGGATGTAGGGATGCACGGCGCCGCCCTGGATGGGCCCCGGCCGGATCAGGGCGATCTCGACGACGAGGTCGTAGAAGCGGCGCGGCTGGAGGCGGGGCAGGGTGCCCATCTGGGCGCGGCTCTCGACCTGGAAGACTCCGACGGAGTCCGCCCGGCAGAGCTGGTCGTAGACGCCGGCTTCCTCGCGGGGGATGGTCGCGAGGGTCCAGGTCTCGCCGAGGTGTTCTGCGGTGAGGTCGAAGGTGTACTGGATGGCCGCGAGCATGCCGAGTCCGAGCAGGTCGAACTTCACCAGGCCCATCCAGGCGCAGTCGTCCTTGTCCCACTGCAGCACTGTCCGGTTGTCCATCCTGGCCGGCTCGATCGGGCAGACCTCGCCGACGGGGCGGTCGGTCAGGACCATGCCGCCGGAGTGGATGCCGAGGTGCCTGGGGGAGCCGAGCAGCTGCTCGGCGAGGTCGGTCACGAGCGGGGGGATGTCGTGTTCCGGACTCGAGGCGGATTCGCTCCAGCGCTCGACCTGCTTGGACCAGGCGTCCTGCTGGCCCGTGCTGAAGCCGAGCGCCTTGGACATGTCGCGCACGGCGACCTTCGGCCGGTAGGTGATGACGTTCGCTACCTGGGCCGCGTTGAGCCTGCCGTAACGGCCGTAGACGTACTGGATGACCTCCTCGCGCCGGTCGGAGTCGAAGTCGACGTCGATGTCCGGCTCCTCGTCGCGAAGGCTCGACAGGAAGCGTTCGAAGGGGAGCCGGTAGAAGATGGAGTCGACCGCGGTGATGCCGAGCACGAAGCAGACGGCCGAGTTCGCCGCAGAGCCGCGGCCCTGACAGAGGATGCCGCGGCTGCGCGCGAACCGGACGATGTCGTGCACGATCAGGAAGTAGCCGGGGAAGTCCTTGGCCTCGATGACCGCGAGTTCCTTCTCGATGCGCTCGAGCACCGACGGAGAAGCTCCCGGGTACTTCTCGGCGACGCCGTCCGTGACCAGGGACCGCAACCAGGTCATCGGTGTGTGCCCCGCAGGGACATCCTGGCGGGGAAGGCGGGGGCGCGCCCGGCGTAGCGAGAAGGCGAGTTCGGCGGCGAGCGGAACGGTGTTCGCGACCGCGCCGGGATAGCGCGCGAACCGGGCGGCCATTTCGGCGCCGCCGCGCAGGTGCGCTCCGTCGGAGCCGGGGAGCCAGCCGTCCATCTGGTCGAGGCTGCGCCGGGCGCGCACGGCGGCGAGCGCGGAGGCGAGCCGGGAACCTGCCGGCGTTGCGTAATGCACGGCGTTCGTGGCGAGCACCGGCAGGCCCGCGTCAGCGGCGAGGCCCGCGAGGGCGTCGTTGCCGGCGCTGTCCGCGGGGTAGCCGTGGTCGTACAGTTCCACGAAGACGTTGTCCCTGCCGAAGAGGCGCACGAGTCCGGCCAGTTCCCTCGCCGCAGCAGCAGGCCCCCCTGTGACGAGAGCCCGGCGCACGGCGCCCTTGCGGCATCCGGTCAGCACGGCCCAGGTGCCGTCGGCCTGGGCTGCGAGATCCTCGATGTCGTAGACCGGACGGCCCTTCTCGCCTCCCGCGAGATGGGCGCTCGTGAGGGCGGCGGCGAGCCGATGGTAGCCGGCCTGGCCGCGGGCGAGAACGAGCAGGTGGGAGCCGACCGGGTCGGGAACGCCGGCCTGCGGCTCGCCGAGGCCGAGGGACAGCTCTGCTCCGAAGATGGTGGCCAGGTTGGGAAAGCTCTCGGCCGTCTCGGCGAGGCGCACGGCGCCGTAGAGCCCGTCATGGTCGGCCAGGGCGAGAGCGGAGAGTCCGAGCCTCGAGGCCTCCTCGAGCAGGGCCTCCGGCGAACTCGCGCCGTCGAGGAAGCTGAAGTTGGAGTGCGCGTGCAGTTCGGCGTACGGCACGAGGGCAGCCCGCGTGGTTGAGCCGGCCGGAACGGCGGGCTCCGCCGGGCGGTATGGCCTGCGCCTGCCCGACCACGCCGGGCTGTCGCCGCCGTCGGCTCCCGCGGGCGGACCGCCGGGGCGGCGCCGGTCGGAGAGGGCGCGCTCGAGTTCGGACCACGGGATCGGGGGATTGCTCCAGCCCATCAGTCGGTTCCGTTCTGAGTCATACCGTTGTCAGCCATACCGTTCTCAGCCATACCGTTCCCAGTGGTTCCGTCGTCAGTCATACCGGGCCTCCGCAACCCAGCGGGCGGACTCGAGCAGGAGCAGCCAGGCCGCGCCCGATCCGTCCACGAGCTGGAGGCGATGGCCGTGGTGCGCCCTGGCGGGATCCCACCAGCGTTCGACGAGCGGCCAGGGTCCGGCCCAGGCCGTGACAGGGGACAGGTCGTCGGTTCGCCCGGTTTGAGAGAAGGCGGCAGGAGTCCCGGAGAGGATGCCCCGCTCGTCGACGCCGACGGCAGCGCCGTCCGTGGCGTGGAGCAGGACCGACGGCGATTCCAGGAAAACGGTCGCGGGGGAGAGCCCGGGGAGGCTGCCAGGCCAGGGCGCCGTGGCCGTGCGTTCGCGTGCCGAGGCCGGCTGGGCGGGGACGACGGGGACGGCGTCGCCCCAGGGAACGAGCACCCGGCGGTCCCTGAGTAGCCGGCCGCCCGCACTGATTGCGGTGAGCACCCCGTCGTGCCCGAGCAGGCCCTGGACCCGGGTGAGCGCGTGGTGGATCCGCTCGTCTGGCCCGGAGTCCCAGAGACCCTGCTCGTGATCGGCTGTCGAGTCCACGCGTTCGGGGATGATCCGCACCCGGGTGATGGCGGCTTCGAGCTCGCTCGCACCGGGGCCGGCCCCCTGCAGTTGCCACCGCACCCGGTCGGCGATGTCCGCGCCGGTGAACCAACGCGGATGCCGCCACGAACGCGTGTGCACGGCTCCTGCCCCCGCCGCGGCCTCGGTGCACACCTCGATCGTGACTTCGGTGCAGACCAGGCGCGAGGCGGCGAGGTCGCCGACGAAGGCGTCGAGTCCCGCCCGGATGGCGAAGGTGACCTGGTCGACCCTGTCGAGGGGAGGTTCCCAGTCGAAGGCCACCTCCCGGTGGCGGGGAGGGACCCGGGGAACGACTCGGCCATCGTCCGCCGCCCCTGCGATCCGGTGGGCGCGGGCCGCTGCCGCTCCGAACCGGTGCCGCACCCGGTCGGCGGGGAGCGCCGCGAAGTCCCTCAGCGTGTGCACGCCCAGGCGGCGCAGCAGGGTCGCGAGGTCCCTGTCGATGAGCCCGGCGTCGACGAGGGTCGTGACCGGGCGGACGGCGAGAAAGGCCGCTGACCCCCCGGGGAGAACCACCCTGACCGGGGTGGGGGCCTGGTCCCTGGCGACCTGTTCCGCGGCGAAGGCGCCGTCCGCGATGCCGACCCGGGCGCCGGGGATCCCGAGCCCCGCGACGCACGCGACGAGGGCGTCCGCGGCCGCCTCTTCGGTGCCGTAGAACCGGGCAGGCCCGCGGGAGCGGATGGCGCAGAGTCCGGGACGCAGGACCTGCACGCCGGGTGTCGTGTCCTCGAGCCGCTCGATGACGGGTTCGAAGGCCCGGTCGTCGAGTACGCGGTCGTAGCCGAGCACGACGAGCTCCGGGCAGCGGAACTGGGCCTCGCGGGCGGCGAGTCCTCTCCGCACGCCCGTCGTGCGGGCCGCCGGCGAGCAGGCAAATACGATGCCGCGGTCGACGAGCGCGAGGGGCACGTCCTCCGGGAGCCCGGCGCGCACCCTGGCCGCCGTCACGGGCCAGTCGGGGCACCAGAGCACCAGGGTGCGCTCGGGTCCGTGCGGGTGCCCCACTGTCGTACCGGTGAGTGCTGTCATTGTCAGACCGCCTCGCTGTACCGGTGCGCGCCGAAGGGGATACCGAGGCGGGGCGGGTCGACGGACTCTGCCTCCGCCGGGCCGCCGGCGAGCGACATCCGTGCGGTGCGGGGTGCGCCGGAGCGCGCGGACGCCGCGACGGTCACCTCGCGTCCCGTGAGGTGACCGTGACCGTCGCCGAGCCCGGTCCAGGTGCTTGAGCGCACGGAGAGCCTCGCCTCGGCCTGCGGCCAATCGCCGGCGACGAGGAGTGTGCACCCGCGTTGCCGGAGCCGGGCGGCGAGCCGGGAGGCCTCCGCCTCCGAGACCCGCCGCGTCGGTCGCACCGCGACGACGGGGAGAACGTCCGCGAGGGCCGCCGTGACGGTGAGCCACTGGTCGCCCGGCGCAGGGACCAGGACGAGGCGCGTGAGGTCGATACCGAGGCTCGTCGCCGCTTCGGGGCCGAGGTCGGGCAGCCCGATGATCCCGCACCAGGACCCGGCCTGGGACGGCCCGGCGAGGAGCGCGAGAATGAGGGAGACGGAGCCGTCCACGGTGTAGACCGACCCAGGCCTGAGCGCGCCGCCCGGCAGGAGGCCGGCGAATCCCGTTGCCGCCTGGCGGCTTTCGAGTCCCGCCCGAGTGGATTCCATCCCGCGGATGCGCGCCTGCAACCCGGCCGCGAGTTCTCGCGGGTCGGGTCCGCTGCGGGGGACGGGGAGACTGGACACCCCACCATATTCGAACAGACATTCGATTAAGTCAAGACGATCCGGGGCGGGCGGATGCACGGCCGATGCCCGGGGAGAGGGTTGTCGGTGGGCCGCGCTAGCCTGAGACCATGTGTGGTCGATTCATCATCACGGACACGGCGCCGGACCTCGCCGCGATGTTCGACGTCGAGCATGAGGGCGAGGACCTCCCGGAACCGTCGTGGAACATCAAGCCAACCGAGCGGATTCCGATCGTGCTCGAGTCGGCGAAATCAGGCGCCGTCGTGCGCAGGATCGAGTCTGCGCGCTGGTCGCTCGTTCCCTCCTTCGCGTCGGCGCTCGTGTCGAAGTTCCCGACGTTCAACGCCCGGTCGGAGACGGTGGGGGAGAAGCCCACCTTCCAGCCCTCCCTCGCATCGCGGCGTGCTCTCGTGCCCGCCACCGGTTACTACGAATGGCACACCGAAGGCACCGTCAAGACCCCGTACTTCGTGCACTCGGACGATGGGCTGCCCCTGGCCCTCGCCGGTCTCTACGCGTGGTGGCGCAACCCTGCCCTCACGGAAGACGACCCGGCGCGATGGGTGCTGAGCGCCACGATCCTCACCCAGGAGTCGAGTGGCCGTCTCCGGGGCCTTCACGAGCGGATGCCCGTCGTGCTCCCGGAGGAGACCTGGGACCAGTGGCTCGACCCGCACACGGTCGGCGACCAGGAGTTCGTGGACGCGGCCGTGGCCGCCTCCGCGGAATCCGTGGAGGGTTTGCGGTTCCACGAGGTTGCGCCCCTCATCGGCGACGGGCCCGAACTCATCGAACCGGTCGCCTGAGCGGCTACGCTCGTCATGGCACGGAACGGCCGGGCCGGTGTCGAAAGGACCCCTATGAAAATTGTCGCCTTCATCGTCGCGATGGCCGTGTTCGTCTTCGGACTGTGGCTCTTCGGGTTCGCCTTCACGGTCACCGCGGGCCAGTTGCCCATCTTCTTCGGCGGGATCCTCTGCGTGGCCCTCGCCGTGGCGATTCCCGTCCAGATCCTGCGCGACTGAGCAACCCCGTGCAGGCCGAACAGCGTACCGATCCCCTCGCCTTCCACGGTGAGGGCCCCGTATGGTCCCCGTCCTGGGGCGGCCTGCGCTGGCTCGACATGTTCGCGGGAGACATCCTCTCGCTGGACGGTGACACCGTGCATCGCAGGCACGTCGGCAGCATGGTCGTGACCGTGCGGCCGCGCCGCGCGGGCGGCGCCGTCCTGGCCCTGCAGCGCGGTTTCGCCCTCGAGGATGCCGAAGGGACGATCACCGAACTCGGGGAGCTCTGGAGCGATCCGCTCCTGAGACTCAACGAGGGCGGCTGCGACCCGGACGGCCGGTTCTACTGCGGTTCGATGGCCTTCGACCAGTACCCGGGCGCCGGTTCCCTCCGCCGCCTCGACCCGGACGGCTCGGTCGAGGTCGTCCTGACCGGCCTCACCATCTCCAACGGGCTGGACTGGAGCCCGGACGGCTCCCTCGCCTACTACAACGACACCGCGACGGGCCGGGTCGCGGTGTTCGACTACAGTGCAGAGACTGGCCTGACGGGCCTGCGCAGTTTTGTCGAGATCCCGGCGGAGTCCGGCTTTCCCGACGGTCTCACCGTCGACAGCGACGGCGGGGTCTGGGTGGCACTCTACGGCGGGAGCGCCGTGCATCGCTACACGCAGGATGGCCGCCTGGACGAGGTCGTCGAGGTCGCCGCAAGCCGCGTCACCGCGTGCACCTTCGGCGGACCGAACCTGGACGAGCTTTTCATCACGACGTCACGGGAAGGCCTCGACGACGGGGAAGAGGCACTCGCCGGATCGTTGTTCCGGGTGGATGCCGGGGTCACCGGCCTGCCCGTGCGCGCGTTCGCCGGCTGAACGTCCGGCCCAGCGCCTGACCCGAAGCCGGGCTCAGTGCAGCAGCCCGGCGACGAGGTTGATCATCGTCGCAAGGATCACGGATCCGAAGAGGTAGGACAGCAGGCCGTGGCGCAGCGCCGTCATCCGGATGATGTGTGTCTTCAGGTTGGTGTCCGACACCTGGAACGTCATGCCGAGGGTGAATGCGAGATAGGCGAAGTCCCCGTAGCTCGGCGGCGCTGTCTGGTTGAATTCGATCCCGCCATCCGCCCCCTCGTAGTAGAGCCGGGCATAGCGGAGGGTGAACAAGGTGTGCAGAAGCGTCCAGGACAACACGACGCTCAGCACGGACAACAGGGCCAGCACGACCTGCGCTGCTCCCGTCGTGGAATGCGTTTCGACGAGCAGAAGGCCGAGCGCGCCGAGGCTCGCGAGGCTGATCAGGAGCACGAGCAGGTCGGACACGCCCCGGGACGGGTCCTCACGGGTCGCATGCGTCGCGGTCGTCGCGGCGTCCATCGGCCCGATCACGATCCAGACCCAGGCGATGAACGTCACGCAGGCCGCTGCCCAGCCCACGATCGGGGCGAGCACCCAGTCGCCCCCGATCGACGCCACCACCCCGGCGGCAAGGCCGATCACGGCCATCACGATCAGGCGGGTGCTCGAGCGACGCACCGTCAGGCGTTCCCAGGTCTTCATGGGCCGATCGTCCCACAGATCCGTCAGGATCCCGTGAGCGGCTCGGGTGGGGCGAGATGACAGAAACGGTCGATAAGGTGAAGAGAACGTCTGACACAGGTCAGACCCCGGACGGCGGCTTGCCGCACACGATCGAACGAAAGAGACCGCGAGGATGTCAGAGAGCCCGGCGGCGGCATCACCCTATGAGGTGCTGGGCGTGAGCCCTGAGGCGACCAGCGAGGAATTGCGACGCGCCTACCGCAAGAGGCTGCGTCTCACCCACCCGGATGTCGGGGGTCGCGCCGCCGACTTCCAGGCCGTCCAGGTGGCGTGGGAACGGATCGGCAATCCCGAGAGCCGGGCCGATTACGACAGGCGCCGGTACCCGGACAACGAGCACGGGACCGTGCACACCGGCTCCGCCTCCGGTTCGTCCGGTTCCGGTTCGTCCGCAGGCTCGGCGCGCGCTTCGTCGGCGGCGACAGGTCCGCGTGCGCGGATGTACGGACACCCGGGGGGCCACGCCCGGCAACGGTACCTCGAGCTCCTGCGCGAGTGGGTCGGCCGCGGGACCGTCATCGACGATCCGTACGCGCCCCAGCTCGTCCGCTCCGCGCCCCGCGAGATCCGGCACTGCCTGGCCCGCGCCCTCGCCCAGGAATCGACGGCACACCTCGTGTCCCTGCTCGGCATCGGCTACACGGCCTGGCACGACGTGCTCGCGGGCTCCCACCCCGACCCGATCGACCATGTCGTCCTCGGCCCCGCCGGGCTGTTCGCAATCCTCTCCGAGGACTGGGGCGCCTCCGTCGAACTCCGGCGCGGCGAGCTCCTCGCGGAGACCCTCCGGCCGGAGGACCGTCCCGTTCATGAATTCGAGGATGCCGCGCGGGCGCTCTCGCGCGCCCTTGGCGTGCGCTTCACCGCCCTCGTCGTCGTGCTCCCCGACGACGCCCTGTCCGACCCGCTTGCGGTACCCGGCCGCGGCCGGCGTCCCACGGTCGTCATCATTCCGCGGTCGCGGCTCGTCGGCCTGTTGCGCGAGGGGCTGCCGGGGATGGATCGGGGCAGCTTCGAGAAGGTGTTCGACCTGCGCAGCCGCCTGCAGGACGGCATCCGCTTCGTCACCGACTAGCGGCCCGCGCCACTCGGCCCGGGTCTAGCGCAGGCCGAGTGTGTCGACCCAGTAGGCCAGGAAGTTCGCGCCGGCGGCGTCGTGGATCAGGTCACCCTCGATGATCACGGGGTACGGTCGCTCGAGGACCCCGTCGGACGGGCGCACATCCACGTGGGCGACCTCGTACCCGGCGGTGTGCAGGTGGTCGGCCATCAGGTAGTCGCTGCGTGAGTCGCCGACGGAGCGCCACACCCGGGGGAGCGGGCCGGTCTCGGCGAAGAAGGCGAGGGCGCGTTCGGCGCCGTGGTCTTTGTCGAGGGTGACGGATTCGATGTCCGTCGAGATGATCGTGGGATCGATCCGGAACGGCACAGCACCCGACGCGTCCGGGGAGACCCGGTCACCGAAGCGGACCCCGAGCCCGAGGCCCGTGAGGATCGCGAATGAGGCCTCGTTGAAGTCGGCAGCGGCCGCCGCGTAGTCGGAGTCTGCGGCATCCGTGCGTTGTTCGACCGAGACCATGGCCTGCTTGGTCTCATCGAAGAACATGGTGTCGGCGAAACGGTCGTGCACGAGCGAACGGATCGCGTCGACGGCGGCCGCAGGCAGTGCGACGCTCGGGTCGACAACAACGTCGCCCATTCCCGCTGCGGTGATCGGGAACCAGACGGCGCCCTTCTCGCAGACACCGTACATGCGCATGGTCTCCGGGAGGCCGGCCGCGAGGAGGGGCGTGATGACCTGCTCGCGAATGAAGAGCGCCGACCGGCCGGTGATGAAGGCGATCGGCACGTTCGCGGCCGCGAGCGTGATCAGGTCGGCGATGATGCTGTCGCGCCGGATCGTTCGGGTGACCGGACTGGCGATCGGCCCGTCGACGTCGAGGAGGAGGCCGAGGGGAGGGAGGCTGTCTGGCATGGCTCCATTGTTTCATGGGCCGCTCGGTGCATGGCCCGCCCGGTGCACGGCCCGCCCGGTGCGCGGCCGCCCGTCGACGGGCGTCAGCCGGTCGTGACGCGCACATCACCGTTGGTGGTCTGGGCGATGATCGTGCGCCGTGCGGAGGGATCGCTCGGGACGGAGCCTGTGTCGACGTTCCCGTTCGTCGTCCGCGCGTCGACGAGGTAGGAGAGTCCGGCTGCCGGCATGCGCACCGTGATCGAACCGTTGGTGCTGCGGGCCTCGACGGCCTCAGGGGCATCCCGGAAATCGACCTCGACGGCTCCGTTCGTGGTCGTGGCGACCACGCGGCGGGAACCGGCATCGCGCACCCTGATCGCGCCGTTGGTGGTGTGGACCTCCACCCGGCCGAGCGTACCCGTCGTCTCGACGGCTCCGTTCGTGGTCGTCAGCCTCAGCGCGCCGGTGAGTGCCGACGCCTCGATCTGCCCGTTCACCCCGTCCGCGGTGAGGGAGAGTGCCGCAGGGAGGGCCACCGTCATGTTCAGGGAGCAGAAGCCGAGCCACTGGCTCGGGCACCCGCCGGTGACCTCGGTCACGCCGTTCGCCGTTGTGATCGCCAGCGTCGGCGTGGCGCCGAGCGAACTGCCGTCTGCCCGCACGTGCACCTGCGAATCGGGGCTGGGTTCGAAGCGGATGGCGGAGTTCGGAACCCGGACAGCCACGCTCGACCCGGCCTCGGCATCCGCTGCGAGATGGACGGGCGTGCCGACCGCGCCGCCGGTCAGAAGAAGGATGAGCAGTGCGGCCCCGGCCAGGATGACGACGCCGAGCACAACGACGGCGACGATGAGGCCTGCCCGCCCTCCGCGGCGCCGATCCGGCTGCGGGGGCACGGCCGGCTGGGGCGGCACCGGCGTTCGGGGCTGGACCGGTGGACGTTCCGGCGGCATTGCGCTCGCGTTCATGCAGCAGACCATACCCGTGTCCTGCCCTCCCGGTACGGAGCGAGGCCTGGGCAGCGGTCAGCTGACGTGCACCGCCGGACGGCGCTTGACGTCGCGCTCGGCGACGCGGAGCACCTCGCGGGTCACCGGGGCGACCTCGCCGTTTCCGAAGAACAGGAACCTGGCCATGTTGGAGATCGGGCTGCCCTCTGTCCACTCGAAGTAGATCGTGGGGACGATGCCGGTCACGTCGCGAATTTCGAGGAGCACGGAAGCCAGGGTGTTGGGGATGTTGCCGCTGTAGACCTCGAGGACCCGGTAGCCGTGCTTGACGACGCCGCGAACGAGGAGGTCCTCCTCGAACTCGGAGGAGTCGGTGCCGTGCACCTCGAGGAAGATGGTCTGCGAGTCGCGGGGAATGTGCGAGTACCGGCGCTCGTCGCGGTCCTTGTGCCGGTACTCGTGTTCGCTGCCGTCGTCCGGTTCGTTCGCGATGACCCGGACTGCGCCGTCGGCGGCATCCGCTTTCACGAAAGCGAGGGCCCTCTCGTCGAGGGCCACGGATGTCGCCCGAAGCTGGAAGGACCGGCGTACCCGGGAGATCAGCGAGATGAGCAGGATCCCGGCGATGAACAGCCCGGCGATGCGCAGGCCGTCCGGGCGTTCGATGACGTTGAGGACGGTCGTGTACGCGAAGACGAGGGAAATGGCTCCGAAGCCGATCGTCCGCTTGCGCTGGCCCTGCCTGCGGGCGGACAGGGTCACAGCGGCGGACGCCGACGTGATCAGCACGAGAACGCCTGTCGCGTATGCGCCGCCCTGGGCGTCGACGCTGGCCTGGAAGACGACGGTGATGATGAACGCGATCGCGGTGAAGACGAGAACGAGCGGCCGCACGGCGCGAGCCCACTGCGGTGCCATGCCGTAGCGCGGCAGGTACCGGGGCACGAGGTTGAGGAGTCCGGCCATGGCGGACGCCCCGGCGAACCAGAGGATGCAGATCGTGCTGACGTCGTACACGGTTCCGAACACCGGGCCGAGGAACTCGTGTGCGAGGTACGCGAGCGCGCGCCCATTGGCCTGCCCGCCCGGCTGGAATTCGGCCTGGGGGATCAGGAACGTCGTCATGAAGCTCGTCAGGATCAGGAAGCCGCTCATGATCACGGCGGCCGTCGTCAGCAGGCGGCCGGCGCCGCGGATGCGCCCTGCGGGACGCTCGGGTGTGTCCGTCGGGTCGCCGGTGATCTGCGGCATCACGGCGACGCCGGTCTCGAAGCCGGAGAGGCCGAGGGCGAGCTTCGGGAAGACGATGAGGGCGATCCCGACCATGATCAGCGGATCACCGTGCTGGGCGTTGAGCGCGCTCCACCAGTCGGTGATCATCACCGGCCGGCTCGCGATCTGCGCCAGGGAGACGAACACGACCACGAGGTTGAGCGCGAGGTAGACGCCGACGAGCACGACGGCGATGCCGATCGCTTCCTTGAAACCCTTGAGGAACACGATCGCGAGGAGCGAGATCAGGGCGAGGGTGATGCCGATCTCGTTGCCGTGGAACCATTCGGGGGCGAAGGGATTCTCGATGGCGTGTGCCGTGGCATCCGCCGCGGAGAGGGTGATCGTGATCATGAAGTCGGTGGCCGCAAAGCCGAGCAGGGCCAGGACGAAGAGCTTGCCCGCCCACCAGGGCAGGAGGTGTTCGAGCATGTGGATGGACCCGGAGCCGTTGAAGCTCTCGCGGGCGACCCTGCGATACACGGGGAGCGCGCCGAGCAGGGTCAGCAGGACGAGGACGATCGTTGCAAAGGGGGAGAGCAGGCCGGCCGCGAGCGCGGCGATGGCCGGCTGGTAGCCGAGCGTGGAGAAGTAGTCGACGCCGGTGAGGCACATGACGCGCCACCAGCTGTGCGTCTTCTCCGCTGTGCGGGCGTGCGGACCCTGGTGCGGGCGCTCACTGTCCTGAAGGAGCCAGTGCGAAAGACGGTCCCGCCGGGTGGTGACGGGTCGGGGAACCGCGGTGGAGCCGGCCTCCGTCGAGGAGTGAGGCATACGAGGGGCCCTTACTGGTCTGGAGGTCGCGTAGTGCAGGGATCAGCCTACGCGCACGAAAGGCCTGCTGGCACGTTCCTCAGCACCGAATTGACGCCGGATACCGCGGTGGTGTCGGGGATGTCGTCCGGGGTACCGTCCCGGGTGATGTCGGCGGACCAGACCCGGCCGGCGGCGATTATCCTTGAACACGATGATTACGAGACGAATGGCCGCCTTGCGACTGGATATTCCGCTCGAGATGGCGCAGCGACACGACCTTCCCTCGCGCCTGACCGAAGCGGAACTGGCCGAGATTGAGAACAACCCGCCGGACTGGCTGGTGCAGTCGCGGGCCAACCGCACGGGCAAGAAACCGGTCTGGGTCGAGCTCCGCTGCGACGTCTGCGGTTTCTCGGAGGCGGCCCGCCCGAAGAAGTGGTGGCCGGCCTTCACGTACCTCACGTGTGACGACCATGGCGCAGACGAACTGCCGGAGCCTGCCGCCGGTCTCAGCCGTACAGAGGTCGACGGTGTCGGCACCCGCTTCATCGGAATCGTCGACGAGACCCCCTGACCGGATCGGCCTCAGGCCCGGGCGCGCCGGGGCATCGACACCGCGGCGACCACGGTCAGCGCGGCGGTGATGGCGACCGCGACGAAGACGGCGACGGATGCCGCCTGAACGCTCGCGGCATCCCGCACGCCCGATGCCGACGAGCCGATGATCCCGTTCGCCACTGCGCCGAAGATCGCGACACCGACGGCACTGCCGATGGACCGGGAGAACAGGTTCGCGCCGGTCACGACGCCGCGCTCGTCCCATTCGACGCTCGACTGCGCCGCGATGAGCGTGGGTGTTGCGACGAGGCCGAGGCCGAGGCCCACGACGAAGCAGCTCAGCGCGGTCACCACCACCATCGGAGTGCCGGCCGTCCCCGCGAGGAGCAGGGCGCCGAACAGGACGATGGACACGCCGATCAGCGCCGTGTTCCGGAAGCCGATCCTGAGGTAGAACCGGCCGGACAGCGCCGCGGAGATGGGCCAGCCGACCGTGAGGGCGGCGAGAGCGAGTCCGGCGACGAGCGGCGGCGTGCCGAGCACGCCTTCGAGGTAGGTCGGAACGAAGGAGGTCAGCCCGATCAGGATCGCGCCGACGCCGACCGAGATCAACGCGGTACTGAGCAGCAGGCGCCTGCTGAACGCCCAGAGCGGCAGCACCGGTTCTGCGGCACGACGCTCCGCCAACCCGAACAGGACGAGGAGCACGGCCCCGGTCGCGAAGGCCGCGATGCTCGGCACGGAATCCCAGGCCCAGGCCTGACCACCCTCGAGGACCGCGAGGATCAGAAGAGTGAGTGCCGTCGTCAGGAGGACGGCGCCGAGGTAGTCGACGCGGTGCCGGCGGGCCGTCACGGTCTCGTGGAAGGTGCGTTGCAGCATCCAGGCAGCGATGAGGCACAGCGGGATGTTCACGAAGAAGATCCAGCGCCAGGACAGGAACTGCGAGAAGATCCCGCCGAGGCTCGGTCCCACCACCGAGGAGATCGCCCAGACGCTTGCGAGGTAGCCCTGCACCTTGGCCCGTTCGACGACGGTGTAGATGTCCCCGGCGATCGTGATCGCCATCGGCTGCACGGCGCCGGCGCCGAGGCCCTGGATCGCCCGGAATGCGATCAGCGCAGGCATGCTCCAGGCCAGGCCGCAGAGCACGGACCCGAGAAGGAACAGTCCGATGCCGATCATCACGATCGGTTTCCGGCCGAGCGTGTCCGAGAGTTTCGCGTAGACCGGCACGGAGACGGCCTGCGCGAGCAGGTAGATCGAGAACAGCCACGGAAACTGGGCGAATCCGCCGAGGTCGCCGACGATCGTCGGCACCGCTGTGGCGAGGATCGTCGCGTCGATCGCCACGAGCCCCGTCGTCAGCATCAGGGCGATCAGGATCGGGCCGCGCGCGGATCGGAAACCTACTTCAGTCGTGCTCATGCGGCCTCCGTCGTCATTTCGGTACGAGGGATGTAATCGGCGCCGACGGTTCCGCATTCCCATTCCAGAATAAGAAGTCCGAGCCGAGGCAAAAGAGAAGGCCCCCGGACGAATCCGGGGGCCTTCCTGCACTGTCTCAACCAGCGCTCGTCCGTTCGCTGAAGTTATCAGCGACCGGAAGTCTGGACCGAGTCTAGTCGACGTCCGGGACCGGGCCGGTGAAGCGGATGCGCGGGCTCAGGCGCGCCGCAACGCTGCGCCGTCGAGACGGTACGTCGTCCAGCCGTCGAGGGGCCGGGCGGCGAGAGACTCGTAGAAGCCGATCGCGGGCGCGTTCCAGTCGAGGACATCCCATTCCAGGCGCGCGTACCCGCGCTCGACGCACAGTGCCGCGAGGCTGGTGAGTAGTGCGGTTCCATACCCGCCGCCCCGGTGGGCCGGCCGTACGTACAGGTCCTCGAGATGGATGCCGTGCACGCCCTCCCAGGTCGAGAAGGTCAGGAACCACACGGCCATCCCGGCCAGGGTACCGGCCTCCTCGCCGTCGATGACGAACGCGTGGACCGCGGGCTCGTCGCCGAAGAGGGCGGCGAGGAATCCCTCCTCCGTCGCCGCGACCGCGTCGGGTTCGCGTTCGTATTCGGCGAGTTCGACGACCAGCCGAAGGATCTCGGGAACATCGGCGGGCACGGCGGGACGGATCGGCTTCATCCGACCAGCGTACGGGACCTCCCGCTGGCCGGCGCTAGTCCTCCGACGGCCTCCGGCGCTGCTGTTTCGTCGCCGAACGCTGTTCCTTGGCCGCGAGGCGCCGACGGTTCGAACCCCTGGTCGGTTTGGTCGCCCGGCGGCGAGCGGCATCCGGGGCCAGGGCCGCGGACACGAGTTCGGCGAGCTTGGCCAGGGCGATCTCGCGGTTCCGGAGCTGGGAGCGCTGCTCCGACGCTGCGACCGTGATCACCCCGCCGACGAGTCGCCGGTCGAGTCGCGCCAGGAGCCTTGCCCGCTGGCCGTCGGACAGGGACGGCGACAGGGCGACGCTCCAGGACAGTTCGACGCGGCTATCCGAGGTGTTCACGTGCTGCCCGCCAGGCCCCGGCGACCGCGAGAACCGCCAGCCGAGTTCCGATGCGGGAATCGTGAGCGCGGGTGACACCTCCAGATCCATGGTCCCAGCGTGCCACAGCAGAGTGGAGCCGGCGGGGTATGCATCCGGTGGGCGTGCGGTGTGGCACCCCGGGGTCTACGTTTGCTAGGGTAGCGGTGGGCGCCAATGAGAGCGCTCTCACACAGGTTTGGGTCTGGTGCATCGATGGATTCCGATATTTTCGGATCCCGTCGCTATCCGGTCCTCCGCATATCGCAAAGGTGCACACATGAGGTTCGGTCATTTCGACGACGAGGCCAGGGAATACGTGATCGAGACCCCGCTCACGCCATACCCGTGGATCAACTACCTGGGCAGCGAAGATTTCTTTTCCCTGATTTCTCACACGGCCGGCGGGTACACGTTCTATAAGGACGCGAAGATGCGTCGCCTGACGCGGTATCGCTACAACGACATTCCCACCGACTCCGGCGGACGATATTTCTTCATCAACGACGGCGACGACGTCTGGACGCCGAGCTGGCTGCCGATGAAGAAGGACCTCGACTTCTTCGAGACCCGCCACGGCATGGGGTACACCCGGATCACCGGCGAGCGCGGCGGCCTGCGCGTCTCCACCCTGTACTTCGTACCCCTCGGCGAGACGGCCGAGGTGCAGAAGGTGACGATCACCAACACCTCGGACCACGTCAAGACCTTCTCCCTCTTCTCGTACCTCGAGTTCTGCCTCTGGAACGCCCAGGACGACCAGACCAACTACCAGCGCAACCTCTCCCTCGCCGAGGTCGAGGTCGAGGGCAGCACGATCTACCACAAGACCGAATACCGCGAGCGTCGCGACCACTACGCCGTGTACTCGGTGAACGCCGAGATCGCCGGGTTCGACACCGACAGGGAGACCTTCGTCGGGCTCTATGAGACCCTGGCCGAGGCGAAGGTCCCGAACGCCGGCACGGCGCAGAACTCGATGGCGTCCGGCTGGTACCCGATCGGTTCGCACCAGGTCGACTCGACCCTGCAGCCCGGCGAGACCCGCGAGCTCGTGTTCGTCGTCGGCTATGTCGAGAACACGGAGGAGAACGGCCAGGGCAAGTGGGCCGACGATGCCAAGCAGGTCATCAACAAGACACGGGCGCACGAACTTCTCGCCCGGCTCGACACGACCGAGAAGGCGGATGCCGCGTTCGAGGCCCTGGGGGAGTACTGGACCACCCTGCTCTCCGCGTACACCGTGACCTCGCCGGACGACAAGCTCAACCGGATGGTCAACATCTGGAACCAGTACCAGTGCATGGTCACATTCAACATGTCCCGCTCGGCCTCCTACTTCGAGACCGGAATCGGGCGCGGGATGGGCTTCCGAGACTCGACCCAGGACCTGCTCGGCTTCGTACACCTGATCCCCGACCGCGCCCGCGAACGCATCCTCGACATCGCCGCCACCCAGCTTCCGGACGGCTCGGCCTACCACCAGTACCAGCCGCTCACCAAGCGCGGCAACGACGAGCTCGGGAGCGGCTTCAACGACGACCCGGCCTGGCTGATCATCGGGGTGGATGCCTACCTCAAGGAGACCGGGGACTTCAGCATCCTCGACGAGGTCGTGCCGTTCGACAACAACGACGCGCTCGCGCAGACGCTCTACACCCACCTCACGCGCTCCTTCGAGTTCACCCTCAACAACCTCGGCCCGCACGGCCTGCCCCTGATCGGGCGCGCCGACTGGAACGACTGCCTGAACCTGAACTGCTTCTCGACGACGCCGGGCGAGTCTTTCCAGACCACGGAGAACCAGGCAGGCGGCGTCGCGGAGTCGACATTCATCGCGGCCCAGTTCGTGCTCGCTGCCGGACAGTACGCGACCATCGCCGAGCGCGGCGGCGACACCCAGCAGGCCGACCGCGCCCGCAAGGCCGCTGCGACCATGAGCCAGGTGCTGCTCTCCGACGGCTGGGACGGCGAGTGGTTCCTGCGCGCTTACGACTTCTACGGCAACAAGGTCGGCACCCACGAAGACACCGAGGGCCAGATCTGGATCGAGCCGCAGGGCTTCGCGGTCCTCGCCGGCGTCGGCGTCGAGCACAACGCGGACGGAACCCCGTCCGCTACAAGCCCCGCGTTCCGAGCCCTCGACTCCGTGGACCGCCTGCTCGGCTCCGCACACGGACTCGTACTGCAATACCCGGCGTACAAGAGCTACCGCATCGAACTCGGCGAGGTCTCGACGTACCCGCCGGGCTACAAGGAGAACGGCGGAATCTTCTGCCACAACAACCCGTGGGTCATCATCGGCGAGACGGTTCTCGGCCGCGGCGCCAAGGCCTTCGACCACTACCGCAAGATCACGCCGGCCTACCGTGAGGAGATCTCCGAGGTGCACCGCCTCGAACCGTACGTGTACGCGCAGATGATCGCCGGCAAGGAGGCCTCCCGGCACGGCGAGGCCAAGAACTCCTGGCTCACCGGCACAGCCGCGTGGAACTTCGTGACGGTCTCCCAGTACCTCCTGGGCGTGCGCACCGACTACGACGGCCTCGTCGTCGACCCGCAGCTCGGACCGGACGTCGCTGAATTCACCGTCACTCGCCGGGCCCGCGGTGCGACCTACGTCATCACCGTTGCCAACTCGGGCAGGGAGGGGTCGCGCGCAAGCCTCGCGGTCGACGGAGTGGCCATCCAAGGCCGCACCGTGCCGTACGCCCCTGACGGCGCCGTCGTGCAGGTGCGCGCCACCCTGTAGTCACCCCGGCCGGCATTCGCCCGGTGCGCCCGAGAGAGTCTCCGGCGCACCGGGCGTTCTGCGTCACCGGGAAATAAACCGTGTCCGACCGCGGAAGTGCCTGGCTATCCGGGTCCGGGGTGCTTATATGAGCACGTGGATGAATGGACGGGGGGACTGCCGCCTGCTGCGCATGCCCGCATCGCTGGACAAAAGGCCAGTCGAACAGCGGGGTCGCTGCTCTCGGTCGCCGCGGCGGCGAGCATCCAGAGCGTCGGGCTGACCGCCGTCGGCGAAGTCTTCGGCTGCGCCGTCATGAACCTCGGGTGGAAGGGCAGCGGTTGTGCCTGGTGGACGTCGGGGGCGAAGATGGGGAGATCGTCGATAGGCCAGGTTTCGCCCGTGACGACCTCAGGCGGCGGGTCCACCTGGGGCAGCTTCGCCCCCTACGTCGGCGCATACGAACGCGGCTGGTATGGCGCACTCAAGCGGATGCGCGTCGAAGCGCAGGCACTCGGGGCGCACGGAGTCGTTGACATTCGCATCCGTCGCACCCGCGTCGAGGGCACGGCCTGGGAATTCAGCGCCCTCGGTACGGCCGTGCGCTCCACGGATTCCTCTCTCGTGCCTTCTCCCGGATCCGCGGCCGACCCCTGGTACACCAACCTGAGCGGAGAAGACTGCGCCGCGGCTCTCCTGGCCGGATATCTCCCGCACAGTGTCGTGCTCGGGATGTCCGTGTCGACGAAGCATGAGGATTGGCAGCTCCAGCAGCAGCGCACCAGTTGGATAAACGGCGAAGTGACCGGGATGACCAGGCTGGTCCAGGCGGCGCGGCGCGAAGCCAGGGAGCGGCTCGCGCGCCGGGTCACGCACACGGGTGCGGCAGATCTCGTCGTGACCGACACCACGCTGTCCGAGTTCGACACCGCGTGCGGCGGCTCGGATGCGCGAGACCTGCACGCCGAATTCGTCGTCGTCGGCACCACCCTGGTGGCGTTGCCGCGCGCGCGGAACCGGTCGGCCGTTCCTCCGCCCCTGACCGTGATGCCCCTGCGCGATTCCCCGCAACGCCCACGAACGCCTGAACGATGATCTCCCCAGCACCCACGACGAGCGAACGGACGACCACCCCATGACGGACCCATTCTCCGGCGTCTCCCTCTCGGCGAGCGCCCGGGCGCGCCTGGCCGACGGCAAGAAGCATCTGTTCACGTCCGACCTGTCCGTCAACGAGTTCCTCCTGGTGCGGCAAGCCGGATTCCGCCCGGTGGGACTCGTGCTCGGTTCGAGCGTCTACCACGTCGGGATCCAGACGCGACGCTGGGGCCAGAACATGGAGCTCGACAAGCTCAGTGCCGCGATGTACCACGCTCGGGAACTCGCGATGACGCGCATGGAGGCGGAGGCCGACGCCCTGGGCGCAGACGGCATCGTGGGCGTTCGGCTCGAGATCGAGTTCAAGGACTACGGCAACAACCTTGCCGAATTCGTGGCCATCGGAACAGCCGTCGTGGCAGACCACGCCCCGGCGAGCGGTACCTGGCGCAACAACAAGGGTCTTCCGTTCACCTCGGACCTCTCCGGCCAGGACTTCTGGACCTTGATCCAGTCGGGCTACGCACCGCTCGGCCTCGTGATGGGAACCTGCGTCTATCACATCGCCCACCGGGGAACGATAGCCGCCCTCAGCAGCCTGGGAGCGAACATCGAGATCACCCAGTTCACGGAGGCGCTGTACGACGCTCGCGAACTGGCCATGGGGAGAATGCAGACGGAGGCCGAAACCCTCGCGGCTGACGGCATCGTCGGAGTGCAACTCTTGTCGCTGCCGCACCGGTGGGGCGGCCACACCACGGAATTCTTCGCGATCGGAAGCGCGGTCCGCGAACTGCGCGAGGATCACGTCATCGCCACTCCGGGCCTCGTGCTTCCCCTGACGGACGGTGGCCGCTGGTGACCCTCGAGCAAGCCACGGCCGACCCCCAGGCGTTTCTGGCCGGCCTCGCCGACGGAGCCATACGTGCGCTGTCCGCACCGGTGGCCGCGAGTGTCCTGACGGTGGAACGGAACCGCTCGCTGGCAGACCGCCTGGCCGGCAAGCCCGGGTCCATCCGTGAGATTCGACTTGGGGCGAACAGTGAGACCCTGACCCTCACTCACCTCGCGGGACCCCGGTTCCTCGCCCAGGCCCAGAAGGTTTCCGGCGGCGTCGTGATCTCACGGCGGACCCTGACCCTCGGCGAATGGCTCAGCGTCTTCGCCGGCCGTATCGCCGCCGTGGCGGGGGATGCCGCGGGCGAGGCTTCCGCGGCGGCGCACGCACTCCACACCCTCGGCATCGAGTCGACAGGGTCGGACGTACGGGTTGCCGATGCGACCCTCGACGTCGATCTGAGAAGCCTTCCGGCGCGGGTGGAGTCCCGTCTCCCGCCGGAAGCCGTGACGGCCGTCCGTCGGATCACCGGGCTGCTGCTGGAGACACTGCCGAGGCTGGCGGGCAACCTGGAAGCCGAGATGACGGCCAGGCGAACGGCGACCTCGTATCTCCCCGAGACTCTGCGCACGTATCTTGCGCTCCCTGCCGAGTGGGCGCACAATCACGTCTTCGCCGACGGCACCACGCCTGACACGGCACTGGCCGCTCAGTTGACCGTTCTCGAGACGGCCGTCACCGAGATGTACGACGCGGCCGTCCGTGATGATGCCGAAGGTCTCCTGATCAACGGCCGGTTCCTCTCCGCTCGTTTCGCCAGGTCCAGTCTCGATCTCTCGTAACGGCGATGCGTGCGGGCTGGGCGATCGAGGACTAGCTTGGGTGGGTGTCCACTCCCTCGATCGACGCACACACCATTCACGCCGCCGGCGTCGAGCGGCTGCTCGCGAGCTATCGGGCGGTCCCGCCGACGGCCTCCGTCCGGCTCGCGAAGCACACCTCGAACCTGTTCCGGTCACGCGCGAAGTCGGACGCCCCGGGCCTCGACACGTCGGGATTGACGGGCGTCATCGCGGTCGATACCGAAGCGCGGACGGCCGACGTGGCCGGCATGTGCACCTATGAGGACCTCCTCGCCGCGACCTTGCCGCTCGGGTTGGCTCCGCTCGTGGTCCCACAGCTGAAGACGATCACCCTCGGCGGTGCGGTCACGGGCCTCGGCATCGAATCGACGTCCTTCCGCAACGGCCTTCCGCACGAGTCGGTGCTGGAGCTGGACATCCTCACCGGAACGGGCGACGTCATCACGGCGTCGCCGGCTGAGCACGAGGACCTCTTCCGCGCTTTCCCGAACTCCTACGGCACGCTCGGGTACGCGGTGCGCCTGCGCATTGAGCTGGAGCAGGTTGACCCCTTCGTCGAGATCCGGCACCTGCGGTTCCACTCGCTCCCCGACCTCATCGCGGCGATGGACCGCATCGTCGCGACCGGTGACCTGGACGGCGACCGCGTCGACTACCTCGACGGCGTGGTGTCCAGCGCCGACGAAGGCTACCTCTGCGTGGGCGCCCAGACCGCCGCGTCCGGCCCGGTGAGCGATTACACCGGGCAGAAGATCTACTACCGGTCCATCCAGCACGACGCCGGCACCACGGTCGACCGGCTCACGATCCACGACTACCTGTGGCGGTGGGACACGGACTGGTTCTGGTGCTCGGCGGCATTCGGCGCACAGCGTCCGCTCGTCCGCAGGCTCTGGCCCCGAACGCTTCGGCGCAGCAGCTTCTACGGGAAGCTGATGCGCTACGAACAGCGATTCCAGATCGGGGATCGCCTCGAGTGGCTGCGGAATCGTCCACGCCGGGAACGTGTCGTGCAGGACGTCGAGATACCGATCGAGCGCTGTGCGGAGTTCCTGGAGTGGTTTCTGGCCACTGTGCCGATCGAACCGATCTGGCTCTGCCCGCTGCGGCTGCGTGACGACGGCGGCTGGCCGCTGTACCCGATCCGGCCGCGACAGACGTATGTCAACGTCGGGTTCTGGTCGACGGTGCCGGTGGGGTCGACCGAGGGGGAGACGAACCGTCGGATCGAGGATGCGGTCGGCGAGTTCGACGGGCACAAGTCGCTGTACTCGGACTCGTACTACTCTCCGGAGAAGTTCGACGGACTCTATGGCGGAGACGTCTATCGGAGCGTCAAGGCCCGCTACGACCCCGATTCGCGTCTCCTCGATCTCTACGCAAAGGCGGTGTTACGACGATGACCACATTCCAGCAGCGATCCTCGGAAGCCACGGAAGGGGCTCGCACGTCGGAGCCGGAGGGGAAGCTCGCCCTCGCCGGGATCCTCGAAATCCTGGCCGGCGGTCGGCTCCCGCTCCGTTTCACCGCCTACGACGGGAGTTCGGCCGGCCCGCCGGAGGCACCGCTCGGGCTGGAGCTGAGAACGCCGCGGGGCACGACCTACCTGGCGACCGGCCGCGGCGACCTGGGCCTGGCCCGCGCCTATATCGCCGGTGACCTCGAGATCCACGGGGTGCACCCCGGCGACCCGTACGAGCTCCTCAGAGCGCTCACCGGCGACCTGGTCTTCACGCTGCCGTCGCCCCGGGTGATGGCCACCATCATCCGCTCGATCGGAGTCGGCCACCTGCGCCCGATCAAACCGCCGGAACTGGAAGCACCGCCGCGCTGGCGCCGGATCGCCGGGGGACTACGGCACAGCAAGAGCAGGGACGCCGAGGCGATCCACCACCACTACGACGTGTCGAACACCTTCTACGAGTGGGTGCTCGGGCCGTCGATGACCTACACGTGCGCGTGCTACCCGCGCCCGGACGCCTCCCTCGACGAGGCTCAGGAGAACAAGTACCGGCTGGTGTTCGAGAAGCTGCGGCTGAAGCCGGGCGACCGGCTGCTCGACGTCGGCTGCGGCTGGGGCGGCATGGTGCGTTACGCGGCCCGCCGCGGCGTGAGGGCCACCGGAGTGACCCTGTCGGAACAGCAGGCCGGCTGGGCGCAGCGTGCGATCGCCGAGGAAGGCCTCGCCGGTCTGGCCGAAGTCCGGTTCGGCGACTACCGCGACATCGCCGAGACCGGCTTCGACGCCGTGTCGTCGATCGGGCTGCTCGAGCACATCGGCGTGCGCAACTATCCCGCGTACTTCGAGTTCCTGCAGTCCCGCCTGCGCCAGGGCGGGCTCCTGCTCAACCACTGCATCACCCGCCCGGACAACCATTCCGAAGCGTCCACCCGCGGGTTCATCGACCGGTATGTCTTCCCCGACGGCGAGCTCACCGGCTCCGGCCGCATCATCAGCGCCGCACAGGACACCGGCCTGGAGGTGCTGCACGAGGAGAACCTGCGGCAGCACTACGCCCTGACCCTGCGCGACTGGTGCACCAACCTCGTCGAGCACTGGGATGAGGCCGTCGCCGAGGTCGGACTGCAGACCGCGAAGGTCTGGGGCCTGTACATGGCCGGCTCACGGCTCGCGTTCGAGACGGGGGGAATCCAGCTGCACCAGGTCCTTGCGGTGAAGCCGTCGGACGGGGACGGCCTCGGGAGCCTGCCCCTGCGGCCCTGGTGGACTCCCTGATTCGTTGGGGAAGTTCGTTAGGGAAGAAGGATAGTCCGGACCACCGATGTCGTCCTATGCTGAGGCCGTGATCAGTAACTCAGCGGCCAGCGTTGCCAGCACAGCAAAGAACAGCCGCACTTTGCAGATGCTTGCCCGCCTGGGCTTCGCCGTCAACGGCTTGTTGCACATCCTCATCGCCGCGATAGCCATCGCCATCGTGGTTGGTGCCGGAAGCGGTAGTGCAGATCAGTCCGGTGCTCTCGGGCAGCTCGCGACGAGCCCGGGCGGAGTATTCGTTCTGTGGGTTGTGGTCGCGGGACTGGCTGCCCTCGGGCTCTGGCTGCTTTTGGGAGCGTTCCTGATGCGCGGCGCAGACCCCAAACGTCAGTGGTCCCGGCGCGTCACTGAAGTCGGCAAGGCGGTTGTCTACTTCCTTCTTGCGGGGACCGCTTTCACCTTTGCGCAGGGGGGAGCGACGAGTTCCGCCGGCAGTACCCGTGATGCCAGCGCATCGCTTCTTGCGGCGCCAGGAGGCGTGATCGTCCTCCTGGCCGGGGGTCTTCTCGTGCTGGCCATCGGGGTCTACTTCGTGCGCAAGGGTGCGTTGCAGAAGTTCACGGCAGATATCTCGGTGCCGAGCGGGTCGGCTGGAAAGTTTGTCCTCGCTTTGGGAATCGTCGGCTACGTCGCCAAGGGAATCGTGTTGGCCGTCGTGGCGGTCCTCATCGTGGTTGCGGCCATCACCGTGGACCCGAGCCAGTCGACCGGCCTGGACGGGGCGCTGAGGTCCCTCGTCGCTCTTCCGTACGGCGGGCCTATCTTGTCTGCTCTTGGTGCGGGTCTGATCGCCTATGGGCTGTACGGCTTCGTCAGGGCCTGGCGCGCCCGGCTCTGACATCTGAGGTTCACGCGGGTTCAGGTCATTCCGCAGAGTGCGGGATCGTGATCTGGAGCTCCCCGGAAGCCCGAAGGCTTCGCCACGTGTCGTAGGCGATCACGCTGCCCAGAATGACCAGGGAAAGTGATACGGATGCCATGACATCCGTTGCCCAGTGGTAGCCCAAATAAACGCGACTGACCGCCGCGGCGACGATGCACAGGAGCGCGAAGCCGAAGCCTGCCATTGCTCCACGGATGCTTCGACGACGTGAGAACACGAGGTACGCGGTCAACAGGACGAAGTCTGATGCGCCCAGGACGTGTCCGGACGGGAAGGAGAAGGAGGGATCGGGGCCGAAGAGCATGAGATCGGTCGGCGGTCGATGGCGGTCCACCGCATGTCCGATCACCTGCCCCAAGAGGACTCCGACCAACATGGCCGATGCCAGGATGAGTGGACGTCGGCCGTGCTTACCTATGATGCCCCAGACCACGCACACGACGAGAAGAAGGATGGGAAGTGCGACGGGCCCGAAAACGATCGCCAGTCCGATCATGATCGCGGTCAGGGTTGGCGAGCGCATACCGAAGAGCCAGTCCTGCACAGGCGCGTCCACCACGGTGAGTCCGTTGTGCTGCAGGACGGAGGCGAGGATTGCCGTGAAACAGACGACGCCGAAGCCGACCAGAACAATCGACGTCACATAGAATCGCCGGCGAGAGGCGGGCTCCAGCACGCGTTCCTCTGCGATGAATCTGGTGCGCATGCCGTGCAGGGAAGACCGCTGGCCGTTGGTGCGGGGAGGATTCACGGGGCAATTCCTTTCGCTGATCGTGACCTGCGTTCCTTGGCGAGCGCGCGTTCACCGTCGAGCTTGGCGGCGAGCGGCGCCCACGTGACAATCGCGACGCCGATTCCGAGCAGCAGGGCGCCCAGGGTATCGGTGAGCCAGTGTGCACCGAGATAGGTGCGACTGATCATCATGAGGGCCGTGTAAACGGTCCCGGCGACCACAACCCAGATCCGTGGCAGGAGAATCGCAATGACTGCGGCCATCGTCGCGGCATTCGCAACGTGGCCAGATGGGAAAGATCCGAAATCGAGGTTCGTCAGGAAATTTTCCGGGCGTGCGCGCCCGAAGAATTGTTTCAGGAGTTGGACGGCTGCTCCGGTGACGATGGTCGCGACCAGGTAGTAAGCCGCCGCCCAGGGACGTCGTGCCACAAGCAGCGCGACGGCGACGAGGGCCGGCACGACGAGGGTCGCCACCACGCCTCCTCCGAGGAAGTCCATCGTCAGTGCAAGGACCTGCCAGAGGGGTTCGCGATTCTCAACCAGTTCCCGCATCCATTCCACATCGATGGGCAACGGCAGCCCATGATCACGCGTTGCGATCAGAGCGCCCAGCGCACACGCCAGGGCGACGGCTGCGAGGCCACTGATCAGCGGCCACCGGCGGGAGACGCGGCGTGCACCCGACGTTGCCGCACGTTCAGGACGCGCGCCGGGCGCTGCATCCGAGCGTTCGGTTGAACTACCGGCCATGACTCCAGCCAAAGGATCGTTTGATGGGCACCGACCGGTCACCATGCTCATGCGGTGATCGTGGGTGAAGGCGAGCTTACCTCCCGGGGTACCGGCGGCCCAACTAAGGTGGGGACACGTGAATCCGCGCGGCCGCACGTCAGATCGGACTTCCAGAGTGAACCTGCGAAAACTGCCCAAGGCCCTGCCGATCGCGGTCCTCGTCCTCGAGATGGCCATCCGCGTCGGGGCGGTCATCAGGATTCCGCCGAACCGCCGTCCCACGGCGGCGATGGCCTGGCTGATGGCGATCTTCATTGCGCCGATCCCGGGAGCGGTGCTCTTCAGCCTCTTCGGCAGCAGCAGGCTCCCGAAGGCACGGCGCGAGAAGCAACAGGACATCAACGACTACATCCTCGGTACGACCGCCGGCCTCGACCAGGTCTCCAAGACGGAGACCTGGCCCCAATGGTTCGAATCCGTCGTCGAACTGAACCACACGTTGGGCGCCATGCCGCTCGTCGGCGGAAACGACGCTGTGCTTCTGCCCGACTACGAGGAGTCGATCGCCGCGATGACCGAGGAAGTGATGCGGGCCGAACGGTACGTGCACGTGGAGTTCTACATTCTCAGCCGAGACCGGACGACGATGCCGTTTTTCGACGCCCTCCTCGCAGCCCATGAACGGGGTGTGATCGTCAGGGTTCTGTACGACCACATCTCGACGATCCGGAGCCCGCAGGGCCGGGCGACCCGCCGTTGGCTGAGGAACGTCGGCATCGATTCCCACGAAATGCTCCCCTTCCATCCTTTCAGAACGCAATGGCGGCGCCCGGACCTGCGAAACCACCGCAAGGTGCTCGTGATCGACGGAATCGTCGGATTCATGGGCTCGCAGAACATGGTCGACCCCAGCTACAACACCAGGGGAAACATCAAACGGAACCTGCGGTGGAAGGATCTGATGGTGCGACTGGAAGGCCCCGTCGTCGCGGGCGTCAACGCGATCTTCATCACCGACTGGTACTCCGAGACGGAAGATCTCCTCACCCGTGAGGCAGACCCGATCTATTCCGTGACCACCGAGGACACCCTCGACTGCCAGGTCGTTCCGAGTGGGCCCGGGTTCGAAGGCGAGAACAACCTGCGGGTCTTCAACGCCCTGCTCTACTCGGCCCAGGAACGACTCGTCATCGCCAGCCCCTACTTCGTCCCCGACGACTCCATGCTCTACGCGATCACGACGGCCGCGGAACGGGGAGTAACGGTGCACCTGTACGCCTGCGAAGTCGCCGACCAGGCCCTCGTATACCACGCACAACGCTCGTACTACGAGACCCTGTTGCGGGCGGGAGTGCGCATCTTCCTGTACGAGAAACCGGTCGTCCTGCATGCCAAGCATTTCACCGTCGACGATGAAGTCGCGGTGATCGGGTCGAGCAATATGGACATGCGCTCGTTCAGCCTCAACTTCGAAATCTCGCTGCTGGTCCGGGGGAGACGTTTCGTCGACGCGCTGCGCAGGATTCAGGACGACTACCGGAGCCACTCCCGGGAGGTTCTGCTCGACGAGTGGCTGCAACGTCCGCTTGGCACGCAGGTCCTGGACAACCTCAGCAGGCTCACTGCCACCGTCCAATGACCGCCGCATGGCGCGACCATTCCCGCTCCCGGGGCACAGCGGGTGGGCAGGCACGTCAGCCGTTCTTCAGGACTCGGGCGGCACGATCAGGAACGTATCGGAACGAATCCTTGGGCCACTGTCAGCAAACTGCAGGCTGCACATATCGCAAGGAGCGCTGAGTATCCGATCCGGGCAAAGAAATAGGCCGGACATCCGTTGGATGTCTCGACCTATTTCTTCTCACAGCGAAGAACCTGGACTACCGGATCTTCATTCTGTGCCCGAGGGGGGACTTGAACCCCCACGCCCATAAGGGCACTAGCACCTCAAGCTAGCGCGTCTGCCATTCCGCCACCCGGGCTGGTGCTGGCCAGCCGGTGACCGGCTGACGAGTCAATAATCTAGCACGGATTTCGAGGCCTTCCCGCACACCCCGACCGAACACCCGCACATGACAGTCCGTGAACCCCCGGGACAGCTCCCCGCAGCGACAACCGATAGCGTGAAGTCATGGCTTCCTGGGCAGACGACACCGATCCGGCAACACCCCTCGATCTGACCGCGGAACTCGCCCGCGACCTGATCCGGTTCGACACCACGAACTACGGCGAGGGCCGTTCCAACGGTGAAACGGATGCCGCGGAGTACGTCGCCGAGCACCTCAGGGGCCTCGGCCTCGCGCCGGAGCTCTTCGACTCGGAGCCGGGGCGCACGAGTGTCGTCGTGCGCGTGCCCGGCCGGAACCGCGACGCGGGCGCCCTGGTCGTGCACGGCCACCTCGACGTCGTCCCCGCCGACCCGGAGACCTGGTCGGTCGACCCTTTCGCCGGTGTCATCAAGGACGGCCTGCTCTGGGGCCGGGGTGCCGTCGACATGAAGAACATGGATGCGATGATCCTCGCGGCACTGGGCGACATCCTCGGCGCGGGCGAGGCACCGGCCCGTGACCTCATCGTGGCGTTCTTCGCCGACGAAGAGGCCGGGGGAGTGCTCGGCTCGCACTACCTCGTCGACACCCGCCCGGAGCTCTTCGCAGGCGCCACCGAGGCGATCAGCGAGGTCGGCGGGTACTCGATCACGCTCGGCGGCCAGCGCGCCTACCTGCTGCAGACGGGGGAGAAGGCCCTGATCTGGATCAAGCTCGTCGCCCGCGGCGACGCCGCCCACGGCTCGAGGCTCATCCGGAACAACGCCGTCACCAAGCTCGCAACGGCCGTCGCGGCGATCGGCCGCCGGGAGTGGCCGATCCGGCTGACCGACACCACGACCCAGCTGCTCGCCGAGATCGCCCGGATCCTCGACGTCGATCCGCAGCGCGTCGGCCCGGACGAACTCGCGCTCGCGACGGGAACAGCGTCCGGGTTCATCCAGGCCAGCCTCCGCACCACGACCAACCCGACGCTGCTCAAGGCCGGGTACAAGCACAACGTGATCCCCGACCTCGCCGAGGCGCTCATCGACATCCGCACTCTGCCCGGCGAGGAGGACGCGGTGCTCGCCGAAGTTGCGAGCCTCGTCGGCCCGGACATCGAGATCGTCGTGATGCACCGCGACATCGGCCTGGAGACCGACTTCGGCGGCCCGCTCGTCGACGCCGTGGTCGGCAGCCTGCACCGGCACGACCCGGGCGCCCCCGTGCTTCCCTATCTCCTGTCAGCGGGCACCGACAACAAAGCCCTGTCCAAGCTTGGAATCCGCGGGTACGGGTTCGCCCCGCTGCGCCTTCCGGCTGAGCTGGACTTCCCCGGAATGTTCCACGGGGTCGACGAGCGGGTTCCGCTCGACGCGCTAGTCTTTGGCAGGCGGGTCCTTACCGACCTGTTGTCGACCTACTAGCAAAGCGAGCTCCGGTGAACTTCCTCAACGCCATCATCCTGGGACTCGTGCAGGGTCTGACCGAGTTCCTCCCGGTTTCGTCCAGCGCCCACATCCGCATCGTCGGCGAACTCCTCGGCATGGGCGGGGACCCGGGCGCCCGGTTCACCGCGATCATCCAGATCGGCACGGAGGCGGCCGTCGTGCTGTTCTTCTGGCGGGACATCTCGCGCATCGTGACGCACTGGGTCAAGTCCCTGTTCGGCAAGATCCCGCGCAGTGATCCCGACGCGCGGATGGGCTGGCTCATCATCTTCGGATCGCTCCCGATCATCGTGCTCGGCCTGGTCTTCCAGAACCAGATCGAGTCCACCCTCCGCAACCTGTGGATCACGGCGACCGTGCTCATCGTCTTCGGCGTGCTGCTCGGTGTCGCCGATGCGGTCGGGGCCCACCGGCGCCGCCTGAAGGACATCACGGTCACGCACGGCGTCATCTACGGCTTCGCCCAGGCGCTCGCGCTGATCCCTGGCGTCTCCCGTTCCGGCGGAACGATTACGGCCGGCCTGTTCATGGGCTACGAGCGCCGCGCCGCCGCCCGTTACGCATTCCTCCTCGCCATCCCGGCTGTGCTCGGCAGCGGCTTCTACGAGATGTACAAGGCCATCGCGCACCCCTGCCTCGAGGGCGCCACCAACTGCACCCCGGAGATCTTCGGCCCGGCCGAGACCGCGGTCGCGACCGTCGTCGCCTTCGTCGTCGCCTTGTTCGTCATCGGATTCTTCATGAACTACATCTCCAAGCGCAGCTTCCTGCCCTTCGTCATCTACCGCATCGTGCTCGGCTTCGCTCTGATGGCCCTGCTCGCGACCAACACCATCGCGGCTTAGGGGCCCTGGAATGCGCGCCTGGCGACACCCCGACATCCCCGTCCTCCCCGGAAACTCCGAAGCACCGCACCTGTACGACACGGCGACGGAAGCACTCGTGCTCGCGGAACCGGTCGACGTCGCCCGGCTCTACGTCTGCGGGATCACGCCGTATGACGCGACGCATATCGGCCACGCGAACACCTACCTCGCCTTCGACACCCTCCAGCGGGTGTGGCTCGATGCCGGCTACCGCGTGCACTACGCACAGAACGTGACGGATGTCGACGACCCGCTCCTGGAGCGGGCGACGGCCACCGGCGTCGACTGGCGCGACCTCGCTGCGTCCCAGGTCGACCTGTTCCGCACGGACATGGAAGCCCTCGGCATCATCCCTCCGGACAACTACGTCGCCGTGACCGAGGTCATCGAAGAGGTTGCCGACGCGGTCGCCCAGCTCTGGGACGACGGTCTCGCATACGCCGTTGCCGTCGATGCCGCCGAGCTCTCGGACACCGCAGGTCCGGCGGAGGCCGCGGGCTCAGACATCTACTTCGATATCGCCGCCGCAGAGCGGGTGGCGCCCTGGCAGCTCGGCGACGAGAGCAACCTCGACCGCGAGCAGATGCTGACCCTGTTCGCCCAGCGTGGCGGCGATCCCGACCGTGCGGGAAAGCGCGACGCGCTCGACCCGCTGCTCTGGCGTGCCGCCCGGGTGGGCGAACCGGCCTGGGACTCGCGCGTCGGCGCCGGCCGTCCCGGCTGGCACATCGAATGTTCCGTGATCGCCCTCACCGAACTCGGCACAGACTTCACCGTTCAGGGCGGCGGCTCGGACCTGATCTTCCCGCACCACGACATGAGCGCCGGCCATGCGGCCGCCCTCTCGGGGCATCCGCTCGCCGGCGTGTACAGCCACACCGGCATGGTCGCATACCAGGGCGAGAAGATGAGCAAGTCGCTCGGCAACCTCGTGCTCGTTTCGGCGCTACGCGCCGGGGGCACCGACCCCCGGGCCATCCGCCTGGCCCTGCTCGCGCAGCACTATCGCAGCGACTGGGAATGGACCACCGACTCGCTCTCCGCCGCCGAGGCGCGCCTCGAGGCCTGGACGAGGGCCTTCGGTCGTGCCACCGGAGACGCGACGGCCGCCGCCGCCGATGGCAGGGTGGACGAAGACCTGGTCGACGACGTCAACACGGATGCCGTCGCGAACGCGGACGAGGTCATCGTCGCGCTGCGCGCAGCGCTCGTCAACGACCTCGACACCCCGGCCGCGCTGCGGATCCTGGACGCCGCCGCAGAAGCGGGCACGGCTGCGCCGGAACTGGTGGCCCTGGCCATCGACGCCCTGCTGGGCATCACCCTCTAGGTCGGCCGAGGGCTACGGCTGACGCGGCACGTCAGGACCCGGACGCCCGTCCGCGCGCCCGGACTGGCCGTCGCGACCGTCGCCGCGCTTACGGAGGTACTTCTCAAATTCCTGGGCGATCGCCTCGCCGCTCGCCTCCGGCGAGTCGACTGTGTCCCTGGCCTGCTCGAGCTGGTTGATGTACGCCGCCATCTCCTCGTCGTCTGCCGCGAGGGTGTCGATGCCGGTCTGCCATTCCTCGGCCTCGGTGACGAGGTCGCCGCGTGGGATGACCACGTCGATGATCTCCTCGAGCTTGTCGATCAGGGCGAGCATCGCCTTCGGCGACGGCGCGTTGTGCACGTAGTGGGGGACGGACGCCCAGATCGAGAGGGTCGGGATGCCGACGAGCTCTGCCGCGTGCGAGAGCACGCTCAGGATCCCGACGGGACCCTCGTAGCTGCTGCGCTCGATCTGCAGCTCGCTGCGCACCTCGGGGTTCTCGCTCGAGACAAAAATGGAGATGGGGCGCGTGTGCGGAACGTCCGCGAGCATGGCGCCGAGGAAGACGATTCCGCCGATGTCCGCAGCGAGGGCCGCGTCGAGCACCTCTGCGGTGAATCCCTTCCAGCTGCGGCTCGGCTCTGTGCCGAGCAGGAGGTAGATGTTGCCCGCATTGCTGCCGCTCACGCGCAGCTGTGCGTCGTCGGCGAGGGGCTCCCCGACGACGCCAGGCTCTGCAGGACCGAACAGGGTCGCGCCGGGCCATTCGAGCTGGCGGTGACCCTCGTCATCCGTGGAGATCGTCGGCCGGTTGAACTGGTAGTCGAAGTAGACCTCGGGGTCCACCTCGAAGAGGGAGGACACGTCGAGGAGGTCCCTGAGGATGCCAACGGCACCGGTCGCGGCCTCACCCGCGTCGTTCCAGCCTGCAAACGCCACCACAAGGAGGCGTCCGCCCAGGAATCCATTGCCATCTGTCACTGCGTGAAACCTCGATCTGCCGGGGCGCCCGGAAAAGCACCGTCAGTCAAGGATAAGCGGTGCCCCTTACACTTGGACCCTGTGAACCCGTTCCGTCCTCTTTCGCCCCTGCCCGCGGCCGTGCTGTGGGATATGGACGGCACGATCGTCGACTCGGAACCGTACTGGATGCGTGCCGAAACCGAGCTCGTCGAGAGCTTCGGCGGTGTCTGGACGCACAGTGATTGCATGCTTCTGGTCGGAAGCGGCCTGCTGGGCTCCGCGGCCATCCTGCAGGATCGCGGTGTCCGCCTCGACGCCGAAGTGATCGTCGACCGTCTGACCACGCGGGTCCAGGGCCTCCTCAGTGAGTTCGGTGCACCCTGGCGCCCCGGCGCCCTCGAGCTGATGACGGAGGTCAAGGCCGCGGGCATCCCGATGGCCCTCGTGACCATGTCGGAACACCGGATGGCGCAGCAGGTGTCCGACCAGGTCGGATTCGCCGCATTCGATGCGATCGTCGCCGGTGACATGGTCCTCCAGAGCAAACCGCACCCTGAGGCCTATCTCTCGGCCGCCCGGTTGCTGGGTGTCACCCCCGCCGACTGTGTTGCCGTCGAGGACTCCCTGCCCGGCATTGCGGCGGCCGTCGCCTCCGGCGCCGTTGTCATCGCGGTCCCGCACATGGTCGAGATCGAAGCGAGCGCCCGGTACGAACTGTGGCCGACCCTGCACGGACGCACGCTGGCCGGCGTCCACACTGTCTTTGCCGAGCGGCGCGCTGCCGTCGCCGAGGTACCCGCGCGGCCCGGTTCCGGCTCGCATCCGACCGAGGACGACATCCACGCATGAGCGACACCGACAACATGAGCGAAACCGGCACCATGAGCGCCGGCAACGGCATCACCCCGAACGGCGAATACACCCAGGTCATCCAGAGCAGCGGGCCCTTCCGGGTCGGCGATCGCGTGCAGCTCACCGGCCCCAAGAACAAGCTCAACACCATCACGCTCGAGCCGGGCAAGGTCTTCCACACCCACAGGGGAATCCTCGCGCACGACGACATCATCGGCCTGCCCGATGCATCCGTCGTCGTGAACAACGTCGGGGTCGAGCACCTCGCGCTGCGCCCGCTGCTCAACGACTTCGTGATGTCGATGCCGCGGGGAGCCGCGATCATCTACCCCAAGGATGCGGCCCAGATCCTCGCCCAGGCGGACATCTTCCCCGGTGCGACGGTCGTCGAGGCCGGGGTGGGCTCTGGTGCGCTGTCGCTGTGGCTGCTCCGCGCGATCGGGCCGGCCGGGCACCTCGCCTCCTTCGAACGCCGGGCGGAGTTCGCCGATGTCGCGAGGGACAACGTAGCGACCTTCCTCGGCGCCGACCCGACGAACTGGACGATCACCCTCGGGGACCTTGCAGACGCACTGCCGTCCGCGGTCCCCGACCAGACCGCCGACCGGGTCGTGCTCGACATGCTCGCCCCCTGGGAATGCCTCGAGGCCGTCTCCGCCGCCCTCAAGCCCGGCGGCGTGCTCCTCTGCTACGTCGCGACCGTGACCCAGCTCTCCCGGGTGGCCGAGGCCATCCGTGGAACCGGGTTCTACACGAACCCGGATTCGAACGAGACCATGGTGCGCGGCTGGCACGTCGAGGGTCTCGCGGTCCGCCCGGACCACCGCATGATCGGGCACACCGGGTTCCTGATCACGGCACGGCGTCTCGCCCCCGACACGATCCTGCCCGAGCTCAAGCGCCGGCCCTCCAAGACCGACTTCTCGGATGCGGATGTCGAGGCTTGGACCCCTGGCGCACTCGGCGAACGCAGTGTGAGCGGAAAGGTCATGCGCAAGCGGGTCCGGATCGCGGAGGCCGGCGCAGCCACCTCCAAGGCCAGAGGCCTCGACGGTCGGGGCCCGGCCATCGTCGCTGCGCCCCTCGACCTGCACGGAACCGCCGAGACCACGGCCGACACCACGGCCGACACCACGGCCGACGCCGGTTAGGATAGGCTCCGGCCGTGTTCGGCCTCCCGACTGTGGGCGCCAGAGGGCGCCGCACGCTGAACGTCCCACACTGAAATGAGATCCTGTGCGTAGAGCTTCTGCCCTCATTGCGACTGCCGGCCTGCTGCTTGCCGCCCTCACCGGGTGCAGCAGCAGTGCGGATGCCGCGTCGAGCTGCGTCGCACCGATCAGCGATGGCGCCGCCTCGAAGCTCGTCACGGTCAGCGACAACCTCGGCGCCGTTCCGAAGGTCGACTTCCCGACCCCGCTCATGACGGGGACGACCCAGGGCAGGGTCATCGTCCCCGGCTCCGGCGACAGGCTTGTCACCGGCCAGCAGGCGAAGATCGAACTGAACGTCTACAACGGGACGACGGGCTCACCGATCCAGGTCAGCAAGTACGACAGCACGAGCGCGAACGTGCTCACCCTCAACGACCAGACCATCAAGGGCATCACCGACGGGCTCGCCTGCGCGCAGGCCGGCTCGCGCATCGCCGTCGTCGTCTCCCCGGACGACGCGTTCGGACCCCAGGGCGGCAACTCCACCCTCGGGATCGCCGCGACGGACTCCCTTGTCTTCGTGATCGACGTTGTGAAGACCTACCTGCTCCGGGCGAACGGTGCCGACCAGACTCCGGTCAACGGCCTTCCCGCCGTCGTGCTCGACGCCAACGGCACCCCCGGGATCACGATCCCGGGCGGCACGCCGCCGGCCGACCTTCAGGTCGCCGTCCTGAAGAAGGGCACCGGCGACACCGTCAAGGAGGGCGACACGGTCACCGTGCACTACACCGGCGTCCTCTGGGCGGAGAAGAAGGTCTTCGACTCCAGCTGGACGAAGGGCGCGCCGGCACAGCTCCTCGCCGTCGACGGCTCGAAGACCCAGGGTGGCGTCGTCCCCGGCTTCGCGACCGCGATCATCGGACAGACCGTGGGCTCGCAGATCCTCACCGTTGTCCCGCCCGCGAAGGGCTACGGAGACGCAGCGCAGGGAACCATCCCGGCCGGCTCCACCCTCGTCTTCGTCATCGACATCCTCGGCATCGGCTAGCCACACCGCTCCACTGCCGCACGCGTCACCCTCCGTTCACGAGAGCGAGGGTGCCGCGTGCTTTCGGGTGACCGGCCCGTGCTTTCGCCGGTGAGCCGGGTCTTCATGGATGCCCCACGAATCTCTGGTCAGGACCACGCGGCCGCCTGGGGCCGCGTGGGGTCGCCTGAGTGTGTCGAATTCAGGAGATGCTTGCGGCCGGGTGGGGGGCGTCCGCACTGGTCCGCGGGCCGGTATTGCCCGCCCGGGCGGATCTCCTGAATTCGGTACCACGGGCAGGAGAATCAACCGTCTTCAGGTGTGAAAGTGGAAATATGAAGCGCAAAATTATGTGAGCAAGTCTCGTCTTTGTCTTCGATTCGGGGTAGAATCGGGGTATGGCAGGAGCTTCAGATCCCCAGTCACACACCCCGCAGGCCCACGATTCAGTGGCCGCGGGTGATCAGCCCACCATGGGTGCCGAAGGTTTCGAGGGTGCTGAAGGTCTGGCGGGGTCGGTGCCGTCGGTGTATGCGGATGCTGTCGCAAGGCTCGCCGAAGCCCAGGCGGTTCTCGCAGACGCCCTGGCGGCGATCCCGCTGGGGCTGCTCGGCGACAGAGAAGCGGTGACGGCGCTGAGCACCGTGGAGGCGATCGGGCGGACGGTGGATGCGGCCCGGGTGAGCACGGCGACGGATGTGGACCGGAGGGCCCGGGTGCTCGGCCGGGAGGGTCTGGCCTGGCGGATGGGCTGCACGGGCCCGTGGGATGTCCTCACCCGGGTGACGCGGGTGTCGGCCCGGGAGGTGAAGCGGCGCACGAAGCTCGGCGACGCGGTGTTGCCGCGGCCGTGCGGCGGGAGCAGCTGGTTACCGCCCTTGTTCCCGACGGTCGGGGCCGCCCTGGCAGCGGGGGAGATCGGGGTGGAGACGGCGGAGTTGATCGTGGCGGGGCTGCAGGTGATCAGTCACCGGGTGGCGCCGGATGACCTGCTCACGGCGGAGCGGGCCCTGGTCGCCTCTGCGGCGGGGCTGATCACCCCGGAGACCGAGGATTTGGCCGGGGCAGGTGTCCCGGTGACGACGGACTTGATCCGGGGCATGGTCGCGCAGTGGCAGGCGGCCCTGGACCCCGACGGGGTCCTCCCAACCGAGGACCTGTTCGAGGCAAAGTCCAACATCGGCTTCGGACAACTCAAGAACGGGCTCTACCCCGTCAAGGGCGGAGTCACGCCGGAACTCTACGGGGTGATGAACACCCTCTTCGACGCCTTCCTGAGCTTCCACGCCCGCCCGGCGTTCCCCACCGCCGAGGAACAGGCCCTGATGGACTCGGGGCAGATGATCCCCGGCGCCGAGACCGCGGGCACCGACGCCGACACGGGCCCGGAGCTGGACGTGATCGAAGCGGACCTCCGGGAGCGGCGCGCGGACACCCGCACGGGCGGGGAGAAACGCGCGGACATCCTCCGGGCGTTGTTCGAACACGCCGCCCGGGACGAGGACACCCCGTCGATGGGCGGGTCGGCGCCGACGGTGATGGTGCACGTGAACGCTGCGGACCTCGCCTCGGGGGTCGGGGTGGGGTGGATCGACGGCGTCGAGGCCCCCGTGTCTTTGAAGACGGTGCACCAGCGCATCTGCGACGGCGGCTTCCAAGGGGTCCTGTTCGGGGCGAACAACGAAGTGCTCAAGCTCGGGCCGGAACGGCGCTATTTCAACCGGGCCCAGCGCCGGGCGATTACTGCCCGGGACGGCGGCTGCATCATTCCCGGGTGCAAAGCCCCGGCGCACTGGGCCGAAGTACACCACGTGAAGCCCTGGGCCCAGGACGGCCCGACGACCGTCGACAACGGTGTCTTACTCTGCTGGTTCCACCACCACAGCATCGATACCTCCGGGTGGGAGATCCGGATGGTGAAAGGCTCACCACAAGTCCGGGCCCCCGGACTCATCGACCCGCAACGACTCTGGCGGCCACCGAACCGGCACCGCGCCCACCAGATCCTCACCGGACCGCCCAACCGCCCATGACCAGTGACCCGGGCAACGAGTCGCCTCCGCTTCTCGTTCCGCGACACGGGCGGTGTGCCGGCGCTCGGTTAGACTCACGGGGTGTCGACGACCCCCGAACCGATCAACCGCGTCACGGTTGAAGAACGCCTGTTCAGCCTCGTGCTGGCCCTGATAGCGACCGAAATCGGCCTCACGAAGGCCGACATCCTCTCGACCGTTCAGGGCTACCGGCAGCGCTACGTGCACAGCGGCGACAATGCGAGCCTGGAACGGCAGTTCGAGCGGGACAAGGACGACATCCGCGAACTCGGAATCCCGCTCGAGACCGTCGAACAGCCCGACGATCCCGGCAATAACCGGTACCTGCGCTACCGGATCCCCAAGGGGCTCTACGAACTTCCGACCGACGTGTCCTTCTCCGGTGACGAACTGATGCTGCTCAAGCTCGCCGCGACCGTGTGGCGCGAGGGATCGCTCTCGGCGGAGTCCCGGCGCGCCCTGACCAAGCTCAACGCGCTCGGCGGAGCGGACGGCGACCCCGTGCTCGGGTACGCCCCGACCCTCCGGGTCCGCGACGCGTCCTTCGAACCGCTCAGCAAGGCCATGGACCGCGCGCACGTGGTCTCCTTCCTCTACCTCAAGCCCGGCGAGGCGGCGCCCCGGCGCCGTCAGGTGGCGCCGCGCGCCGTCGTCCAGCACGAAAGCCGTTGGCACCTGTTCGGTACCGACCTCGACGCCGGGGCGACCCGCACGTTCCTGCTGTCCCGCATCGTCGGACCGGTCGTGGTCGTCCCCGACCTGGTCGCACCCGAATCCGGGCCGGACGCCGGCCAGACCGCCCTCGCCGAACTCGATGCGCTCTCCGCGGCCAACGTCGCTGAGATCGAGGTCCTCCCGGGCAGCGATGCCGCGGTGCGTCTCGGCAAACGGGCGGCGGATGCCTCCGGCGGCGCCCAGCCGATCGCGGCACTCGTCCTGCACTACACGGACCTCAACATCCTCGCGGACGAGCTTTCCGGGTTCGGGCCCGAGGTCCTCGTGCTCTCCCCGCCGGCCCTCCGGGACGCCGTGCTCGACCGGCTGCTCCGCGTCCGCGACGCCCATGAGCCGCTCGAGGTGCGTTCATGACCCCCCGCGTGCCCCTCGGCGCCCCCGACAAACTCACATTCCTGCTCTCGCTCGTTCCCTATCTCATCGACCACGACGGCATCAGCGTCACGGTCGTCGCCGCTCACTTCGGCGTCGCGCCAGAGCGGGTGCGCGACGCGGTCACCCTCATCGCCGTTTCCGGGGTGCCCGGAGACACGAGCCAGTACCTGCCAGGGGATCTCTTCGACATCGAGTGGGGCCAGTTCGAGGCCGACGACACGATCGTGCTGACCCACCTCGTGGCGATCGAGGACTCGCCACGGTTCTCCGCCCGCGAGGCCGCCGCGCTCATCGCAGGACTGCAATACCTCTCCTCGCTTCCCGAGAACGCCGACCGGGATGCGATCGCATCCTTGATGGCCAAGCTCAGCCGGAGCGCCACCGCCGCGCCGAGCCAGCTCGCTGTATCCGCTCGTACCTCGGGAGACGCCATCTCCCTCATCCAGTCCGCACTGCGCTCCGGCGTCCAGGTCAGGTTCGACTACCTGAACGCCCGCGGCGGGCAGGAAGAACGCTACGTCGACCCGCTCCGCGTCGAATCCGTCGACCGGGACTGGTACCTGCGCGGCTGGTGCCACCTGCGCGGAGCCGTCCGGACGTTCCGGCTCGACCGGATGAGCGCCCTCACCGTCACCGATCGCCCCGTGACGAGCCGCACAGAGGAACTCGTGCTGCCGGAGACCCTGTTCCAGGGCTCCGAATCCGACCTGGACGTCGTCGTGGAGCTCGCTGCCGGTGCGCTGCCGCTCCTGGGCGACTACCTCTCCGGCCGCCCGGTCCAGCACCTCGCGGGTGACCGGGTCAGGGCGACCCTGCGTGTCTCGCACTACCACGCACTCAAACGCCTCGTCGCGGGTCTCTCCGGGGTCGTGACCGTCGTCGAGCCCGCCGCCGCTCGCGAGATCGTGCGCGCGTGGGCGGATGCCGGCGCGGCACGGTATTCGGAGCCTGCGGCATCCAGTACACCGGCAGGGCCGGGGGAGTAGCCGATGCCGTGGTGGAGTTGGCTCCTGATCTGGACCGGCCTGGTGCTCGTCCTCCTCGGCATGCTGGCCTGGTTCGCCGTCATGCTCTTCCGGAAGCTGATGGCGCTCGCGGATGCAGTCGGCGCGCTCGGTGACCTCGTCGGGGAACTCGACACGGACCCGGCCGAGGAGACACGGCCGCCGCGGCGTCCTGCGATCTTCGCGGACGTGAACGAACTCGCCCTGACCGTCGACCTGCACCGCACCGCGCGTGAACGCTCCAGGCAGGAACGGCGCGATCGTCGGATCGCCAGAGGTAAGCTGTTGCAACACGGCCCGATCGTTAGACCAGACCCACCGATGAAGAGGACACGCCCTCATGCTTAACAACCTGACCGGATGGCACTTCCTGATCATCCTTGTCATCGTTCTGCTGCTCTTCGGTGCGCCCAAGCTTCCCGCACTCGCGCGCAGCCTCGGCCAGTCGATGAAGATCTTCAAGAGTGAGATCCGCAGCGATGAGCCCGCTGAGACGAAGAGCGCACCGGGGACGGACTCCGCCCCGGGAGCCGACGCGCCCGATCCGACGACAAAGCCGTAACCTCCGTGCCTGGGCGCACTCCTCGGCGCACGAACTCCGACGGGAAGATGTCCCTCGGACAGCATCTGCTCGAGCTGCGGAAACGCCTCTTCCTCGCGGCAGCCGGAATACTCGTCGGCGCCGTGATCGGCTATTTCCTGTCCGATTTCGTGTGGAACGCCCTCAGGGAGCCGATTTACACGATCGCGTCGGCACAGGGGCGCAGCGCGCAGCTGAACTACCCGGACATCACGAGCGCCTTCGACCTCAAGCTCAAGATCTCCGTCTACGTCGGAATCGTCATCTCGAGCCCGATGTGGCTGTACCAGGTCTTCGCGTTCCTGATGCCCGGACTGACCCGAACCGAGAAGCGTTACACCTTCGGCTTCTTCTTCACCGCGGTGCCGCTGTTCCTGGCGGGCTGTGCCGCCGGCTTCTACGTCCTGCCGCACGTCGTTGAACTCATGACGGGCTTCGCACCGTCACAGGACGCCGCGCTCATCACCGCTCAGAGCTATTTCGATTTCGTGCTGAAACTCGTCGTCGCGATCGGGATCGCATTTGTGCTGCCCGTCTTCATCGTGCTGCTGAACTTCGCCGGGGTGATCAGTGCGCAGTCGATCATCAAGTCCTGGCGGGTCGCCATCCTCGTGATCATCCTTTTCACCGCGATCGCGACCCCCGCCGCTGACGTCGTGTCGATGTTCCTCCTCGCCATCCCCATGGTGGTGCTGTACTTCGCCGCGTACGGGGTGGCCGTGCTGCACGACCGGCGTGCCGCCCGGCGCGCCCTCGCATTCGAACAGGAGCTGGCGCTCTAGGCGTCGACCATGACCTCTCTCCAGACCCCGGCCGAGCCGACGCCGGCCGAGCGCTTCGCAGCGGCCCGCGACCGGGCGAGCCGCCCCAGGCTCTCAGCTTTCCGAGCCGGCCTCCGGTTCGACCTCGACCCGTTCCAGATCGCCGCCTGCGCCTCCCTCGAGGACGGCAACAGCGTCCTCGTGGCGGCACCGACCGGAGCGGGCAAGACCCTGATCGCGGAGTTCGCTATCTACCTGGCGATGAAGCAGTCGACCAAAAAGGTCTTCTACACCGCCCCGATGAAGGCGCTCAGCAACCAGAAGTTCCAGGAGCTCGTCGCCGAGTACGGGGCGGACGAAGTCGGCCTCCTCACCGGCGACACCAACGTGAACCCGCAGGCCCGGATCGTCGTCATGACGACCGAGGTGCTGCGCAACATGCTCTACGCGGACTCCGACCTGCTCACCAACCTCGCCTTCGTGGTGCTCGACGAAGTGCACTTCCTCGCCGACCGGTTCCGCGGCGCCGTCTGGGAAGAGGTCATCATCCACCTGCCCCAGAACGTGCGGATGGTGTCGCTGAGTGCGACCGTGTCCAACGCGGAGGAGTTCGGCGACTGGCTGCAGGCCGTCCGCGGCGAGACCGACGTCATCGTCTCCGAGGAACGGCCCGTGCCGCTCGAGCAGCACGTGCTCGTCAAGAGCAAGATGCTCGACCTGTTCGACGCTGCGGGTGCCGCGGGAACCCACCGGGTGAACCCGGAACTGGTCCGCCTCGCCCAGGGCGCCGGCCGCGGGGTCTCCGTCCGCCAGGACGGCAGGCACGGGGGCAACCGCGGCCGCGCGCAGCCCCCGCGTTCGACCTTCGAACCGGGCAGGATGGACAGAGCCGAGATCGTCCGGCTCCTCGGCGGCAAGCATCTGCTCCCCGCCATCTTCTTCATCTTCAGCAGGGTCGGCTGCGACCAGGCGGTCAACCAGGTCCTGCGGGCAGGCGTCCGCCTGACCGATGCCGCGGAACGGGCCGAGATCCGTGCGATCGTCGACGAACGCTGCCGCACCCTGCTTGACGAGGACCTCGGCGTGCTCGGCTACTTCGAATGGCTCGACGGTCTCGAACGCGGCGTCGCCGCCCACCATGCCGGCATGCTCCCCGCCTTCAAGGAGGTCGTCGAGGAACTCTTCCAGAAGAAGCTCGTCAAAGCGGTCTTCGCGACGGAGACCCTCGCCCTCGGGATCAACATGCCCGCGCGAACCGTCGTCCTCGACAAGCTCGAGAAGTTCAACGGCGAGGCCCGGGTCCCGATCACGCCGGGGGAGTACACCCAGCTCACCGGCCGCGCCGGCCGCCGCGGCATCGACGTCGAAGGCCACTCGGTCATCCAGTGGGCCTCAGGGCTCGACCCGCAGACCGTCGCATCGCTCGCCTCCCGGCGCACGTACCCGCTCAATTCGAGCTTCAAGCCGACCTACAACATGGCCGTGAACCTGATCGACCAGTTCGGCCGTGACCGCACCCGCACGGTCCTGGAATCCTCATTCGCCCAGTTCCAGGCCGACAGGGCTGTCGTCGACATGGCCAGGGCCGTCCGCCAGCAGGAGGAATCCCTCACGGGCTTCGCCGCCTCGATGGTCTGCCACCTCGGAGACTTCACCGAGTACTCGGCGATCCGCCGCCGGCTCACCGAGGTCGAACGCGAGACGCTCACGGGGGAGACCGGCGCCCGCGCGGCGAAGGAACGCCGCCAGCGCGAGCTCGCGAGCCTCCGGAAGCGGCTGCGCGCGCATCCGTGCCACAACTGCCCCGAGCGCGAGTCGCACGCCCGCTGGGCGCAGCGGTGGTGGAAACTGCGTCGGGAAACGGATGCCCTCACCAAGCAGATCACGACCCGCACGGGAGCCGTCGCCCGCGTCTTCGACCGCGTCACCGAGGTCCTCCTCGGTTACGGCTACCTGCTCGAAGACCGGGACGGTGCGGTGACCCTGAGCGAGAGCGGCCTCATCCTCCGGCGGATCTATGCCGACAGGGACCTGCTCGTCGCCGAGTCCCTGCGCCGCGGCTTGTGGAACGACCTCGACCCGGCCGGACTCGCGGCGATGGCCTGCGCCCTCGTCTTCGAACCAAGACGCGAAGAGGGACTGATCGACGAGCGCTACTTGCCGCGGGGCCCGTTCCGCGCAGCCCTGCACGACACCCAGGAGCTCTGGAGCCGCCTCGACGACCTCGAACGGGACCACCAGCTGCCTGGCAGTAACCCGCTCGCGGTCGGACTCAGCCTTGCCATGTGGAAATGGGCCCGTGACGGCTCGCTCATCGACGTCCTCGACGAGGCCGAAATGGCCGCGGGGGACTTCGTACGCTGGACCAAGCAGACCATCGACCTCCTTGATCAGCTGTCCGTCGTCGCCGATGCCCCGGTCGGCGCGACAGCCCGGATCGCGCTCGATGCCATTCGACGCGGCATCGTCGCATACTCGTCGTTCGCCTAGGCCGTGCAGATGAGTGTCGTGCAGGCGGGTGTCGTGCCGGTGAGTGTCGTGCCGGTGAGTGTCGCCCCGGTGAACCGTGTCGACGTACAGGTGAACCGCGTCGGGAGGTCCGCGGACCGCGGGGACTTCCGCCTGCCGCTCCCGGCCGCCCTGGTGCTGGCAGCGGGCGCGGGCGCCATCCTCGACGGCGGGTTCCCCGACCGCTCCTGGTGGATCCTCGCTCCGGTCGGCGTACTGCTGATGTTCCTCGCCCTGCTCGGCCGCCGGCCGGGACCGGCGCTTCTGGTCGGCATGGTCGCCGGACTGTCCTTCTGGCTGATCCACATCAGCTGGATCACCCTCTACCTCGGCCCGGTGCCCTGGCTCGCCCTCGGCGGACTCGAGGCGATCTTCTTCGGCGTCGGGCTGTGGCTCATCGCCGTGGTCCTCAACCGCGGACCGCTGGCCTGGCCGACCCGATGGGGACGCCTGGGCATGGTTCCGCTGGTCGTGGCCGGCCTCTGGACGGCGCGTGAGGCGATTTCCGCGGTCTGGCCGTACGGCGGCTTCGCCTGGGGCCGCGTGGCGATCTCGCAGTCGGAGAGTCCGTTTGCCGGCCTCGTCGCCTGGGTCGGGATGTCCGGGCTCACCTTCCTGATCGTCTGGCTGAGTGCCCTCGCGCTGCAGCTGCTGCGTGAGGTGGGCTGGGGCGTGCTGGCCAGGTGGACCGTGCTCACGGCATCCGTCGCCCTGCTCCTCCTCGTGCCGGCGGTGTCCATCGCCCAGTCGGGGGAGGCCAGGATCGCCGCCGTCCAGGGCGCTTCCGATGCCGGGCTCTTTGCGCGGTATTCGCCGGGGCAGATCCTCGCCGACCACACGTCAGCCACCCTCCCGCTCGTCGGGCAGCCGGTCGACTTCGTCGTGTGGCCGGAGAACGGCAGTGACATCGACCCGACCCGGTCGCAGGACGCCGCCGACGTCCTCGACTACGTCAGCCGCGCGATGGTGGCCCCGCTCATCACGGGAACGATCACGTACCGGGACGGCAAGTACTACAACACGAGCCTGCTCTGGAAGGCGGGGGAGGGCGTCACAGCGCTCTACGACAAGGTCCACCCGGTACCGTTCGCAGAATACATGCCTGATCGGGCATTTTGGCGCCCCTTTGCCCCGGAGTTGATCGACCTGATCTCGCGGGACTACCAGCTCGGCACCCAGCCGAACGTCTTCGACGTCAACGGGATCCTGGCCGGCATCGCGATCTGCTTCGACATCGCAGACGACCAGCTGGTTCACCAGATGATCGACTCCGGGGCCACGGTCATCCTGGCGCAGACCAACAACGCCGACTTCGGGCACACGGACGAGAGCGTCCAGCAGCTCGCGATCGCCCGTCTGCGCGCAATCGAGGCCGGGCGGACCGTCGTCAATATTTCGACGGTCGGGTCGAGCGCCATCATCGCGCCCGACGGCCACACGATGGACAGCCTGCCGACGTGGGTGCCAGGGGCCATGGTGCAGACCGTTCCGCTCAGCACGACGCTGACCCCCGCGATGGTTGCCGGTCGGGGCATCGAGTGGCTTGTCTCCGGGCTCGGACTCGCGGGGCTCGTCTTCTGCCTGTTCTTCGCGCCGTCCGCCCGGAGCGATGCGCGCCGGCGTGCAGAGGTGGCATCGATCCGGCCGGTTAACGCAGAACGCACCCGACGGAATCGGGTGCGTGCGTAGTGTCTGCTCGGTGTCAGGCGCCGATCTTCTGCTGGCCGCGACGTGCGCGGAGGAACGCGAGGCGCTCCTGCAACAGTTCCTCGAGCTCGGGACGGGTGCGACGTTCCAGGAGCATGTCCCAGTGTGTGCGCGGTACCTTCTCGGCCGAGTGATCGACGATGACGGGCTTGGAATCGACGAGCCGGGTGGCCGTCTGGGAACAGAACCGGCATTCCCACTCGTCGGGGGCTTCCGCCTCCGCCGAAAAGATCATCACCGTCTCTCGTGAGCACGTTGCACACAGGTATGTGTGACTAACTCGTGGTGAAAAGGTTACGCCCTCTTCGCTTTGAAGGCTTTGTGCGCCCAACCTCATGCCACGCAAACTGCGATCCGCCATTGTGTGGTCTCCTCTCGCGATGCAACTCTCAGTTATAAACCGTCAAGCTGGGCGTTATCTTTCCGTTATGCCCCTACTCGGTGATAACTCTCAGTTTCGGAAGTGGGATTTATGGCATGCCGGGCGTGTCGCGGGCTGTTCCGCGGTCGGTTCCACGGTCGGATCTGCGGTCCACGAGCGCGGCGGCGAGGTCTGGTCGGTCGGTGACAAGGCCGTCGACACCGGTGTCCAGCAGTCGTTCCATGGCGGCGGGGTCGTTGACCGTCCAGACGTGAACCTCGACGCCCGCCGAGTGGATGGCCCTTACGAAGTGGGGTGTCACCACTCGCAGCACTGATGCCGTCTCCGGAACCTGGACCGCAACGCATCCGTTGAGAACGCGTCGCAGCAGCGCCCTGTTCCCGAGCCGCGCGGCGACAACGGACTGAGCCACAACCGGCGCGGACGCGCTCGACGCGACTCCGGGAAGGAGCCGGAGCGTCTTCCTGCGTCGTTCCTCGGAGAACGAGGTCACCAGGACCCGCCCGGTCGCTCCCGCCGCAAGGACGGCGGCCGCCGTCGCGGCAATGGCGCCCTCGGATTTCACGTCGAGGTTGAACAGCGCCTCCGGGAAGGCCTCGAGGGCTTCCGTCAGTGAGGAGAAGGACTGGCCGTAGCCGAGGTCGATCCGCTGCAGTTCGGCGATACGCAGCTCCTCGAGCGGGATGTCCAACTCGGGCAGTGCCAGACTCGCGTCATGACTGAGCACGGCGACCCCGTCACGGGAGGCGTGCACGTCGGTCTCCAGGTGGGTCGCGCCGTGCTCGAGCGCGTGCCGGAAGGCGAGGACCGTGTTCTCGGGGGCGTTCAGTGCGAGGCCGCGGTGCGCGAAAATGCGCGGGGGCGACCCGGCCAGGAATGCAGGGGGGCCGCCCGAAACCACGGGGCTACCCCTCTGCGGCGTGTGAGCCGGCCGGCGCGTCGGCGGGAATCTCCACGGACGGCCCGGCGGACGCGGCAGCCGGGGGAGCGGCGGCCGGGGAGGTGGAGGAACCGGCGACGGGCCGCTCTCCGAAAGCGCGGCCGATGCCCTTCATCGCCTCGGTGAGTTCGCTCGGCACGATCCACAGCTTGTTCGCACTGCCCTCTGCGAGCTTCGGCAGGGTCATCAGGTACTGGTAGGCGAGGAGTTTCGGGTCGGGGTCGCCTTCGTGGATCGCCCGGAACACGGTCGTGATGGCCTCGGCCTCACCCTGGGCCCGGAGCACAGCCGCCTTCGCGTCGCCCTCCGCGGAGAGGATGGCCGCCTGTCGGGCGCCCTCCGCCGTGAGGATGGCGGACTGCTTGGTGCCCTCTGCGGTCAGGATCAGCGCGCGACGGTCACGCTCGGCGCGCATCTGCTTCTCCATCGAGTCCTGGATGGAGTGCGGCGGATCGATGGCCTTGAGTTCGACTCTGCCGACCCGGATGCCCCACTTGCCCGTTGCTTCGTCGAGAACGATGCGGAGCTGGCCGTTGATGTTGTCACGGCTCGTAAGCGCTTCCTCGAGGTTCAGTCCGCCGACGACGTTACGGAGGGTCGTCGTCGTGAGCAGTTCGACCGCGCCCAGGTAGTTGGCGATCTCATAGGTCGCTGCCCGGGCATCCGTCACCTGGAAGTACACGACCGTGTCGATCGACACGACGAGGTTGTCCTCGGTGATCACCGGCTGGGGCGGGAAGGACACGACCTGCTCGCGCAGGTCGATGAGGGGACGCAGCCTGTCGACGAACGGGATCAGGATGTTGAGGCCGGGCATGAGCGTCTTGTGGTACCGGCCCAGCCTTTCCACGACCCCGGCCCTGGCCTGGGGAATGATGCGGATGGATTTCGCGAGGGTGACGATCACGAAGATGACCAGCGCCGCGACGAAGGCCACAACGATCACCTGCACGACGACCTGGGTCGGATCATTCATGAAATGTTCCTTTCTGCGGGGATGACCACTGCGGTCGCCCCGTCGATGGCGATGACGATGACGCGTTCGCCCGGCGTGAAAACGGCCGGCTCGACGAGGGGGGAGAAGCGCGCGGTCCAGGTCTCACCGTTCGCGAGGCGCACCTGGGCGAGGGCGCCGGTCGAGCTCACGATGTGACCGTCCTGGCCGAGGAGGGCGTCGACGTTGCTGAGGGTCGGGTCGCCACCTCGTTTGAGCACCCGGAGCAGGGGCGGGCGGATGCCGAGCAGCAGCACCATGGACAGGAACGCCGCGATCACGAGCTGGCCCCACCACGGCACACCGAACAGGCCGGAAATCAGGCCGCCGAGGCTGCCAAGGGAAATCATCAGGAACGTGAGGTCAAGAGTGACCATCTCGATCGTGATGAAGATCAATATGAGCACCAGCCAGACAACCCACGCGTAATTCGCAGCGAATACGTCCATAGTGACCCTCCCCATTGTGTTCCCCTTCTCAAACTAGCAGGTGTGCCGACAAGGGCGGGGTCGGGGTTCTTGGTAAGGTCTTCTGCTAGACCCAGTTCGTTATTTGAGGAGTTCGTGTGACCAACCCACTTGCCGCAGGTTCACTGAACGGACAGCGTGTCCTCGTCACCGGCTCTTCCCGGGGCGTGGGAGCCGCGACCGTCGGAATCTTCGCGGAGGCCGGAGCGAGCGTCGTCATCAACTTCCGCAACAAGGAGGCGCGGGCGATCAAAGTCGCCGACGCCATCCGCGCGGCCGGCGGAACGGCCATCACCGCGGGCGCCGACCTCACCGATGAGGCCTCGGTCGCAGCCATGATCGAAACGATCCGCGCGGAATACGGCGGACTCGACATCCTCGTGATGAATGCCTCAGGCGGCATGGAAACCGGGATGGCCCCCGACTACGCGATGAAGCTCAACCGGGATGCCCAGCTCAACCTGCTCGCGGCCGCTCGCCCCCTGCTGGGCGCCGGCGCCAGGGTCGTGTTCGTCACGAGCCACCAGGCGCACTTCTTCGAGACAGCCCCGACCATGCCGGAGTACGTACCGGTCGCGCGGAGCAAGCGTGCGGGTGAGGACGCGCTGCGCGCGCTCATCCCAGAACTCGACTCCGAAGGCATCGGTTTCGTCGTGGTCTCCGGAGACATCATCGAGGGCACCGTCACCGCGACGCTCCTCGAGCGTTCGAGCCCCGGAACGATGAGCGCCCGCAAGGTCGCCGCAGGTCGCCTGTACAACGTGAGCGAATTCGCCGCAGAGGTGGCCCTGGCCGCCGTCGAGCCGGTTCCCGCGGGCAACACCCGGTACGTCGGCGACACCACCGACATGGTCACCGACTAGCGAGGTCAGTCTGTGACGCTGGTGCGCGCGCCGCGTCCGAGCGTGAACGACACAACCAGCTGGACCAGGCCGGAGACGATCAGGAACACCCCGCCGACGATGACGAGCACGCCGAGCGAGTTCACGGGGGAGAGCAGCACCACGATTCCGGCCACGATGCTGATCACAGCGAAGAGGATGCCGAACCACCTGCTCGAGTCCGAGGCCGTTTCGACGAGCGCCGCAACACCCTCGATCAGCCACGAGATCCCGATGACCATGCCGAGCACGGCGATCGTCCCGATCGGATTGCGGATCGCGATGACACCGGCGACGAGCAGCAGCACACCGAGCAGGATGTTCAGCACCCGGACGCCTGCGCCGCCGCCGGCCATGACGATGCCGCGCACGATCCGGACGATTCCGCCGATCAGGAAATAGAGGCCGAAGAGGACGGCCACGATGGTGAGCGTCGCTCCCGGCCAGACCAGGATCATCACGCCGAGCACGATGGCGACGACCCCGCCGACGGCCATGGCGGTTCGCATCGTGGTCAGTTCGGGCTTGCTCAGGCGGCTCGTGTCCACCGTGAGATCGAATTCGGTGACGGGATGAGACATGACTGCGCTCCTCGGACTCGAAATACCACTGGGGACGCCTGGGCGTCTGGTTCGGTCACCCAGACTGTAGCGAGGAGGGCCCCTGACGCGCAATGGTCGCCGGGGGAGTTCACCCCGCTCGTGCATTGCGCGATGCTGGTTGAATGGAGCCATGATGAGTCTTCCTCCGCACGCCGCCGACATCCACGATCTGATTCGGGTTCAGGGCGCGAGGGAGAACAACCTCAAGAACGTCACCATCGACATCCCGAAACGTCGCCTGACGGTGTTCACCGGCGTGTCCGGTTCGGGAAAGAGTTCCCTCGTGTTCAGTACGATCGCCGCAGAGTCCCAGCGGATGATCAACGAGACGTACAGCGCCTTCCTGCAGGGCTTCATGCCGACCCTCGCGCGGCCGGACGTGGACGTGCTCGAGGGGCTCACGACCGCGATCATCGTCGACCAGGAGCGCATGGGCGCCAATTCCCGGTCAACGGTCGGAACCGCGACCGACGCGAACGCGCTGCTGCGCATCCTCTTCAGCCGGCTGGGGCAGCCGCATATCGGCTCGCCGCAGGCGTACTCCTTCAACGTCGCCTCGATCAGCGGAGCGGGAGCGGTCACGCTCGAACGGGCGGGCAAGACCGTGAAGGAACGACGCAGTTTCACGATCACCGGCGGCATGTGCCCCCGGTGCGAGGGCATGGGCACGGTCAACGACATCGACCTCACCCAGCTCTATGATTCCGCCAAATCGCTCAACGAGGGTGCGCTCACGATTCCCGGCTACACCCCGGACGGCTGGGGCGTGCGGATCTTCACGGGGTCGGGCTTCCTCGACGCGGACAAGCCGATCCGCGACTACAGCGCGCAGGAGCTCGAGGACTTCCTGTACCGGGAACCGACCAAGGTGAAGGTGGGGGACATCAACATGACCTACGAGGGTCTGGTCCCCAAGGTCCAGAAGGCCTTCCTCTCCAAGGACCGCGAGGCGATGCAGCCGCACATCCGCGTGTTCGTGGACCGCGCGGTCACGTTCACGACCTGCCCGGAGTGCCGGGGGACCCGCCTCAGTGCGGCCGCGCGGTCCTCGAAGGTCGCAGGCATCAGTATCGCGGATGCCTGCTCCCTGCAGATCAGCGACCTGGCCGGGTGGGTTCGCGCTCTCGACGAACCCTCCGTGTTGCCGCTCCTAACCGCGCTGCGCCAGCTCCTCGATTCCTTCGTCGAGATCGGACTGGGCTATCTCTCCCTTGACCGGCCGGCCGGCACCCTCTCCGGCGGTGAAGCCCAGCGCACCAAGATGATCCGGCACCTGGGATCCTCGCTGACCGACGTGACCTACGTCTTCGACGAACCCACCATCGGGCTGCACCCCCATGACATCGAACGGATGAACACGTTGCTGCTGCAGCTGCGGGACAAGGGAAACACGGTGCTCGTCGTCGAGCACAAGCCGGAGACGATCGTGATCGCCGACCACGTCGTCGACCTCGGCCCTGGCGCGGGAACGGCCGGCGGCACGGTCTGCTTCGAGGGCACCGTCGAGGAACTCCGATCCAGCGGCACCCTGACCGGTCGTCATTTCGACGACCGCTCCGCCCTCAAGGACACCGTGCGCACGCCCAGGGGGGCGCTCGAGATCCGCGGCGCAACGAGGAACAACCTGCAGGGCGTCGACGTCGACATCCCGCTCGGCGTGCTCGTCGTGCTGACCGGGGTGGCCGGGTCGGGAAAGAGTTCGCTCGTGCACGGTTCCATCCCGGCAGGCGCGGATGTGGTGTCGATCGACCAGGGTGGCATCCGGGGTTCCCGACGCAGCAACCCGGCGACGTACACCGGAATGCTCGAGCCGATCCGCAAGGCCTTCGCCAAAGCCAACGGGGTCAAGCCTGCGCTGTTCAGTTCCAACTCCGAGGGCGCCTGCGCCAATTGCAACGGGGCAGGCGTCATCTACACCGACCTCGGCGTGATGGCCACCGTCGCGACGACCTGCGAGGTCTGCGAGGGCAAGCGGTTCGAGGCATCCGTGCTCGACTACCACCTCGGCGGGCGCGACATCAGCGAGGTCCTTGCCATGTCGGTCACCGAGGCCGAAAGTTTCTTCGGTTCGGGGGAGGCGCGCACGCCCGCCGCTCACGCGATCCTCGTCCGGCTGGCCGATGTCGGACTCGGCTATCTCGGCCTGGGACAGCCGCTGACGACCCTGTCCGGGGGCGAACGACAGCGGCTCAAGCTCGCGAGCCAGATGGCAGAGAAAGGCGACATCTACGTCCTGGACGAACCGACCACCGGCCTCCACCTCGCCGACGTCGAGCAGCTTCTCGGCCTGCTCGACAGGCTGGTCGACTCCGGCAAGTCCGTGATCGTCGTCGAACACCACCAGGCGGTCATGGCACACGCCGACTGGATCATCGACCTCGGCCCCGGTGCGGGCCACGACGGCGGACGGATCGTCTTCGAAGGAACGCCCGCCGATCTCGTCGCCGCCCGGTCCACCCTCACCGGCCAGTTCCTCGCTGCGTACGTCGGCGCCTGACCGGGCCGCCCGGCTCCGGTGGCCGTCAGACAGAATCCGACGCGATTACGCCGACATAACAACGACGACGACGAAACAACGACGACACGGCTCAGATAACAGGCATCCGGTAATGACCGATAATGCACATTATGTCAGTTTGCAGGGCGAATGGGTCGGCTGATGCGATCCGGCCCGTTCAGGCCGGAGGCTCCCAGAGCTCGATCGGAAGCCCCTCGGGATCGTGGATGCGGGCGAAGCGGCCGTAGTCGGTCGTATCCCACTCTGGGCGACGCTCGACGTTGACTCCCGCCGCCGTGAGCCGTGCGGTGAGCGCGTCGAGGTCCGTCACACGGAGGTTGAGCATGAACGAGTGCTTCTCTGAGAAATAGTCGCTTTCGGAGGGGAACGGCGCGAACACGGTCGGGCCGGCCTGCTGCTGCCAGACGCCGGCCTGGCCCGCTTCGATACCGAGGTGCTCGCGGTACCAGGCCGCCCGGGTGTCCGGATCATTGCTGCGGAAGAAGAGCCCGCCGATACCCGTCACTGCCATGGTCGGCTCCCCTACCCGGTTCCACGGATGAGCTGGGTCAGGAGTGTCGCAGCAACCTCGTTGCCCTCGTCGGCGAGACGGCTGAGTTCGTCGATGTCCTCCCGCGCCGCGGCGAACTGGGCCAGCTTGTCTGCCGCCAGTTCGTTTCCCGCGCCGACCAGACGGCGCAACTCGTCGATGTCGCCGCGCTCCCCCGCGAGCTGCGCGAGCTTCTCGCCGGCGAGTTCGTTGCCGGAATCCACCAGCTCGCGCAGTTCGGCCAGGTCGCCGCGAGTCGCCGCGAGTTCGGCGAGCCGGTTCGCGGCCTCTTCATTGCCCTCCGCGGCCAGGCGGCGGAGGGTGGCCAGATCCATTGCGCTCATGCTGCCACGGTAGCGCGCGAGGCACACGGTTTCCAGAGGTCCGACGTCCCCGGACGTGGCTTCCCGACCGGCGTCAGCCATACAGGGCGTCGAGCCAGGTCTTCCAGTCCTCGGGAAGTCCCGCGCTCCCGATGTCGCCGAACCGGTGCACGGTCAGCCCGACGACAGCACCGAAGGCGTTCCGACCGAAGAATCGGTAGAGACCGTCGGCCGTGCGGAGGCCGATGAAGTGCTCTGCGTTCCAGTCGACGCTTGCCGTTCCCGCCGGGACTCCGGGCAGGGCGACGGTGACGGTCTCCCCCACGGCCGACGTGGGAGTCAAACCCAGTGCGCTCCGGAGCGTCTCGAATCCCTCGGGACCGCCAGAGGCCTCCGGTCCCTGGACATCGGCGTAGACGGCACTGCGGCCGGCGAAGTGCTCGAGGTACTCGGACAGGGTGTGCAGGTAGAACAGGGTGTGCTTGCTCGCGCTGTCGTACTGGTTGTCCCAGTCGTCCTGGATGACGCCGCTGTGCACCCAGCGGAGGAACGAATGCCCACCCGGACGCGGTTCGATGACCTGTTCGAGCTGGTTGAACCAGCCATCGGGTCCCTCCATCCGATTCACGTGATGGGTCGGGCGCTCCGAGACCAGGTCAACCCCGGGCATGTCGTCCGTCGGGAACAGCCACGCCGCCGTGTTCTGGGTGATGGCGTCCCACATCTGCTCAGGATCGCCGGGGAACTCCCCCTCGACGACGATCTCGAAGTCCTTGCTCATGTCAGTTCTCCTTGCCTGCTGGGTTACCGGGTTCTTCCGGAGGTCGGGTGATGCTCGGGTGCAGCGCGAGGACGAGCCGGTGGGCGCGACCGCCCGGGGACTGCGGCGCGTCGTAGCGCGTGACGAGGGTGGCGACCGTGAGAGCGAGTTCCGCGCTGAAATCGGCACGATCGGCCGCCGAAGCGAAGCGCAGCTCGCTGTCGATTGTGAATGTGGCAAGCGGGCGGTGTGCGCGCCCCGCGCGGTCGAGCAGGATTCCGACCTCCTGGACGAGCCGGGCGGCAACCGCGAGCATCCAGCGCGCCGAGAATTCATTCACGCCACGCCGCGGATCGGGAGCCACTCCCCCGAGCGCCGTTGGCGAGATCACGAATGACTGTGCCGTCGCCCGCATCACCCGCTCGGTCATGTTCCCCTTGCGACGCTCGGCGACGAGTTCGATGAGACCGTGGCGTTCCAGTTCGCGCAAGTGATAGTTGACCTTCTGGCGCGGCAGGCCGAGCCTGGCCGCCAGGGTCGTGGCCGAACCCGGTTCGCCGAGCTCGGCGAGCAGCCGGCTCCGTGTGGGCTCGAGCGACGCTGCCGCCGCTCCGGCGGTGTCGATGACGGCGACTTCGAGCATGCAACCAGCCTTCCACCGACAATATTTTTTGTCAAGAAGGTGAAAGGCTGTCTGGAGCAGGCGTCATCTGTTGTCCCCCGAATTAGGAGATTCGGCATCGGGCAGTAAGTTTGCAGACGGAGGAAAGGATTTCGATGAGCAGAATCGTGGTCACCAACAGCGTGACCCTCGATGGCGTGATGCAGGCGCCCGGCCGGGCGAACGAGGATCGCCGGGACGGCTTCGACCTCGGCGGCTGGGCCCAGCCCTATGCCGACTCGGTGATGGGCAGCGTCATGGCCGCGGGAATCGGCGATGCCGGCGCCCTGCTCTTCGGACGCAAGACGTACGCGGATTTCGCTTCGATCTGGCCGGCGATGACCCTGGAGAACCCGTATACCGAGGTGATCAACAACATCCCGAAGTACGTGACGTCGATGACCCTCCCCGGCCCCCTGGCCTGGAACAACTCGATCCTCCTGAGCGGTGAGGCGACGACGACCGTCGCGGAACTGCGCCAGCAGCCCGGCAAGGACATCGTGATCCTCGGCAGCGGCGAGCTCGTGCGTGCACTGATGCGCTGGGGCCTGATCGACCAGTACACGCTCCTGATCCACCCCCTGGTGCTCGGCACCGGTCGACGCCTCTTCCCGGACGGTGGCCCCTCGGCATCCCTCGACCTCGTCGACAGCACGACGACGAGCACGGGTGTCATCATCGCGACCTATCGCCCAGCGGCCCCCGTCGCACCGGCGCCGCCGGTCCCCCTGCCCGGGCTCGCCTGAATCAGAGGTCCAGTTCGGATCGGCCGAATTTCTCACGCAGGAAACGACTCTGGTCTTCGAGCGCCGCGAGGTCTTTCGCGTAGAGTGCGGTGCGGATGCGATCGCTCTCCGTCTCGAGGATGTCCAACTGCTCGATCAGTTCGTCCTCAGCCGTCTTCTTCCCTTCGACCCGGCTTGCGATCGCAAAGCTCCGCGGCAGGTTCAGGAACCGCTGAATCGACGTGGGCAGGTAGTCGAGGATCATCTGCTCGACCGTGTGAGCCTGATCGGCCGCTTCGGTCAGGTCCGTCCAGCGGGCGATGACCTGATCGAGGGCATCCAGGATTCGGGCGAGCCTCGAGGTCGCTTCGTCCGGCAGGCGGCGGTTCTCCGCCGTCATCGATCTCCTCAGCACGGCCAGCTGGGCAGCAAGGTCCGCGGCTGACGCCACTCCCCCCTCTCCATGCAGTGGTCCCGGCCGCAGGTCCACCCTGTCGCGCGGTGCGACGAGCGCGCCGACCGCGTACATCGCGACGACGACAACGGGCCACAGCGGACCGAGGCCGACGGCGACGTGCGCGCCGAGGGTCGCGATGCCGACTACCGAGCCCACGATGTTCTTCGTGGAGGCGAGCCACCGCGACACGCTACTGGTACCCACGAATGTCCTGGAACGCGCTCGACAGGTCGCCGTTCAGCGCGTCGAAGGCCTGCCCGCCCGTGAGCTTCGCCACGCTCGTGAGCTCATCGACGTTGCCATTGCCGAAGAGAACGACGTAGGTCGCGATGGACCGGGTATCCGCACCCTGGGTCGCGTAGTAGTCCGAGAAGTCCTTCGCCGTTGCACCGTCGGTGTTCTCACCATCGGTCATGAGCACGATCGAGACGAAGGTATCCGGCCGCTCGGCCTTCTGCTGCCGCGCGAGGGCATACGCTCGTTCCAGCGAGTCATAGATCGCCGTGCCGCCGTCTGCGGAGAGTCCATCCGCGACATCGCGAATCCGTTGCAGGGCCTCGGTCTTGTCCGCCGCAGGCACGTCGACGATCGTCGGGGTATCCGGGGCGGTGCTGAACGGGATCAGGGTCACGCGCTCACGGTTGCGGAACGCGGCAAAACCGCCCGTCGTCGAGGAATCTGCCCCGGCGAGGTTCTTGAGCGCCTGTTGGAGCGCGGTGAGCCGCTCCCCCGCCATCGACCCGGAGGTATCGAGCACGAAGAGCGTCTGCGCGGGAGCCCGCACCGTGTCGAGGTAGGTCGCGATCAGGGTGTTGGCGACGTCCAGCGTGTTCGGGAACGGCGTCTCGAAGAGGATGCCGGCCGGGAAGGCCGACCCGGTGTCGATCCCGGGAACGCCTGGCCGACGGTTGGTCTCCGACACGATTCGCTTCTGTACGGCGTCAGTGGTGAGCCAGGCCGTCAGGGTGTCGAAGAGTGGACGCTTGCCCGTGTCGGCCGAGGCCAGCAGGGTGAGCGGATAGTCGCTCGTGACGACTCCGTCGGTCGGCCGGACGATCGTGAGCGGTGCACCCTTGCCGGCGAGACCGAGGAGTACGGACTCGTAGTTGATGACGCCGTCGACGAGGGTGGGGTCTGCGACGAATTTGTCAGCAAGGAAGCCGGAGGACCCGGCGGTCAGTTTCTGCCCGGAGAAGAACCGGGTCAGCTCAGGACCGACCGCAGTGACGTCCGCATCGGTGAGCGCGGTTCCCGTTCCGGACAGTGCCGTCGCGACCGCCACGAGGGCGCTGAACCCGGAGTTCGAGGCCGCGGGATTGGTCATGCCGTATGTGAATTCACCGTCGGCAGCGGCGGTGGCGAGGTCCGCCCAGGTCGGCGGGGCGGAGTCCCAGCCGAGCCGCGCCGCCACTGCGGGCCGAAGCCCGAGGACGACCGGGGAGCTCATGATCTTGACGCTCGAGGAGACGGCCTTGGCCGCCCCGGGAAGCAGCGACAGGTAGCGGTTGTTCGGGAACCACGTCGCGTCGTAGCGACCGGCGGCACGACCGGATGCGACGAGTTCCGTGCCGGCGAGGGTGCCGGTGTAGTCGAAGACCACCCGGATTCCCTTGTCTGCGGCCGCGGACTCCAGGATCGGAGCCATATCCTTGACCTCGCTGCCCGCAAGGACCCGAAGAGTCGTGGCGTCGTTGGGCAGGCCGTCCTGCTCGTTCGGCTGCGCAACGGTGCAGCCCGCCAGCAGCAGCGCCGCGACCGCGACCACGCCGAAGCTCCTCAGGAGGCGAAGCATGCTCAGTGGGCTTCCGGCCGGGCTCGCTCGAGGTATGCGGTTGCCTCGGCCAGGCGGGTCTGAAGGGTGTCGACCGTCTGGGCCATCGTCGCGACCGCCTTGAGCTTGTAGCTGTCCAGGGCGTCCATGGTCTCGTAGATGTTCTGGAAGGCCGTTTCCAACGATTCGAGGCTGATGGTCGCGGATGCCGACTGCTCGCTGATGGCGACAGACTGGGTCTTGAGCATCTGCGAGGTCGAGACGATCAGGTTCGAGGTCGTCGTGTTGAGGGCGGTGATCTGGTCGAGGACGAGCTTCTGGTTGGCCAGTGCCTGTGCCACGATCACGGCCGTGCGCAGGGCGGATATGGTCGTCGTCGTTGCCCGTTCGACGCCCTTGATGAGTTCGACGTTGTTCTTCCGCACGACGTCGAGGGCGAGGTAGCCCTGGGCGCTCACGGCGAGCTGGGTGAGCAGGTCCTGGTGCTTCTGTCGGATCGTGAAGAGGAGATCGCTCGTGAGCGCGTCGGCCCTGGCCGGGTCGGTCGTCCTGACCGTGTCGATCTGTTCCACCAGTTGGGTGTCGAGGGCGCTCGTGAGGAGGGCGTACTCCTGCAGGCGATTCATCGTCTCCCAGAGCCGCACCTTTTCCCCCTCGACCGCCGCATTGTCCTTGAGAAGGGCGTCCTGGCCGTTCTGAAGCGAGTGGATGATCTTGTTGAGCTGGCTCTGTGCGGAGGCGTACCGGGCGAAATAGCTGCGGAGCTTGTCCCGGAACGGGATCAGGTTCAGGAGGAACTGGGCGACCCCGCCGTCGGCCCTGGACGGGTCAAGGTCTTCGATCGTTCCGCGCAGTTCGACGAGTGTGCTGGCGACGCGCCGTTGCGCGTCGGCCTCGTCGCCTTTTCCGCGCGCGGCGGCAAGCGCTGCGACCGGGCGCTGGAGCATCCGGTTGCTGACCTCGGACGCGGCCCGGATCTCGTCCCGGCCCATCTGGGCCACGTCCGAGATCTTCTTCTGGAATTCCGGGGCCGAGGGATCGCGGTCGATGAGGTCGGCGACGAAGGCCCTGGCGCGTCCGGCGAGTTCCTCAGTGCGGGCGTCGTCGATCGGCATCATCGCGCTGGCCTGGGTGCCACCGATGTCCGGGACAGCGTTCGGCGGCACGAGCACAAGTCCGGTGTCGACGCGCGGTGCTGTCGTCGCAGCGGCGGCCGGCCTCTCGCCCGGTGTGGGAGTGCTCAGATCGAGGGATGAGTCTGCCATGGTGCTCCTTGGTCTCCGGGTGATCGTTCGGCGGGTGTTCGTCTGGTCATTTGTCGACGTTGGCGTCTGGTGAGGCAAGAGGGGTGTCGTACCGCCCGCTGATGGTCGTGATCATCGCCTCGAGCGTCTCGTAGCTCGGCGGTTCGATGACGTTGACGGGGCTTGCGGGCGCCGCGAGGCCGTTGCCGGCGAGGGCTGCCGTGAACACGGCCGGGTCGGCGGGCCGGAACCCGTACTGCGCCGCGAGCCGGGCGAGGCGGGGGTCGGACTGGAGGAGTTCGCCGACCTGGGTTCCCTGCTCGGACAGCGGGACCACCGTGTGTTTGGAGAGCACGGTCGGGTCCGGATACATCAGGACCATGTCAGGGGTGATGGCGCTGCGGCCGGTGACGCTCATCTGCCGGCCGAGGAACTGTGCCTCGTAGACCATCACGAGCGGTTTCGAGCCGATTCCCTGGGAGAGGTAGTCCTCGAATGGTGCCTCGGAGGAGGAGGCCGAAAAGCCCTGCTCGAGGAAGAGCGCGGCCATCGGGTCGATGACGGCGGCCTCCGCGTCGGCGGAGCTGATGACGCTGTTCCCGTTGGCGACGTAGGACGCGATCGCAAGGTACATGGCCGCTGAGTTCGACTGGCGGATGTCCGTGCTGGAGATCAGGATCGAACGGGAGCTGTTGTAGCTCGCCGCCGCACCGGGGAGCTGATTCCAGCGGGTTCCCGCGGCGACGGCCTTGAGGTATTCCGCGACGTTCAGGTGCCAGGTGCCCGCGGCGTCCTGGTTCGCGATCCCCGCGGACTGCAGGAGGGCCACGATCGGCGTGAAGGTCGCGATCGCGAGCGGCGAGTAGAACGGGGAGAACACGCTGCGCGCCCCGGCTTCGCGCCGGATCTTCTCGGCGGCGGGCGCGGAGGAAGGGAACACGAAATCGACGCCGGTGAGGTCGACGGATGTGGCGATCTGGCGTGATCCCGCCGTCACGACCTCGACGTCGAGACCCTTCTCGGCGAAGACAGCCCGGACGGCCGGGTCGTCGAAGAACGGTTTCTTCTCCGAGCCGATGACCCCGTGGACGACAGCGAGGTTCGTGGTCACCGGAGCCGTCCCGGTCGTTGTTCCGAACAGGCGACCGCCGACCACGACGATGACCACGCCGACGACGAGCACGCCCGCGAGGACGAGCCCGATCACACGCTTGGCTGTGGCGCTCATTCGATGGATACCGTCTGGATTAGGTGGGACGACGTTGTGCAGGAGATCTGCACTGCAGACAATAGGGCATCCGGGGAAATTCTTGGTGAACTCGTACGCTGACCAGCCGTTGCAGGTGCGGAGCAGGAGAATTCAGCCGTGAACGGGAGGGTCCTCCGCAGGGTGCTGGTGGGTGACCATGCCGAACTCGTTCACCGGTTCGAATGCGTCCCTGTCCCAGGCGCCCGGATGGGGCACCGGACAGTTCAGGATCGTGTCGTGCACGCCGTGCACGATCGTGTGTTCACTCATGGCATGGCCGCACACGGGGCACGGCACTGTGGTGTCCTGGATCATGCGGCCAGCATAGAACCAATCGGGTCGGTATGAGCCGAAATTTCCCGGCGCGATCTTCCGCCGTGCCGCTGGCTCCCCCGGGACTCTCAGGCCTCGCCGAACCCCGATTCGAGGAGTGTGGCAAGGGCGTCGACCGCCGCGGCCGCGCCGGCACCGCTTGCCGAGAGTTCAACCCGTGCGCCCCGGGTCAACCCGAGGCCCATGATGGCCAGCAGGCTCGCGGCATCGCGGCCATTGACCGTGACCGGAACGCCGAGCGTCGCGGCGAGGGTCACGAACTCCGCGGCGGGCCGGGCGTGCAGGCCGTCAGCGTTGATCAGGGTCACCGTCCTCATCACCGTCGTGTCGGCCCCCGACTGACCGGACCCGGCATCTGCGGCCGGGACCGGCGCCTGGGCCGAGGGCGCACCCGAGTACGCTGCCCCAGCCGACCGGGCCGCAGACTCCACGGCAGGCAGGTCGCCACCGATCTGTGCGGCGACGGCGGCGGCGACGGCGCCCTCGACAAGGGGTGCGTCGACGATGACGACCCGGGATCGAGTGTCGTCATCGAGGAAATCGAGCGCTGATTCCGCCGTCAGGATTGCGGAGCCGAGGTCGCAAAGCACGACGACTCCCCTGCCTGCTTCTGCGGCCTCGATGCCCGCCGCCACCTTGGCGAAGCTCGTTCCGATCCGGTCGTCGTCGGTGCCGCCCGCCGGCAGCATCCGCACGGTCGGAGCCATCTGGCGGGCGAGATCGACGAGGCCCCTCGCGATCAGCGAGCTGTGCGACACGAAGACAAGGCCGACGAGTACGGCGGGGACGGCGGGTTCTGAATCACTCATCCGCAACCTGCTCGGCGGTGTCGGCGGCAGCACGCAGAAGCAGGGCACTGGACTGGGCACCCGGATCGCGATGCCCGATGGCGCGTTCGCCGAGGTAACTCGCGCGTCCCTTGTGCGCGATGAGCGGCTCCGTCGCAACCGCGCCGGCCTCCGCAGCATCCGCGGCCTCGACGAGGATGGCGACGGGCGTCGCTCCGGCGCGTTCCGCGGCCGCTGCAGCGTTCACAGCGGGCGTCCAGGCGTCGACCATGGTCTTGTCGCCGCTCTCCGCCTTGCCCCTGAGCACGATTCCGTCGCGTGCCGCCGTCAGCAGTGCGACGACCGCGGCACCGTCCAGGTCCGGCTTCCCCGCCACGGCGACGGCCGCCTTCAGGAAAGCCGTTCCGTAGAGCGGCCCCGCGGCACCGCCCACCGTGGAAATGAGTGTCGTCGCGACGAGTTTGAGGACGTCGCCGGGAACGGCGTCTGCCGGGAGGGTGTCGAGTTTCCCCAGCACCGCCTGGAAACCACGGTCCATGTTCTCGCCGTGGTCGCCGTCGCCGATGTCCCTGTCGAGGGTGATCAGCTCCACACGATGGTCAGCGATAACGTCCACACACTGCCGGATCCAGGCTTCAGCCCAGGTGACACTCAGATTCATGGAATCTCCTTCTACCGTCCCCACCGTAGCGCCGCAGTCTGCACCGGCGCATCCCAGAGCGCGGTGAGCTCGTCATCGAGCTTGAGAACCGTGATGGACATGCCCTGCATTTCGAGGGAGGTGGTGAAATTCCCGACCAACGTCCGCGTGACAGTGATCCCCTTGGCAGCAAGGACCTCGGCGGCCCTCCGGAAGACGATATAGAGCTCGATCTGGGGAGTGCCGCCCATGCCGTTGACGAGGAGGAGCACCGAATCCCCGCTCACGAACGGAATGTCCTCCAGAATCGGTCCGAGGAGACGGTCGACGATGGCGTCTGCGGGTTCGAGCTTGATCCGCTCCCGGCCCGGCTCGCCGTGGATGCCGATGCCGATTTCGATCTCGTCCTCTGCGAGGGTGAAGCTCGGTTCTCCCGCGTGCGGGACGACACACGGCGTCAGCGCCACACCCATCGTGCGCACCTGCCCGATCACCTTCTCCGCGACGGCGGCAACGGAGGCGAGGTCGTCGCCGCGTTCGGCCGCAGCTCCGGCGATCTTCTCGACGAGGACCGTTCCGGCGACTCCGCGACGTCCGGCGGTGTACAGCGAATCCTTCACGGCGACGTCGTCATTGACGATGACCGTGCGGACCTCGATCCCATCCGCGAGGGCCAGGTCGGCAGCCGTCTCGAAATTGAGGACGTCGCCGGTGTAGTTCTTCACGATGTGCAGCACCCCTGCGCCGCCGTTGACCGCCTGCGTCGCCGCGAGGATGGGATCGGGGGTCGGCGAGGTGAAGACCGCGCCTGGCACGGCGGCGTCGAGCATGCCGACGCCGACGAATCCGCCGTGCAACGGCTCATGGCCGCTTCCGCCTCCGCTGACCAGGCCGACCTTGCCCGACACCGGGGCATCGGCGCGGACGATGAAAGTAGGGTCGCTGGATACGCGCACGATGTCGCCGTGCGCGGCTGCAAAGCCGGCCACGGCCTCATCGACAACGTTCTTGGGATCATTGACGAGCTTTTTCATGACTCTTCCTTCGGGTCGGATGGTGACGATCGGTCGGCGTCGCATCGTGCGATTCGATACGGAGCTGTCCTTAACCTACGCGCAGGTAGCCGGGGAAGTAAGGGACGAACCACGCCTCGACCTGCCCATTTCGCTCGGGATACCAGCGCGCTATGGTGTTGCCAGTCGCTCACCGCGACCAGACTGTTCAGCGCTCGAGCCCTACCTAGGAAGGTCAACGTGGACAATATTGGAGTCGTATTTTTGTCGGAGGTCGTGGGCACCGCGATGCTCGTCCTCCTCGGTACCGGTGTCGTAGCCAACGTCGCCCTGGCCAAGAACAAAGGTCTCGGCGGCGGCTTCCTGATGGTCACCATCGGGTGGGGTTTCGCCGTCTTCTCCGGCGTCATCGTGGCGTACAACTCAGGTGCGCACCTGAACCCCGCCGTCACCCTCGGCCTCGTCGCATCGGGCGCGACCGAGTTCGGCTCCGGGGTCCCGGTGAACTTCCTGTCGGTGCTCGTCTACATCGCGGCTCAGTTCCTCGGCGCCATCATCGGGGCCGTGTTCTGCTGGCTCGCCTACAAGCAGCACTTCGACCAGGAACCGAACCCGGCGAACAAGCTCGGCGTCTTCTCGACCGGTCCGGCCATCCGCTCCTACGGCTGGAACCTCGTCACCGAGATCATCGGCACCTTCGTGCTGGTGTTCGTCGTGATCGCCTTCGGCGGCGGTCGCCAGGGCACGTCCGGCGGCCTCGCGGCCCTGGGCGCCCTGCCGGTGGCCCTGCTCGTCATCGTGATCGGCACCTCGCTCGGTGGCCCGACCGGGTATGCGATCAACCCGGCCCGTGACCTCGGACCGCGCATCGCGCACTTCATCCTGCCGATCAAGGGCAAGGGCTCGTCCGACTGGGCGTACTCCTGGGTGCCGGTCGTCGGCCCCGTCATCGGCGGCGTCCTCGCCGGATGGGCCTCGTACGCTCTCCTGCCCATTCTCACCTAGTGCGCCTGCCGACCGGCCGGTTCCCCAACCAGGACCGACCGGTCGGCTTCTGCATGTCCATCAGTAGTCAGTACGTCTCAGCACAACGTGTCAGAACAATACAAGGAGGTATTCCATGGCCCAATACGTCATCGCCATCGACCAGGGCACCACGAGTTCGCGGGCGATCATCTTCGACAAGGCCGGTTCGATCGTCTCGACCGGACAACTCGAGCACGAGCAGATCTTCCCCCAGGCCGGCTGGGTCGAGCACGACCCGATGGAGATCTGGAACAACACCCGTGAGGTCATCGGGCAGGCGCTGTCCAAGGCGAACCTGACCCGGCACGACATCGCCGCCGTCGGCATCACCAACCAGCGCGAGACCGCCGTGGTCTGGGACCGCACCACCGGGCTCCCCGTCTACAACGCGATCGTGTGGCAGGACACCCGCACCCAGCCCATCGTCGACCGCCTCGCCGCCGACGGGGGCGTGGAGCGCTTCAAGAAGCAGGTCGGCCTGCCGCTCGCCACGTACTTCTCGGGCACAAAGATCGTCTGGATCCTCGAGAACGTCGAAGGCGCCAGGGCCAAGGCGGATGCCGGCGAGCTGATGTTCGGCACGACGGACTCGTGGGTGCTCTGGAACCTCACCGGCGGCCTCGAGGGCGGCGTGCACGCGACCGACGTCACCAACGCGAGCCGCACGCTGTTCATGGACCTCGAGACCCTGCAGTGGGACGACGACATCCTCGCCGCCTTCGACGTGCCCCGGTCGATGCTGCCCGAGATCCGGTCCTCCTCCGAAGTCTACGGAACGGTCAACGAACACAGCCTGCTTCGCGAGGTGCCGATCGCGGGCATCCTCGGCGACCAGCAGGCCGCGACGTTCGGCCAGGCCGCGTTCGACCAGGGCGAGGCCAAGAACACCTACGGCACCGGTAACTTCCTGATCTTCAACACCGGCACCGAGATCGTGCACTCGAAGAACGGGCTGCTCACGACCCTGGGCTACAAGCTCGGCGACGCCGAACCGCACTACGCGCTCGAGGGCTCGATCGCCGTCACCGGCGCGCTCGTGCAGTGGCTGCGCGACAACCTCGGCATGATCAGTTCCTCCGAAGAGGTCGAGACGCTCGCGAAGTCCGTCGACGACAACGGCGGCGCCTACTTCGTGCCGGCGTTCTCCGGGCTGTTCGCGCCGTACTGGCGTTCGGACGCCCGGGGCGCCCTCGTCGGGCTGACCCGGTTCGTGAACAAGGGTCACATCGCAAGGGCGGCCCTCGAGGCGACCGCGTTCCAGACCCGGGAGGTGATCGACGCCGTCAACGCCGACTCCGGGGTCCCGCTCACCGAGATCAAGGTCGACGGCGGCATGATCGCCAACAACACGCTCATGCAGTTCCAGGCCGACATCCTCGGCGTGCCCGTCGTCCGGCCCGTCGTCGCGGAGACCACGGCGCTCGGTGCCGCATACGCGGCCGGCCTCGCGGTCGGCTTCTGGAGCGACCTCGACGAGCTCCGCGCCAACTGGCAGGAGGACAGCCGCTGGACGCCGCAGATGACGGTCGCCGAGCGCGACCGGCAGCTGCGCAACTGGAAGAAGGCCGTCACGAAGACCTTCGGCTGGGTCGACGAGGACGTGCTCTAAGCCGCACAACTCGCTGCCGCACAACCAACCGATTCGACGGAGATTCCGGGTTCCACACACGCGGGAGCGCGTCTCAGGCGCTTTCCCACCAGAATCTCCGTCGAATCGGTGCGTGCAGGCTGGCTAGGCGCGGCTGGCCGCGACCCATTCGGCGAGCTTGGCCGTAGCGGCCCCTGAATCGATGGATTCCGCTGCCACGGCCAGCTTGTCGCGGAATCGGTCGAGGATGCTCGACTGCGCGGACACCGGATTCTTCGCAAGATCGAAGGCGACAAGACCGGCCGCTGCGTTGAGGAGCACGATGTCGCGCACGGCGCCCGCCTGTCCGGCGAGCGTCTGGTGCACGACCTCCGCGTTGTGCGCCGGATCGCCGCCGAGGAGTTCGCTCATCGAGGCGCGGCGGATGCCGAGCTCGCGCGGGTCGATGTCATGCTCGGTCACGAGTCCCCGGGAGACCTCCCAGACGTGACTGTGACCGGTCGTCGTGAGTTCATCGAGACCGTCGTCCCCGCGGAAGACGAGCGCGGCAGCTCCGCGGGTCTGGAAGACACCGACGATGAGCGGTACCCGGTCGAGTCCGGCGACACCGACAGCGGAGGCTTCCGGACGCGCCGGGTTGCAGAGCGGGCCGAGGTAGTTGAACACCGTCGGGATGCCCAGCTCGGCCCTGACCGGTCCGGCGTGACGGAATCCTGGGTGGAATGCCGCCGCATAGGCGAAGGTGATCCCGGTCGCCTCGAGGATCTCGGCGACCTTCTCGGCGGAGAGGGTCAGGTCGATGCCCAGCGCCGAGAGCACGTCCGAGGCGCCCGATGCCGAACTCGCGGCCCTGTTCCCGTGCTTGATCACCGGAACGCCCGCGCCGGCACAGACGATCGAAGCCATCGTCGAAATGTTGACGGTGCCGAAACGGTCACCGCCGGTGCCGACGATATCGAGCGCCATCGGGTTGACCGGGAGGGCGACGGCATGCTCGAGGATGGCGTCACGAAAACCGACGATCTCGTCGACGGTCTCCCCCTTGGCGCGCAAGGCGACGAGGAACCCGGCGATCTGGGCCTGGGTCGCGTGCCCCTGCATCACCTGCTCCATGCTCCACGCCGCATCGGAGACACTCAGGTCCTCTCCACTGAGCAGGGCGCTGAGGACATTGGGCCAGGACTGGATTTCGAGCATGAAACCGATCTTAAGCGCATCGGCTCCCGCGTTCCGAATCTGCTCCAGCGGCGCTTTCGTTCCAATCTGGTCACCTTTTGGGTAAATGACGCACCCGCGTCCGCATGGTGCGCACCCCGGCTGCGAAATCGGCCATAATGGACGAGTGACGAGCCCTTCGATAACTTATTCAGCCACAGCGCCCGTGGTTAATCGGCCCAACAGCGTTGCTGTCGGCACCATTGTGTGGCTGGGCAGCGAAGTCATGTTCTTCGCGGGCCTGTTCGCCATCTACTTCACGCTCCGGTCGACATCGCCGGAACTCTGGCAATTCGAAGCCGAGAAGCACAATTTTCCCTACGCACTCGTGAACACCCTGATCCTCGTCTCCTCGTCGATCACCTGCCAGTTCGGCGTGTTCGCCGCGGAGCGTCTCCAGGCCCGCTCAACGGGCTGGAAGCCCAGCCAGTGGGGCATGGTCGAGTGGTTCTTCCTGACGTACGCCCTCGGCGCCGTCTTCGTTTCCGGGCAGATCTGGGAGTACGCCACCCTGGTCTCCGAGGGCGTTTCGCTGCAGAGCAACGCATACGGATCGGCGTTCTACCTCACCACCGGCTTCCACGGCATCCACGTCACGGCCGGCCTGATCGCCTTCCTCCTCGTCATCGGCCGCGGGTTCGCGGTCAAGAACTTCGGTCACAAGGAGGCGACGAGCGCCATCGTCGTCTCGTACTACTGGCACTTCGTCGATGTCGTCTGGATCGGCCTCTTCCTCGTCATTTACGTCCTCAAATAGAGATCCGGAGCGGACACCTCAGAATGACCAAGACCAACACCCCCAAGCCGGCCCGCGTGCGCAAGTCCGGCCGCCGCAGCCCACTTGCCAGTGTCGCCCTGATCGCCATCGGCCTCCTCTTCACGGGCGGCGCCTATGCGCTGTTCAGCACGAGCACCGCGAGTGCCCAGACGGATGCTTCGTCTCAGCAGACCATCGGAGAGGGCCAGAAGCTTTTCGCGAGCAACTGCGCCACCTGCCACGGCCTCGGCGCCGCGGGAACCGGATCCGGCCCGAGCCTCATCGGTGTCGGTGCGGCATCCGTCGATTTCCAGGTCGGCACCGGCCGGATGCCCATGCAGATGGACGGGCCTCAGGCTGAGAAGAAGGCCGTCGTGTTCACGGACGAACAGATCGCAGCCCTCGCCGCATACGTCGCCTCCCTCGCCCCCGGGCCGGCCATCCCGGATGCGCGGTACCTCGACGCGCAGGGCGATTCCGCCAAGGGCGCCGAGCTCTTCCGCATCAACTGCGCGATGTGCCACAACGTCGCAGGCGCCGGAGGCGCCCTCACGGAGGGCAAGTTCGCACCCGCACTCGACGGCGTCTCCGCCCAGCACATCTATGAGGCCATGATCACGGGACCGCAGAGCATGCCGGTCTTCAACGACATGAACATCTCACCGGAGAGCAAACGCGACATCATCACGTACCTCAAGTACCTCGAGAACAACCCGTCCCCGGGCGGATACGCCCTCGGCTCGCTCGGTCCGGTTTCCGAAGGACTGTTCCTCTGGATCTTCGGACTCGGCGCGATCGTCGGGTTGACGGTGTGGATCACCGCAAAATCGAACTGACCCGCATCCGAACAGGGCGCGGAATCAGAATCATGCAGCAGACACACCTGCTCAGCACACAACTGCACGACACACAGCAGACAAAGGAGCACAATGGCCACGGACGATAACAGCGGGAAGGACCTCACCGCTGCTGACTCCGGCGCCGGGCACGACCCCGCGAACGCCGGCACGGCCGTTGTCGTGCGCGACGCCGTGGACAACCCCGGATTCCCGCCGCACCGCCCCCGCGTCACCGACCTGAACCCGAGCGCCGAGCGCCGTGCCGAGCGCACGGTGTACACGCTCTTCTACCTCTCGATCGTCGGCAGCGTTTTTGCTATCGCCGCGTACATGGCGTTCCCGATCGTGGAAACCGACCCGGGTTCCGTGCGGCTGAACAATCTCTTCATCGGCCTCGGTCTGGCCCTCGCGCTCCTGGCGATCGGCATCGGCGCCGTCCACTGGGGCAAGGCGCTGATGAGCGACCACGAAGGCATCGATGTCCGGCACCCCGTCCGCGGCTCAGACGAGACGAGGGCCAGGGCGGTCGAAATCTTCGCCGAAGCCAACGAGGAATCCGGGATCGGACGACGCAGCCTCATCCGGAACAGCCTGATCGGCGCGCTCATCGCCTTCCCCCTTCCCGCGGTCGTGCTCTTCCGCGGCCTCGGCCCGATGAACGAGAACCCTTCCGAGCTGCTCACCCACACGATGTGGACGAAGGGGACCCGGCTGGCGATCGACCCGACCGGCACACCGATCAAGGCCTCGGACGTCACCCTCGGCTCCGCCTTCCACGTCATTCCGGAGGGTCTGCAGGACCTGCCGAGCGGTCGTCTGGAAGAGAAGGCCAAGGCGGCCGTGCTGCTGATGCGCCTCAAGCCCGAGGACCTCAACGAACTCCCCGAGCGTGCAGGCTGGTCGTACGACGGCATCGTCGCGTATTCCAAGATCTGCACCCATGTCGGCTGCCCCGTCGCCCTTTACGAACAGCAGACCCACCACCTGCTCTGCCCGTGCCACCAGTCACAGTTCGACGTGTCGAACCACTGCGAGGTCATCTTCGGGCCGGCCAAGCGGCCGCTCCCCCAGCTGCCCATCGCCGTAGACTCTGAGGGCTACCTCATTGCGCAGAGCGATTTCACTGAACCCGTCGGACCGAGTTTCTGGGAGCGGCATTGAGTATCACGAAAACGACCACAGGCGTGGTCGAGACGACGAAAACCAACGGCGGCTTCACGGGCGCGGCGGCGAACTACATCGACGAGCGCACGAGCATCTCCACCGCGGTGAAGGAACTCGGCAGGAAGATCTTTCCAGACCACTGGTCCTTCCTCCTCGGTGAGGTTGCCCTCTACAGCTTCGTCATCATCCTGCTGTCCGGGACGTTCCTGACGTTCTTCTTCAGCGCCTCGATGGCACCCGTCCACTACGAAGGCTCGTACGTTCCGCTCAAGGGCGTCGAAATGTCGGCGGCGATGTCCTCGTCGCTCAATATCTCCTTCGACATCCGCGGCGGCCTCCTGATGCGCCAGGTGCACCACTGGGCTGCGCTGCTGTTCGTGGCGTCCATCGGCCTGCACATGCTCCGGATCTACTTCACGGGTGCGTTCCGCAAGCCCCGCGAACTCAACTGGGTCATCGGCTTCATCCTGTTCATCCTCGCGATGGCAGAGGGCTTCACCGGATATTCCCTCCCCGACGATCTGCTCTCCGGCAACGGCCTGCGGATCATCGACGGAATGGTCAAGGGCATCCCGCTGATCGGAACCTGGATCTCCTTCCTGCTCTTCGGCGGCGAGTTCCCGGGCGAGGCGATCGTGGGTCGGCTCTACTCGCTCCACATCCTGCTGCTGCCCGCGATCATCATCGCCCTCATCGCGATGCACCTGCTCTTCGTCGTCGTGCACAAGCACACCCAGTACCCCGGTGCCGGACGCACGAACCAGAACGTCGTCGGCTACCCGGTCCTCCCGGTCTATGCCGCCAAGGCCGGCGGGTTCTTCTTCATCGTCTTCGGTGTCGTGATGCTGATCGCCTCACTGTTCACGATCAACCCGATCTGGAACTACGGACCCTATGACCCCTCCCCCGTCTCGGCGGGTACCCAGCCGGACTGGTACATCGGCTTTGCCGACGGGGCCCTGCGCCTGATTCCGCCGGGACTCGAGTTCGTCTGGCTCGATCGCACCTGGTCGTTCAACATCCTGATCCCTCTGATCAGCCTCGGACTCTTCATCCTGGTCGTGTTGATCTACCCCTTCATCGAGGCCTGGGTCACCGGGGACAAGCGCGAGCACCACATCCTCGATCGCCCGCGCAACGCCCCGACCCGCACGGCGATCGGCGCGGCCGGCGTGACGTTCTACGCCGCGCTCTGGTCGACCGCATCCTCGGACATCATCGCCACGCACTTCCACGTGACGATGGAGGGCGTCATCCACGCCTGTCAGTTCGCCACGATCGTCGGACCGTTCATCGCGTTCTTCGTCGCCAAGCGAGTCTGCCTCGCGCTGCAGAAGAAGGATCGCGAGATCGTCCTGCACGGTTACGAATCCGGCCGGATCGTCCGCCTGCCCGGTGGCGAGTACATCGAGGTGCACCAGCCCGTCGACGAGTACGAGCGCTGGAAGCTCGTGAGCTACTCGGACTACAAGCCGCTGATGATCCGCCCGAACGACCAGGGCAAGATCACGACCGGCCAGCGCCTGCGCGGCGGACTCTCTCGCTGGTTCTTCGAGGACCGGATTGTTCCGGTCACCACGACGGAGCTCGAGCAGAGCCACGGAGACCACCACTAACCAGCGGTAGTTCCACAATCACCACAACACAACATGAACAGATCGGGCATCGATGTCCCTCCAGACCCTGTCGGAGTGGCTTCGGTGCCCGAACTGTTTGTCGCCCCTCGCGGCGAATGGCGGCCTCGTGCTGCGGTGTGCTTCCGGGCATTCCTTCGACGCCAACCGGCGCGGCTATCTGTCGCTCCTGGGCGGGCGCAGCCACGTGGTCGGTGACAGCGCCGCGATGCTCGACGCACGTGAGGCCTTCCTCGAAGCCGGCTGGTACGAAGACCTGCGCACGGCCGTCACGACGCTCGTCGCAGCGGAACAGCCCGCTCGGGTGCTCGACATCGGCTGTGGCACCGGGTACTACCTCCGCGGAGTGACCGAAGCCTGTCCGACCGCCGGATACCTCGGAATGGACCTCTCCCCCGTCGCCGTGGCCCGAACTGTGGCCGCTGCCCGCACCGTCGCCGCGCCTGGGCACGAACATGCTGCAGCCTCAGGCGGCAAACTCCCTGAACCGCCGCAGGTGGACGGGCTCGTCGCCGACGTCTGGGCCGACCTTCCGGTGCGGACCGGAGTCGCCGATGCCCTCCTGAACGTCTTCGCACCGCGGAACCCGGCCGAATTCCATCGCGTGCTGCGCGACAGGGGTCTCCTCGCCGTCGTCGTTCCCCACGATGACCATCTCCGCGAGCTCAGGGATGCCGGACTGGCCCTCGATATCCCGCCGAACAAAGCCGAGGACCTCAGGGACTCCCTGCAGCCCTGGTTCGCCCTGGAGACCCGGATCAGGGTCACCAGTCGTCACGACCTCGGCGCGGACGCCGTTGCCGTCCTGATCGGCATGGGCCCGTCGGCACATCACACCGGGACGGAGGCCATCGCAGGCCGCTGGCCTTCCCGCAGTCCCGTGACGTTCTCCTTCGACGTGCTCGGCTTCCGGCGCCGCGCCCTGCACGCTCTCCCCCATTAACGCGAAAGCGGGTGAGCCGTCGTTCTCAGGAATCGAGACCGACTGCTCACCCGCTTTCGCGGACCGGCTAGCGCGCGAAGTTACCGCGGTAGTACTCGTAGACCCAGCCGATGAGGCAGATCACGCCGATGCCGACCGCGATGATCGAGATCCAGAACCCGATCGCGAGGCCGAGGAAAAGCAACGCAGCACTCGCGGCGAGGAGGATGGGCCACCAGCTCCACGGGCTGAAGAAGCCGACTTCGGGATCGCCGTCGTCGACGTTGGCGTCGAGGCGGTCCTCTGGAAGCTCTCCTCCCTGAGCGCCGTGCACCCGGGACAGGTAGAAGGCGACGAAGCTCACGAACACGGAGCTCAGTGCCAGGGCGAAGGTCCCCGCCCATTCGATGCTGTGCTGGTGCGGGTCGACGAGACCCCAAACGATGTACGCGACCGTGACGAGGGCGAAGAAGCCCGCGAGCAGCCAGAGCAGGTTGGTGTTTGCCCTCATTTATTTGACCTCGTTCGTTGCGGCGTCGTAGACGGGGGCATCGGGCGCGTCCTTGCCCGGCCCGATCCCGACCGGCATGGCGACCTCGGGGTGGTTGAGGTCGAAGGCCGGCCGCTCTGAGCGGATGCGCGGAATCGACGTGAAGTTGTGCCGCGGCGGCGGGCACGACGTGGCCCACTCGAGGGAGGCTCCGAAGCCCCACGGGTCGTTGACCGTGACCTTCGGCGCCTTGCGGGCAGTGATGTACACGTTCAGGAAGAACGGGATCATCGAGACGGCGAGGATCATCGACCCGATGGTGGACAGCTGGTTCATCCAGGTGAAGCCGTCCTCCGGAGAGTACGAGGCGTAGCGGCGCGGCATGCCGACCACTCCGAGCCAGTGCTGCACGAGGAAGGTGGTGTGGAATCCGATGAACAGGAACCAGAAGTGCCACTTGCCGAGGCTCTCGTTGAGCATCTTGCCCGTCCACTTCGGCCACCAGAAGTAGAAGCCGCTGAACATGGCGAACACGACGGTTCCGAAGATGACGTAGTGGAAGTGCGCCACGACGAAGTACGTGTCGGAGACGTGGAAGTCGAGCGGCGGCGAGGCGAGGATGACACCGGTGAGCCCGCCGAACGTGAAGGTGACGAGGAAGCCGAGCGCCCACAGCATCGGCGTCTCGAAGGTCAGGGACCCCCGCCACATCGTGCCGATCCAGTTGAAGATCTTCACACCGGTCGGAACCGCGATGAGCATCGTCATGAGCGAGAAGAACGGCAGCAGCACCGAACCGGTCACGTACATGTGGTGGGCCCAGACCGCCACCGACAGGGCGGCGATCGAAATGGTCGCGTAGATGAGCGTCTTGTACCCGAAGATCGGCTTGCGGCTGAAGACCGGGAACACCTCGGAGACGATGCCGAAGAACGGCAGCGCGATGATGTACACCTCGGGGTGGCCGAAGAACCAGAACAGGTGCTGCCAGAGGATGGCACCGCCGTTGGCCGGGTCGTAGATGTGCGAGAGGAAGATGCGGTCAGAGGCCGCTGCAAGGAGGGCCGCGGCGAGCACCGGGAACGCCATCAGGACCAGCAGCGAGGTGACGAGCGTGTTCCAGGTGAAGATCGGCATCCGGAACATGGTCATGCCGGGGGCGCGCATCGTGATGATGGTCGTGATGAAGTTCACCGCGCCGAGAATGGTGCCGAAACCGGACAGTCCCAGGCCCACCATCCACAGGTTTCCGCCGACGCCGGGCGAGAAGGTCGTGCTCGCGAGCGGTTGGTAGGCGAACCAGCCGAAGGATGCTGCTCCCTGCGGCGTCAGGAACCCGCCGACGGCGATGAGGCTGCCGAAGAAGAATGCCCAGAACGAGAAGGCGTTGAGGCGCGGGAAGGCGACGTCAGGAGCGCCGATCTGCAGGGGCATCAGCGAGTTCGCGAAGCCGAAGAACAACGGCGTCGCGAACATCAGCAGCATGATCGTTCCATGCATCGTGAAGAGCTGGTTGTACTGCTCCTTGGTCTGCACGACCTCGAGGCCGGGCTCGAAGAGCTGCGCGCGGATGACGAGCGCCATCACGCCGGCGAGGCAGAAGTAGACGAAGGAGGTGATGAGGTACATGTACCCGATCACCTTGTGGTCGGTGGAGGTGATCCAGCGGACGAGGACGTTGCCCTTGCGCTCGACGCCCGTGGGACGACGGGTAGCGGCCGGGGCGGCCGGCGTCGCGGGTGCTGCGGGTGCGGTTGTGGTCATGGCCTACTTGCCTTCCTCTACCGCCGGGGCGGACGTGCCCGGAAGATTCTGGTTGCGGTTGTACCCGTTGTCGAGTTGCCCGGAGTTGCCCGCGGCCTTGAGCGAGGCCGTGTACGCCTCGTAGTCGGCCTCTGACACGACCTTGACGTTGAAGAGCATGAGCGAGTGGTACTCACCGCACAGCTCGGCGCACTTGCCGGAATAGGTGCCGATCCGTTCAGGGATGACCGACATGTAGTTGGTCTTCCCCGGGATCATGTCCTTCTTGTAGAGGAAGTCGATGACCCAGAAGGAGTGGATGACGTCGCGGGATTCGAGCGCGAGTTCGACCTTCTTGCCCACCGGGAGGACGAGCGTCGGCAACTCGGCTTCGACGAGCGAGCCCTTGGGCCCGTCGAGGTTCGGCTGGCCCTGGATGCCGGCGGAGTAGACATTCTCGTTGACGTAGTTAAAGTCCCAGGCCCACTGCTTGCCGATGACCTCGATCTTCACGTCCGGTGAGTCGAAGCGGGCCTCGATGGCGGCCTGGTCCCTCGCGGTGAATGCGAAGAAACCGATGACGAGGATGAGAGGAACGATCGTGTAGAAGATCTCGATCGGCATGTTGTACCGCAGCTGGACCGGAAGTCCGGTCTGGCCCTTGCGGCGCCGGTAGACGATCACGGCCCAGATTGTCAGGCCCCAGGTGATCAGGCCGACGATCAGGAGCACGATCCAGGATGTCGTCCAGAGTCCGGCGACGCGGTCGGTCTGGTTCGTCACCGCCGGTTCGCCCTCGACGAAGCCGGGCAGGAAGCCGTGGAGCTGGGCTTGGGTGCACCCCGCTAGAACAATGACCAACGACGCTGCGATCGGAATTGCAGCCCATCGGAGACGGTGGTTTTTGCGCACCAGTAACCTTTCGGGGAGTCTCGACATCACTTCATCGGAAGTGCCTCTGTGTGAATGACAGCCTACTGCGCGGGATGCGCTTCGGGGTGCAGCGCAGGCGCTGATCCGGTAACGAATCCACGCCAAGATGCCGGGCGGCCCGCCCGGCATCGTCTGTGGTTCCCTAGCTGAACGAGTCCCCGCAGGCGCAGCTGCCGCCGGCGTTGGGGTTGTCGATGGTGAAGCCCTGCTTCTGGATGGTGTCCTCGAAGTCGATCGAGGCCCCGTCCAGGTACGGAACGCTCATTTTGTCGACGACGACCTCGACACCGTCGAAGTCGACGAGCGCGTCACCGTCGAGCACACGCTCGTCGAAGTAGAGCTGGTAGATGAGGCCGGAGCAGCCGCCGGGCTGGACGGCGACGCGGAGGCGCAGGTCCTCACGGCCCTCCTGGGCGAGCAGGCTTCGTACCTTCAGCGCTGCGGCCTCGCTCAGGCCCACTCCGTGGGCGGCGGTGCTGGTTGTGATGGTGTCGGTCATGACGCTCCTTGCGCTGTGCTCGAATTCTGACAGATTCTACCTGCAGCAACGGTGAGTCCGCCGCAGTAATTCCCGCCTGCCGGTCTCTCGTCTCTGACCGGGGCTGATGGGTTCATCGGGTGGGGGCCTCCAGAGTCCCGGTGCGGCGGTTGAGCCGGTCGAGCAGGAACGCCTCGGCGAGGACTGCCCGTTTGAACACGCCCAGGTGGAGGGACTCGTTGGGGCTGTGCGCCCGGGAATCGGGGTCTTCGACACCCGTGACGAGGATCTGGGCCTCCGGGAACGCCCGCACGAGGTCCGAGATGAACGGAATGGAGCCGCCGATGCCGACGTTGACCGGGGGCTTGCCCCAGGCATCCGTCATCGCACCGAGCGCGAGCGGCACGGCCCAGCCGCTGTCGTCGACGAGGAACGCCTCGCCGGTGTCGACGTCGTCGATGGTGATGCTCGCCCCGTACGGGACGTGGGCGCGCAGGTGCGCCTCGAGGGCCTGGTAAGCCTCAGCAGCGGGCTGTCCTGGTGCGATCCGGGTGCTGAGACGCACGCTCACGACCGGGGACAGGGTGTTCGACGCGTTCGCGACGCTCGGGGCGTCGATGCCTGTGATCGTGATGGCGGGCTGGGACCAGAGCCTGCTGAGCAGCGGGCCGTGGCCGATGGGCGTCGCACCATCGAGGAGGCCGGTTTCCAGGCGCAGCTGTTCCTCGGTGTATTCGGGTGCGGGGACGTCCCGACTCGTGAGCCCGTCGACGGCCACGGAGCCGTCTTCCGCGTAGAGGCTCGCGAGAAGGCGCACAGTCGCCATCATGGCGTCGGGCACCGCTCCCCCGTACATTCCGGAGTGGGAGGCGTGGTCGAGAGTGCGCACGGTCAGTCGGAAGGTGACGTTGCCCCGCAGGGCGACCGTGAGGGCGGGGGTGTCCACGTCCCAATTGTTGGAGTCGGCGACGACGATGACGTCGGCGCGGAGCGACTCCCGGTTGTCCTCGAGGAATGCCGCGAACGAGCGACTGCCGAACTCCTCCTCACCCTCGATGAACACGGCGATTCCGAGGTCGAAGTCGGGGCCGGCCGTCTCGGCGAGTGCCCGGATCGACGCTACGTGCGCCATCACCCCTGCCTTGTCGTCCGCTGCGCCTCTTCCGTAGAGCCGATCCCCGCGAACGGTCGGCTCGAACGGGGTGGATTCCCAGTCGATGTCGTGGCCGGGGGGCTGCACATCGTGGTGGGCATAGAGCAGGACCGTGGGTCGGCCGTTGCGGGCCGGTCGGTGGGCGAGCACGGCAGGCTGGCCCAGTTCCGTGGTGCCGGGAATTCCCGACCGGGTCACGACAACCTCGTCGAAGACGTTGAGCCCCCGCACCAGGGCGGCGACGGCCTCCGCGCTTTCCGCCACCCTGGCCGGATCGAACGCGTCCCAGGACACGGACGGGATGCGCACGAGGGCGCACAGGTCGGCAATCGTGGCGGGAAGGGCGGCCTCGACCGCGGCGCGCACAGGCGCGTCGGCGAGTGCGGCTTCGGGTGCAGTATCTGGGGTAACGGTCATCAGGTAATCTTAAGCCAACTAATTGCAAGGAACTGATGTGGCCAAGCCAGTGAACCCAGACGCACAACCGCCGATCGAATCGATCGACGAGACGAGGGCGCGCCTCGCGGCCGCCCACCCCGCCGGCCACCCGGAAGGGAAGGGCCAGCCGACGCCGAGTCGTAAGGAGCAGGAGGCCGCCAACCGGCGCCCCCTCGTGCCCGACGACCGCAAGCTCGCCGCACGCCAGGCACGCGCCAAGTCCGCGGAGACCCGCGACAGGGCCAGGATCGGCATGGCCGCGGGTGAGGACAAGTTCCTCCCCGTCCGCGAACGTGGTCCGCAGAAGCGCTTCGTGCGCGACTACGTGGACGCCCGGGTGAACATCGGCGAGTTCATGATCCCGGTGATGTTCCTCGTCATCCTCCTCACGTTCTTCCCCGACCGCAACGTGCAGACCTACGGGATCCTCGCGCTCTGGGCCTTCTTCCTCATCGCCGTCGTGGACTGCACGGTGCTCGGCTTCACCCTCACCCGGAAGGTCAAGGCGAAGTTCGGCGACGCGAAGGCGGAGCGCGTGCGCTGGTATGCGGCGATGCGCGCGCTCCAGCTGCGAGCAATGCGGCTTCCGAAGCCCCAGGTCAAGCGCGGCCAGTACCCCTCCTGAGCATCAGGCTCTCCCTCAGGCCCGTCCCCCCGGGGGCGGGCCTGAGGTGTTCCCCCGGGCGGAAGCCGCGGCTACGCGCCGAAGGCACCGTCGCGGATCACGGGGACGCGCAGTTCCTCGTCCGTGAGCGACCCGTGCTGGCCGATCATCGACCGGGCGGACTGGTTCGGCTCGCGGGAGTCGTAGTATGCGACGGCCTTCCGCGCGGCCACGATCACGTCGCCGATCCTGGGCAGCACTTCGTCATCGACCCTGCCGAAGAGTCCGGCCGTGACCGCCTCCGCACGCGTGAAGATCCACGCCCGGTCGCCCTCGACCTCGCGCCAGGTTTCGGCCAGCGTGGTCGCCGCCTCTGATGCGGACGTTCCGGCGTCGCCGCGGGACTCGTCGAGGTACAGGTAGAGGCAGCGCGGGTCTCCCCCGATGTGCCGCACCGGCGCGACGAGTTCGGGAACGCTGTCGAAGAGCACGTGTTTCGTGGCGGGGACGTCGAGGACGCCGTGGTCTGCGGTGACGATGAGCCCCTCGTCCCGATGCATACCGGCAGCGAAGCGCCCGGCGGCGGAGTCGAGGGCCTCGAGGGCCGCGAGCCATTTCGCGGACTCCCAGCCGTGCGCGTGTGCGGCGACGTCGAGTTCGGGCACGTACAGGTAGACGAGGGCGCGCGACTCGGTGTCCAGCAGGGCACGGGCCGCCGCGAACCGATCGGAGATGCTCTCCGCCGGCACGTAGTGCGCACCACGGAGGGACGCGAGGGTGAATCCGGAGTGGGCGTAGCGCTTCGGGCCGATGGTGAAACTCGGCACACCGTCATCGGCGGCGCGCTCGAAGACGGTACGGGTCCGCTGCCACGTTTCCGGCGGCATCCGTTCGTCCCAGCCACTCAGCTGGTTGACGACCCTGTCGTTGGCGGCGTCGAGGGCCCGGTAGCCGACGAGCCCGTGCCGACCGGGTTCGACCCCGGTGGTCAGGCTCGTGATCGCTGCGGCGGTCGTGGCGGGGAAGACCGTATCGACGACCCCGGCCCTGGTCAGTTTCGACATGAGGTACCGGGCGTGGCCTGCCCGTGCCCGCAGCGAGCTGACGCCGAGGCCGTCGACGAGCACGACGACGGCCTTGTCGACAGCGGCGAGGGCAAGCGCATTCTCCCGGCCGAGGACCGCAGCGTGGCAACTTGACAGGACGTCGGCAAGGCGCAGCTCACTGAATTGGCGGGCCGGTAGCATGGGGGGCATTGGGTCAAGTCTGTCATGGACACGGCCCTGCACTGGCGCGCAGCCTGCGCGCCCACCCGATCGTGCCGCTGGTCCTGCCACCGGAGCACCCCAAGCAGAATTCACGAATGAGTCGCACACCCGCTACCCCGCCCGCAGCATTCACCGAACGCATCGAGGACGTCGATGTCTCGACGGAGATGCAGGGATCGTTCCTGGAGTACGCGTACTCGGTGATCTATTCCCGCGCCCTCCCCGACGCGAGGGACGGGCTCAAGCCCGTGCAGCGCCGGATCCTCTACCAGATGGCCGAGATGGGCCTGCGTCCGGACAAGGGCCACGTGAAGTCGGCGCGCGTCGTCGGCGAAGTGATGGGGAAGCTGCACCCGCACGGTGACACCGCGATCTACGACGCGCTCGTGCGGATGGCCCAGGCCTTCACCCTCCGCGTTCCCCTCATCGACGGCCACGGCAACTTCGGGTCCCTCGACGACGGCCCCGCCGCGCCGCGGTACACCGAGGCGCGCCTCGCAGCCCCCGCCCTCGCCATGACGGAAAACCTCGACGAGGACGTCGTTGACTTCGTCCCGAACTACGACAACCAGCTGACCCAGCCGGATGTGCTCCCTGCCGCTTACCCGAACCTGCTCGTCAACGGGGCCGCGGGCATCGCCGTCGGCATGGCGACGAACATGGCGCCGCACAACCTCATCGAGGTCGTCGGCGCGGCGCGGCACCTGCTCGCGCACCCCGACGCGACGCTCGACGAGCTGATGGAATACGTGCCGGGACCCGACCTGCCGACCGGGGGGACGATCGTCGGTCTCTCGGGGATCAAGGATGCCTACCTCACGGGCCGCGGCAGTTTCAAGACCCGCGCCAAGGTCTCCGTCGAGGCCATCACGGCCCGGAAATCGGGCCTCGTCGTGACGGAGCTCCCCTATCTCGTCGGCCCGGAGCGGGTCATCGAGAAAATCAAGGACGGCGTCACCTCCAAGAAGCTCAGCGGCATCTCCGACGTCACAGACCTCACCGACCGCACCCACGGCTTGCGGCTCGTGATCGGCATCAAGACCGGCTTCAGCCCCCTCGCCGTTCTCGAACAGCTCTACCGTTACACCCCCCTCGAGGATTCCTTCAACATCAACGCGGTCGCCCTCGTGGACGGCGGACCGCAGACCCTCGGCCTGCGCGAGCTCCTCTCCGTCTACGTCGGCCACCGGATCGAGGTCGTCACCCGGCGCAGCGCCTACCGCCTGGCCAGGCGCACGGAACGCCTGCACCTCGTCGAGGGCCTCCTCATCGCCATCGTCGACATCGACGAGGTCATCCAGGTGATCCGCACGAGCGACGACACCGAGCAGGCCCGCACCCGCCTGATCGACGTCTTCGAGCTGAGCCACATCCAGGCCGAGTACATCCTCGAACTCCGTCTGCGCCGCCTCACCCGCTTCTCCCAGATCGAACTCGAGGCCGAACGCGACCAGCTCCTCGCCGAGATCGCCCTCCTCGAAGAACTGCTCGGGAGCAAGCAGGCCATCCGCACCCTCGTCTCCGACGAGCTCGCCGCCGTGGCGGAGAAGTTCGGCACCCCGCGCCGCACCCTCCTCACCGAGGCCAAGCCGAGCATCGCCGGCGCCGTCGCCAAACGCAACGCCCCGGTGCTCGAACTCACCGACACGCCGACCAGGGTCTACCTGAGTGCCACCGGTCGCATCGCCAGGGTCGACCTCGCCGCCATCGAGCCCACTGCTGACGACCCCTTCGATCCCGATGCCCTCCCGGCTGGAGACGCCGCGACGGAGACCGGTGACGCGGCATCCGCGCCCCGGACCAGGACCGTGCCCACCCAGCGGCGCAGCAAGCACGACGCCGTGCTCTCCACCCTGGACACGACGAGCCGTGCAGAGGTCGGCGCCGTCACGAGCCGCGGCAGGCTGATCCGGTTCACCCCGGTCGACCTGCCCGTGATGCCGCCCACATCCATCCAGCTCGGCGCCGGCGTGCGCGTGGCCGACTACCTGGGCCTGACCGACAGGTCCGAGACCGTGCTCGCGCTCGTTTCCCTCGAGTCCGACCGCTCCATCGCGCTCGGAACCGCCTTCGGCACCGTCAAGCGCGTCGTCGCGGGCGACTGGGCGAACCGGCCTGACTTCGAGATCATCCAGCTCAAGCCGAAGGACTCCGTCATCGGGGCCGAGCAGGGCACGGAGGACGACGAGCTCGTCTTCGTCACGTCCGACGCCCAGCTCTTGAGGTTCCCGGCCGCATCGGTGCGGCCCCAGGGCCGCCTTGCCGGCGGAATGGCCGGGATCAAACTCGCAGCGGATGCCCGGGCCGTGTTCTTCACGAGTCTCGCGGCCGACGACGCGGAGACGGCCGTCGTCGCCACCGTCGCAGCGTCCAGCCACACCCTCGCCGGAACGGACCCCGGCAGTGCCAAGGTCTCCGAGTTCACCGAATTCCCCGCGAAGGGCCGGGCGACGTCCGGAGTCCGCGCCCACCGCTTCCTCAAGGGGGAAGACGCCATCGCCGTCGCGTGGGTCGGTCCGATGCCCGCCCGCGCGGTCGGTCCGGACGGAGCCCCGCGCACCCTTCCGGAAACCGGGGCCAGGCGGGATGCCTCTGGGACGATGCTCGAAGCTCTGGTCGGCACGATCGGCGCCCGGATCGCCTGAACCGGCCGGCCGGCTCATGCGTCCGGCTCATGCGGCCGGCTCAGACGGCCGGCTCAGACGGCTACAGTGTCCGAATGACTACACTTCCCGGCTCGGTCGTCCTCGTCGTCGGCGCGACCGGCGGCCTCGGCCGTGAAATCGCCCGGCAGCTCTCGGCCGCCGGAGCGACCCTTGTCCTGGCCGGGCGTGACACGGCCAGGCTCGCAGCCCTCGGGATCCCCGGCACGCTCGTCACGGGTGACCTCACCGACGTTTCGGCAGTCGACGCCCTGGTCGCCCGTGCGGTCCAGGCCACCGGAGGACTCGACGGGGTCGTCAACGCGGCCGGTGTCGTGGCCTTCGGGCCGGCACGTGAGCTCGGAGACGCGGCCATGGAGGAACTCTTCGCCGTGAACACGCTCGCGCCCATCCGCCTGCTCCGCGCCGCAGCGGACAGCCTCACGGCATCCGCCGCCGCCGGCAGGGAACCGTTCTTCGTGACCCTCAGCGGTGTCGTGAGCGAGAGCCCGACCGCGGGCCTTGCGGCGTACTCGGCGTCCAAGGCCGCCCTCGCAGCATTCGGACAGGCCGCGGGGCGGGAGCTTCGCCGCAGCGGCATCCGCATGATCGACGCCCGCCCCGGACACACCGAAACCGGCCTCGCCGACCACCCGATCTCAGGCGTCGCGCCGAACTTCCCTGCCGGTCTGCAGCCGGAGGCCGTGGCCGCGCGGATCGTCGGCGCCATCGCCGCCGGGGAGCGCGACCTGCCCAGTTCCGCGTTCGCCCCGCCCGCCTGACCTCCGCAGACCGGCGTTCGCTAGATTGTCGACCAGCCGCCGTCGGACATCAGGACGGCTCCATTGACGTTGGGCGAGTCCTCGCTCAGCAACCAGCAAATGGACGCGGCCAGCTCCTCCGGCTCCGCAGGGGCCGGAATGGTCGTCTGCATGATCGGTCCGAGACGCTCGGCGGCCCACGCGGACAGGAACGGAGCCTCGATGTTCGTCTTCACCGCGCCGGGCGCCACCGCATTGCAGCGCACCCCCTTCGGCCCGTAGAACAACGCCGTACTCTTGGTCAGTCCGATCACGGCGTGCTTGGACGCGCTGTACGTGGTGCCCGATGCTCCCGCGCGGATGCCTGCCTCGCTTGCGATGTTCACGATCCGCCCGAAACCGGCCGAGACCATGCCGGGCAGCACGGCACGCATCAGCCGCATCTGCGAGGTCACGTTCACCCGGAAGACCCGCTCCCACACCTCGTCGGTGATCTCCGCCGTCGGGAGGAACGAGTCCATGATCCCGGCATTGTTGACCAGCCCGTCGACCGTGGGTCCCGCGGCCAGCACGAGCGCGTCGACATCCGCTTGCAGGCTCACGTCGCCGGCCACGCCGACGAGCTCCCCGCTGCCGCTGCTCTGCTCCAGAGCCGCGAGACGCTCCGCCGAGATATCGGCGGCGATGACGCGGGCGCCCTCGCTGAGGAGCCGGAGCGCCGTCGCCCTCCCGATGCCGCTGCCCGCCCCGGTCACGATGACGGTCCGGCCCGTGAACCGTGCCTGCTGGAATCCTGCCTGGTCCGCCTGGGTGCTCATCTGGAATGCCCTCCGCCTTGTGCCGGCGCCAGTGCCGGCAGTGTGCGGCGACCATATCACCGTGAACAGGCATTACACGTCGATGCGGTCCCTGCTGAGCTTGTCCGAGCTTTCGATGATGAACTCCTTGCGCGGGGCGACGTCGTTGCCCATCAGGAGTTCGAAGACCTTGCCGGCCTGCTCGGCATCGGCGACCCGCACGCGGCGGAGCATCCGGTGCGAGCGCTCCATCGTCGTCGTCGCCAGCTGGTCCGCGTCCATCTCGCCGAGCCCCTTGTACCGCTGGATCGGGTCCTGGTACCGCTTTCCGCTTTTCTTCAGGGCCGCAAGCACGCTGTGCAGCTCGGGTTCCGAGTAGGTGTAGATGGTCTCATTGGGCTTCGAGCCCGGGTTCATCACGACCACTCTGTGCAGGGGCGGCACCGCGGCGAACACCCGCCCCTCTGTGATCATCGGGCGCATGTACCGGAAGAACAGGGTCAGCAGCAGGGTGCGGATGTGCGCCCCGTCGACATCCGCATCGCTCATGATGATGACCTTGCCGTAGCGCGCCGCCGAGAGATCGAAGCTGCGGCCGGAGCCGGCGCCGATGACCTGGATGATCGAGGCGCACTCGAGGTTAGAGAGCATGTCGGCGACGGATGCCTTCTGCACGTTCAGGATCTTGCCGCGGATGGGCAGCAGGGCCTGGTGCTCGCTGTCGCGCGCGAGCTTGGCGGTGCCGAGCGCCGAGTCGCCTTCGACGATGAACAGTTCGCTGTTCAGCACGTCGTTGCTGCGGCAGTCGACGAGCTTCGCGGGCAGGGAGGAGCTTTCGAGGGCGTTCTTGCGCCGCTGCGTCTCCTTGTGGGCACGGGCGGAAATGCGCGACTTCATCTCCGCGACGATCTTGTCGAGCAGCACGGCCGCCTGCGTCTTGTCGTCGCGCCGGGTGGACACGAAGCGTTCGTTCATCGCCTGGGCGACGACGTTCGCGACGATCGCGCGCACGGCGGGCGTTCCGAGGACCTCCTTGGTCTGTCCCTCGAACTGCGGCTCGGGCAGACGCACGGTGAGCACGGCGGTGAGCCCCGCCATCACGTCGTCCTTCTCGAGCTTGTCAGAACCCATCTTGAGCCTACGCGCGTTGAGTTCGACCTGGGCCCTGAGGAACTTGATCAGCCCGGCGTCGAATCCGGCCTGGTGGGTGCCGCCCTTGGGCGTCGCGATGATATTCACGAAACTGCGGACGATCGTGTCGTAGCCGGTCCCCCAGCGCAGCGCGATATCGACGGCGCAGTCCCTGACGAGCTCGGTCGGGACCATGGCACCCGTCGGCATCAGCACAGGAACGGTTTCGGTGAACGTGCCGTGGCCGGTGAGGCGCCAGGTGTCCGTGATCGCGGCATCCGTCGAGAGGTGCTCGACGAACTCGGAGATGCCACCCTCGAACCGGAATACCTCGACAACGGGCTCATCGCCACGGCGGTCGTCGATCGACAAGGCGAGCCCGGGAACGAGGAACGCCGTCTGCCTGGCCCGTTCGAGCAGTTCCTCGGTCTGGAACGTCGCGCCCTTGGTGAAGATCTGCCGATCCGCCCAATAGCGGATACGGGTTCCCGTGACGCCTCGACGGACCTTGCCGACCACACGGAGTTCGCTCTGGTGTTCGAAGGGGGTGAAGGGGGCGTCCGGACTCTTCTCCCCGGTGTCGGCGAACAGTCCGGGTTCACCGCGGTGGAAGGACATCGCCCAGGTCTTGCCGTCCCTGTCGACCTCGACGTCGAGGCGCTCCGACAGGGCATTCACGACGGATGCGCCGACTCCGTGCAGTCCACCCGACGCCGCATACGAACCGCCGCCGAACTTGCCGCCGGCGTGCAATTTGGTGAAGACGACCTCGACGCCGGTCAGTCCGGTCTTCGGTTCGATGTCAACGGGGATACCGCGGGCGGTGTCGCTGACCTCGACGCTCGCGTCCGGGTGCAGCACGATGTCGATTCCGGCACCGAATCCGCCGAGCGCCTCGTCGACGGAGTTGTCGATGATCTCCCAGAGGCAGTGCATCAACCCCCGGGAGTCGGTCGAGCCGATGTACATGCCGGGGCGCTTGCGCACGGCCTCGAGGCCTTCGAGGACCGAGAGGTGGCGGGCGGAATAGTCAGAAGAACTCACCGTCCCAAGAATACTGGCCGGGGACCGGGGATTACGCACGTCCGGACGCTCGTGTCTCCGGCAGGGCGATGCCGCCGATGCGGTACTGGGAGGGCAGGACGCCATACCGTGCGCGGAACCCGGCGCGGAGCTCGAAAGCGGACGTGTATCCGGAACGCGTTGCGATGTCGGCGATTGTCAGCCCCGCCGTGCGCGGTGCGAGCAGCAGCTGGGCGGCAGACTCCGCGCGACACCGGCTGATCTCCGCGGCGACAGTACTGCCCCCGCCCTCGAACGCGCGCTGCAGGTGCCGCAGGGAGATCCCCAGCTGGGCGGCAACGACAGCAGGACTGAGATCGCGGTTCCGGTGCCTGGCCTCGATGTGGGCGACGGCGCGCATGCGCAGGCCCGCCCGGAGGTCAGCGCTGTCCATGGCATAACCCTCGCCCTCCAGAAACATGCCGACCACGAGGTCCTCGATCGTCCTCTCTGTGACAGACACTCCGATGGCCGTCGGCGTCCAGGCCGCTTCGACGACCGCGAGCGCCAGGACCCGCAGGGGCGCGGCGAGAGACGCCGAGCGTTCGAGGCGCAGGCGTTCACCCTCGAGCTGGATCCCCCTCGCTATCAGGCGGGCCTGGGGAAGCTGGATGCCGAGTCCGCGCGTGACCTCCGTCGTCTGGACGGACGACGCGACCCCCGCCGGCATCACGTATGCGCTGATCGGGCTGAACCGTTGGGGCGGGTGCTGACCGAGTCCGATCGTCATGCTGCCATTGAGCATGAAACCGACGTGCAGGACCCCCGCGGTGGAATCGGTGCCCCCTGTGTAGCGGAAGGCCGACTGGGTGGCGAGCGTCACCGTCGTGCTGCCGATCGCTTTCCTGATCGCCGAAAAATGAAACACGTCAGAGGCCGGAACCTCGAGGCGCTGCGCGAGGAAGCCGACAGCGTCGTCGGGAAGCGGAACCGGGATGCCGGACTGAACGGTGAGATGCCGCACCGCGTCGCTGGACACCGGCACCCACATCTGAAACCCCTCACTTCTGCTGCGCGATCTCCGCGCGGCCCGCTGCGACGCAGACCTGCGATCCATTCCAGAACCGCAGGCTATCGCCCCCCAAACGGGAACACAATGCAACGCGGAAGAACTCCGGGTTGTCGCCTGACAGCTCCGGACCCGGCACGGCGTTCTTGCGCCAGCACAAGCGCAGTCCTGCGCCAACTCTGCTGGACGCCGGATCAGTGGCCCTAGTCTGACAAGAATTCGCCGGACAGACCCAGACAGAACCAGTCGGAAACCCAGTTGGGAGCGTGAAGGATGTCCTCAGAGACCGTCGTACCCGGGGGTGCCACCCGCCCTGCCGTTGCAGCGTCGTGGTTGCCGTTGGTCGTGGTCGTGCTCACGCAGATTCAGGCGTCGTTCGCGGTGAATGCGTTGACGGTGTCGATGCAGGGCATCACGACGGATCTGAACACTCCAGCGACGAGTGTGGGGACGGCGATCACCGCGGGCACGTTCGCGATGGCGGCGTTCATCCTGCTCGGTGCCAAGCTGGGTGCGAAGTTCGGGTCCCGCCGGGTGTTCCAGATCGCAGTCGTGATCCATGGACTCGCGATGGCGGCCGTTGCCGTGAGTGTGAGTCCGACGATGCTGTTCATCGCGCAGGCCGCGTCCGGTGCGGTGATCGCGTTGATCGCGCCGGCGCTCGTGGTGTTCATCGCGGCGAACTATTCCGGTGAGCAGCAGGCCCGCTCGATCGGGTTCCTCGCGGCGGCCATCCCCGCGGCCGGGGTGCTCGCGCTCCTCATCGCGGGTACCTTCGCGTCGACGATCGGCTGGCGGTATTCCTTCGCCCTGATCGTGGCGCTCGCGGCAGTGAACCTGCTGCTGAGTTTCCGGTTGAAGGTCGTGCCGTCCCAGCCCGCCGTCGTGATCGACTGGGTCGGCGCCGTCCTCGCTGCGGGGTCCATCATCCTGCTGAGCTTCGGGTTCAGCGGCCTGAATTCCTGGGGCGTGGTCCTGGCCACGCCCAGCGCGCCTTTCACAGTCCTGGGGGTCTCCCCTGCGCCGGTCCTGATCCTCCTCGGGGCGATCGGCGGGCAGGCGTTCTTCGTGTGGTTGCGCCGGAGGAAGGCCGCGCACCTGCCGCAGATCTTCGACCTCGAGGTGCTGAAGTCCGGATCCGAGAAGGCGACGACCTTCGCGATGGCGGCGATGCTGTTCGTGGGAACCGCAGCGAACTTCCTGATCCCGCTCTACATCCAGATCGTGCAGGGCCGGTCGAGCTTCCAGACCTCGATCTCGATCATCCCGTACACCCTCTCGATCTTCATCGCCAGCTCCGTCGTGGCCACCCTGTACAAGCGGTACCCGCCGCACCAGATCGCCCGGGTGGGGTTCGTCGTCGTCGCCCTCGGGCTGGTGATCCTCGCCTTCACGATCCGGAACGAATGGGAACAGTTCGCCGTCGTCATCGGCCTCATCATCCTCGGCCTCGGCCAGGGGGCGATTGTGGCGCTCGTGTTCAACACCCTGCTCTCCGCGGCCCCGAAACGCCTCGCCGGAGACGTAGGCGCCTGGCGCGGCCTCGTCCACAACATCTCGGGGAGCGTCGGCATCGCCGTCGCGAGCGTCTTCGCCGTCGGAATCCTCAGCGCGATCGTGGCGTCGAGTGTCGCGAGCAGCCAGGCCCTGCCGCCGGAACTGGTCGCGCAAGTGCCCCTCGACAGTGTGAACTTCGTCACCAACGACCACCTCGAGTCGGTCCTGAGCCAGACATCCGCCACCCCGGAGCAGGTTGCAGAGGCCGTGGCCATCAACGAGGACGCGCGGCTCCGTGCCCTGCAGATCTCGCTGCTCGGCCTCGCCGGCATCGCACTCCTCGCGATCATCCCGGCCGGGCGGATGCCGGACTACATTCCCGGGGACATCCCCGCGGCGCTCTCGAGCGGCAAGGAACCGGACGACGACGAGGACGGCCTGGAACGGCCGGCCTCCCGGTCATGAGCAGGCCACGCGGCGACGCCGTTCACCGGCATCCTGGGGCGCAGCCGTGAACGACATCTCGATCACCCTGCTCGTGCTTCTCGCCGCGATCGTGCTCTTCGTCTGGAACGCGGTTCCCGCGGAGATCGTCGCCATCGGCGTTGCGCTGTCGCTTTTCCTGACCGGGGTGATTTCTTTCGAGCAGACCCTGGCGGGGTTCGGCGACCCGGTCATCGTCTTCATCGCCGCCCTGTTCGTCGTCAGCGAAGCACTCGACGCGACCGGGGTGACCACCTGGGCCGGCCAGCAGCTCACCAAACGCACCGGAACGAACCGGCGCATCATCGTGACGTTCGTGATGCTGCTCGTTGCGGTCGTCACCGCCCTGATCAGCGTCAACGGCGCCGTCGCGTCCCTGCTCCCGATGGTCGTCGTGCTCGCGATCCGGATTCGGCAGCCTCCTTCCCAGATGCTGATGCCACTCGCCTTCGGCGCACATGCCGGGTCGCTTCTCGTCCTGACCGGAACCCCGGTCAATGTGCTCGTCTCCGAGCTCGCGGTCAGCACGGGCCATGCACCGTTCGGATTCTTCGAATTCGGCCTCGTCGGCCTCCCGCTCGTCGTCGGAACCATCCTGATCACCGTGTTCCTCGGCCCGAGGCTCCTGCCCAACCGAACCGCCCAGGTCGCGCCCAAGGATCTCAGCGACCACGCGCGTACCCTCGCAGCCCAGTACTCTCTCGCGGACGCGGGAAGCCTGCTGGGCCGGAAGAACGGTGTCACAGAGGTCGTCATCGCACCACGCTCGTCCTTCGTGGGTGAAAGCGTCTTCACGGGAATGGTGACGGACAGTGGGGAACTCGTCGTCATCGCGATCCAGCGGAGCGGGGAGGACCTGACGGATGCCGTCCTCGCCGCTGGAGACGTGCTGCTGCTGCGCGGCCCGTGGCAGGCGCTCGACCGGAACACCGCAGACCCCAACGTCGTCGTCGTCGACGCACCCCAGCTGATCCGTCGCCAGGCCGTGCCGATGGGCCCGCGCGCAACGACCGCCCTCGTGATCCTCGCCGGCATGGTCGTCCTGCTTGCCACCGGGATCGTGCCTGCGGCGGTTGCAGCCCTGACCGCTGCGGCGGCGATGGTCCTCCTGCGCGTGCTCACGGTCTCCCAGGCGCACCGCTCGATCTCCTGGACGACCCTCATCCTCGTCGGCGGGATGATTCCGCTGTCGACCGCCATCCAGGTCTCCGGCGCTGCCGACGTCATCGCGAACGGGCTCGTCGCCGCAGTGGGCACCTCGAGCCCCTATCTGCTGCTCTTCGGTATCGCCGTCGTCACGAGCGTGCTCGGGCAGCTGATCAGCAACATGGCCACAGCACTCATCCTTGGTCCGATCGCCATCGCGATCGCAACCGAAACGGGGATCTCACCGCTCCCCCTGCTGATGGGCGTCACGGTCGCAGCGGCAGCATCGTTCCTCACCCCGGTCGCGACCCCGGCGAACACCATGGTGATGGGGCCTGGAGCGTACCGCTTCGGCGACTACTGGAAGCTCGGGCTGCCCCTCCTGCTGCTCTTCGTCGCCGTTGCCACCTTCCTGGTTCCAGTCTTCTGGCCTTTCCACCCCTGACCTGACCCGACCACAACACCACGAACACCACCCCGGTTAAACCACTCGAGAGGAACACCATGGCATTCGGACGACGTTCACGCGGACTCGCGGCAAGTGCGGCACGCACTGCCGTCATCGTCGGAACAGCAACCGCGACGAGCAATGCCGTTCACGGCTCCGCCGCACGCAAGCAGGCGGCCGCTGCGGCAGCCGCCCCGGCCGTCGCTGCGCCCATCGCTGCGACGGCGCCTGTCGCCGTCCCGCTAGCGGCACCCCAGGAGGACATCATCAGCAAGATCGAGCGCCTCGCTGCGCTGCACACTGCCGGCGCCCTCACCGATGCGGAATTCGCCCTGCTCAAGGCCCAGGCGATCGCGTAGACCGCGCATGTCCCTCGGCACATACAAACTCATCCCGGAATCGTTCACCCGGACGCCATCCCAGACTCCGGCCTCCGCTGTCGGAATCCTCGTCGTCTCCGAGGTGCCGGTCGGTCTTGACGCCGTCGGATTCCTCATCGGCCCGGATGGCCCCCTTCCCCTGACGCTGGGTGCCGAACGGGCCACCCTCGTCTCTGCCGGCTTCACCGGCAGCATCGGGCAGACCCTGCTTCTCCCCCAACCGAACGGTCCGATCTTCATCGTCGTCGGTGCCGGACCCGCGGATGCCCAGGATGCGGATCTCCTGCGCGACGTCGCGGCCACCTTCGCGCGGGCGGCCCAGCGCTATCCCCGGATCGCACTCGCGATCGGCGACACCTTCCCCCTCGACGCTGCGACCGTCGGCCAGGCGGTCGTCGAAGGGGTCCTGCTCGCCCGCTACCGATACGTCGAGCTGCAGCCTTCCTCCGACCATTGCGCGCTCGTCACCCTCGACATCGTCCTCGACACCCCGAGTACCGGCTCCGGGGTCGCGGATCAGGCTCGCGTGGGGGTCCGTGTCGGCGAGATCACCGCACGCGCCACAAATCTCGCCCGGGACCTGGCCAACACTCCGCCGAGTCACCTCACCGCCACCGATCTCGGCACCATCGCGATCGGCCTCGGCCTCGAACACGGGCTGGCCATCGATGTCTTCGACAAGCAGCAGATCATCGAGCTGGGCTGTGGCGGTCTCCTCGGCGTGAATGCCGGAAGCGTCGAAGAGCCACGCATCATCAAGGTGACGTACTCTCCCCCGCCAACGGTCGGTGCGGCGCCAACGGACGGTGAGGCGCCTCCCGCCCACCTCGCGCTGGTCGGCAAGGGCATCATGTACGACTCCGGCGGGATCTCGCTGAAGCCCTCCGACCCGATGCACCTGCTGATGAAGATGGACATGGCCGGCGCCGCCGCCGTCCTGGCCATGATGACGGCACTCCGCGCCCTGGACTGCGCGTCCGCGGTGACCGCCTTCCTGATGTGCACGGACAACATGCCGGGCGGCTCCGCCATGAAGCTCGGCGACGTCCTCACCATCCGAGGCGGAACCACCGTCGAGATCAAGAACACCGACGCGGAAGGCCGCCTCGTCATGTCCGATGCCCTGGTCCTGGCCGGCGAGGAGAATCCGGACGCGATCATCGACGTCGCTACGCTCACCGGGGCCGCGCTGATGGCCCTGGGCACGCACACGGCCGCCGTCTTCGGAAACAACCAGGCCCTCGTCGACCGCGCCATCGCCGCGTCTCGCGCTACGGCGGAGTCGATCTGGCAACTGCCGCTCGAACACCGCTACCGACCCCAGTTGAAGTCCGACGTCGCCGACCTGTCGAACATGGGCGGCAAGTACGCCGGGGCGACGGCCGCCGCCCTGTTCCTCGCCGAGTTCGTCAAGGACGTGCCCTGGGCTCACCTCGACATCGCGGGTACCATGCAGTCGGAAACAGACGAGCTATGGAATACCAAGGGGGCGACGGGGTTCGGCACCCGGCTGCTGATCGACCTCGCACTGAACTTCGCGGCGGACAGCATCGCGCCGACCCGGAACACCCGCTGAGGCACCCGGATGCAGGATCTCGAAACCGTCGCTCTCGTCCTGATCATGGTGCACGTGATCGTCGGCTTCACGGCCACCGTGCTCGTGTCGGCGAACCGGTCGCCCGCGAGCGCGATCGCCTGGGTACTCACGATCGTCTTCATCCCCTACCTCGGAGCCGTCGCGTTCCTGCTCGTGGGGTTCGGACGGCTCCCCGCCCCTCGGCGGGACAAGCAACGCGAGGTCAACGAACTCATCCTGTCCCGGACGGAAGGGTTCCACCAGGTCAGCCACCGCGAACAGTGGCCGCAGTGGCTGCCGTCCGCGGTCCAGCTCAATGTCAACCTCGGTGCGCTGCCCATGGTCGGCGGCAACCGAGCCGCCTTGCTTCCGGACTACGAAGGATCCCTTGCTGCCATGACGGCGGCCGTCGACACCGCGACGGAGTACGTGCACGTCCAGTTCTACATCCTCGTGCTCGACAGCGTCACGGAGCCGTTCTTCGACGCGCTGCGCCGGGCGATCGCGCGGGGTGTCACCGTCCGGGTGCTCTCAGACCATCTCTCCGGGTTCCTCCTGCCCCGGCGGGCCGAGACACTCGCCGCCCTGTCGGACATGGGCGCCGAATGGCACGCCATGCTCCCGCTCCGGCCGTTGCGCGGGCACTGGCAACGACCCGACCTGCGCAACCACCGCAAACTCGTCGTCGTCGACGGTCGGATCGGGTTCACCGGTTCGCAGAACCTGATCGACCCGACCTACCTGAAGAAGAAGAATCTCGCGAGAGGCCTGCGCTGGCACGAGCTCATGGTGCGGCTCGACGGGCCGGTCGTCCGGGAGCTCGACGCCGTCTTCGTCACCGACTGGTACAGCGAGACAGATGCCCTGCTCCCGCTCGACACGACCCCGCTGCTGCTCGAGCCCCGGGTGGAGCACCTGGACGCGCAAGTCGTCCCGAGCGGGCCGAGTTTCGAGAACGACAACAACCTGAAGCTCTACGCCCTGCTGATCCACAAGGCCGAACGCCGGGTGAGTATCACGAGCCCGTATTTCGTGCCGGAGGAGTCCACGCTCCTCGCGATCATCACCGCGGCGTCGCGCGGACTCGACGTCGAGCTGTTCGTCTCCGCTGTCGGAGACCAGGCCCTCGTCTACCACGCCCAGCGGTCGTACTACGAGGCATTGCTGCGCGCAGGCGTCTCCATCTACCTGTACCGAGCCCCGACGGTGCTGCATGCCAAGCACTTCACGATCGATGATGACATCGCCGTGATCGGATCGAGCAACATGGACATCCGCTCATTCCGTCTCAACATGGAGATTTCGGTGCTCGTCCACGGACGGGACTTCACAACCGGCATGCGGCTCGTCGAAGACGGCTACCGGGCCAACAGCGTCAGGCTCGAACTAGCCGACTGGCTCGCACGGCCGGTCACCCAGAAAATCGGTGACAGCCTGGCGCGACTCACCTCCTCACTGCAGTGAGCAATCCGCTACGCGGTAAGCGAAATGTAACCGAATCGACTCCTTATCGAGGCTCGGCCGTGTTTGTATAGGACCAAGTTCAATTGGTATCGCTTGGTATCAGTCTGGAGGAGGAAAAAAATGTCCCAGATCGCAGCACATGGTGCCATCGAAAACCAGAGCGCCACGCACCAGCTCACGGCCGCCGACAGGTGTGACGCGTGTGGCGCGCAGGCGTACATTCGCGTCAGCGTCAACAACAGCGAACTGATGTTCTGCGCCCACCACGGTCGCAAGCACCAGGAAAAACTCTCCGCCATCGCGGACAGCTGGCACGACGAGTCCAGCAGGCTCCTCGAAGACCAGCGTTCGTAACGCGACAGGCAGTACGACCGGAAACGGCGTCGACGCGACTGAGGTCGCGGCGGCGCCGTTTTCTTGTCCGCTGTGCCTCTAGGAGTCCGCGTCGAGGCTGAGGGTGGAGACCACGACGGCCGTCGCGGCCTCCGCGATCGCATCGGCGGCAGCTGCGCGCTCCGAACGCACATAGACGCCGCCTGCCCGCGTGACGGCTGCGGAGAGGATATGGTCCGCCAGACCCGGATTGCGGGCGAGGACCGGACCGTGCAGGTGCGTGCCGAGGAAGCTCCCCATTCGGAGACCCTCCGTCTTCGCCCCGTTGCCCACGCCGCTGAGCACCCGGCCGAGAAGGGATGCCTCCGCTCCGACGTAGCTGCGGGCGTGGTTCTCGAAGCCCACGAGCCGGCCGAACGCTGATTCGACAACAAGGTCGCCCGTCGCACGCTCCGCGAGCGGGACAGCACGCCCCGCGACGAGACCGAGACCTTCGACGACGCTGCCGTCCGCGAGTTCGACTCCCCAGCTCAGGAGTTCCCAGCCGGTTCCGACCGCGAGCACGGGAACGCCCGCCGTTGTCCACGCGCGCAGAGCATTGACCAGGGGGGCCAGGAGATCGCGCGTCGCCAGGAGGTCGGAGTCGTTTCCGGAACCGATCACGATCGCGTCGACCTTGCTCGGGAGTTCCTCGAGCGACCCGACCGGCACGATGGTCGCGTCGAAGCCGGCCCAGCGGGCGCGCTGTGCGAGCACGCGTGCGTTGGCGGCGTCCCCGTTGGTGTCGAGGAGTTCGGGAAGCACGGAAAGTATCGTGAGTGCGCGCATGGCTCAACCCTCCCGGTTCGAGGCGAGGCCGAGGTGTGCGCGGGTGCGCCGCATCGAATCCGCCGAGAAGATGATGGTCTTGATGCCGTGCTCCGGATCCGGCAGGGCCAGGAAGTCGTCGAGTGCCCGGCCGAGGTCTGGCTCGATCCGGTCGACGACAACCCCGTCGTATGCGAGCTGCAGTGCAATGTCGTGGGCCTTCGATCCAGACGCGATCAGCACCCGGCCGAGGCCGGAGGTGTCGACCGGCCAGAAGTATGACGGATCGCGGACATCGGACCCGATAGCGACCAGGACCTGGTCGAGGCCGGGTTCGAGGCTGTCGACGTTGAGCTGGAAGCTCGCCGGGTTCTGCACGAGCACGAACTCGACGCGGCGGCCGCGGACGGTGACGATCTCGCCCCTGCCGAAGACGGGCGGGATCGCGGATACGGCGGCGCAGGCCGTTGCCGCGTCGAAGCGGTCCCCGAGAGCGGCCCGGGCGGCCGCGATCGCGGTGAGTGCGTCCACGGCGTAGTGCACGCCGCGCGCAGGCAAGCCGAGGTCGAAGGACCGGCCGTCGAGCAGGACCGAAGCCGAGCGACCGGAGACGCGCGTGAGCAGGATGCCGCCGACCGGCGGCATCCGCTCGGACGCGGTCACGCTGTAGCCGAGACCGCGCGGGTTCTCCGCGAGGATCTCCGCCGTCACACCGTAGCGGGCCACGGCGGCCGGGCCGTCGAGGTGGTCGACGAGGCCGAGGAGGGACGCGTCGTCTGCGTTGATGACGACGGTCCCGCTCGCACGGTTCGCGATCCTGGCCAGCATGGCCACGACCATGTCGGAGTCGTGGAAACGGTCGATCTGGTCGACCATGACGTTCGTCAGTGCCACGACCCGGGGGTTGAGCGTCGCCGAGATGAGGGCGCCGTGCCCCTCATCCATTTCGAGCACGGCCATGTCACCGTGGATCCGACCGGTGAGGCTGACCTCCTCGAGCAGGGCGGAGGTGAGTCCCTGGCTGATGTTGGCGGTCGACTGGTTCGTGAACACCGTGACGCCGTGCGCACGGAGGGCCGCGACGAGCATCTTGGTGGTCGTGGACTTGCCGCTCGAGCCGGACACGATCACGAGACCGTCTGGAAAGCCGTTCAGAACGCTCGCGAGGAACCCCGGAGCGATCTTGTTGACGACGAGGCCGGGAACCGCGGATCCCCCGCCCGGCTTTCGCCAGCGCGCGAGGACCCGCACAGTTCGGCCGACCAGGATTGCCGGTGCATAGCGCACGGGATTCTATTCGAGGTAGTCGCGTAGTGACTGCGACCGCGACGGGTGACGCAGCTTGGCCATCGTCTTGGATTCGATCTGGCGGATGCGCTCGCGGGTCACTCCGAAGGTGTCACCGATCTGGTCGAGCGTCTTGGGCATGCCGTCGCCGAGGCCGAAGCGCATCCGGATCACGCCGGCTTCGCGCTCGGAGAGCGAGTCGAGCAGGCTCTCGAGCTGCTTCTGCAGCATGGTGAATCCGACGGCGTCCGCGGGGACGACGGCCTCGGTGTCCTCGATGAGGTCACCGAATTCGCTGTCGCCGTCTTCGCCGAGCGGGGTGTGCAGGGAGATCGGTTCGCGGCCGTACTTCTGCACCTCGACGACCTTTTCCGGGGTCATGTCGAGTTCGCGGCTCAGTTCTTCCGGCGTGGGTTCGCGACCGAGGTCCTGGAGCATCTGGCGCTGCACGCGGGCGAGCTTGTTGATGACCTCGACCATGTGCACGGGAATGCGGATGGTACGGGCCTGGTCGGCCATGGCGCGTGTGATCGCCTGGCGGATCCACCACGTGGCGTATGTGGAGAACTTGAAGCCCTTGGTGTAGTCGAACTTCTCGACGGCGCGTATCAGTCCAAGGTTGCCTTCCTGGATCAGGTCGAGGAACTGCATTCCACGGCCCGTGTAGCGCTTGGCGAGCGAGACGACGAGGCGCAGGTTCGCACCCAGAAGGTGGCTCTTGGCGCGCGCGCCGTCCTTGGCGACCCAGAGGAGTTCGCGCCCGAGCGCACTCTTCTTTTCCGCGTCGGTCATCTGGGACATCTTGTCCTCTGCGAACAGCCCGGCCTCGATGCGCATGGCGAGCTCGACCTCTTCGGCCGCGTTCAACAGGGCGACCTTGCCGATCTGCTTCAGGTAGTCCTTGACGGGGTCTGCCGTTGCGCCGGTGATGGCGCTCGAGTAGACGGGGACCTCGTCCTCGTCGTCGACGAGGGACAGGACGAGCGCGCCGCTCGGGAGGGGCTCCGTCGGCGTCTTCTTGCCGTGGTCGTCGTCGTTGTGGTCGTCTTCGACCTCATCGTGACCGTTCAGGTCGTCGTGGTCGTCCGCGCCGGCCTTGGACTTCGCGCCGGCCCGCTTGCGCGGCGTGCGGTGCTCGTCTTCATCGTCGTCATCGTCGTCGTTGCCTGAACCGGCAGCAGCGACGGCGGCGGCATCGGATGCAGCTGCCGCTGCGGCTGCCTTCGCGACGGCGGCCTTGGTGGGGGCGCGCTTGATGGCGGGGGCCTTCGCCGCTGCCTTGCGGGCCGGGGCCTTGGCGGGGGCCTTCTTCGCGGCATCCGTCTCGGCAACGGTGGTCTCTTCGGTTGGCTCGGTCTTTGTGCGGGTTGCCATTCGAACACCTCTCATGCCGTCGGGTGTGCACCGGCGGCGCTGCCCGCAGGTGCGGTGAACCGGGGGAAACGGTCCGTGCGCCAAGCCGGGCAGATATGGATTTTGGGCAGTACTAGGACCCATGTCAAGTCCCGGGCTGCGCACCATCAACTGGTAACGGTGCACCCAGGACCAGAACGGGCCCTATTGACAATTATTGCATGCTTTGTGTATATAACGAGCCAGTTCAGGGCCTCTCGAACACGCTCAGCGCGAACGCGGACGCCGCCAGGCCCGCGCCACGGCGATCCAGAGGGGCGCCACCTCGACGCCCTCGTCGCGGGACAACAGGAATCGGGTGCGGCGCCGGGCGCGGAGCAGGAACACGACGCCGATCCCGACGACCAGGAACTGCACGAGGAAGGCGACCCGGAAGGATTCCAGGGAGTACAGGTTGCTCGGCGCTCCCCCGGCGACTCGCCAGCCATTCTGAAGGTCGAGCAGGACCCCGATCAGGTACACCATCACGAAACTCGCCGTGAAGCCGCCGACGTTCACGACGCCGTTGGCCGAGCCGTGGCTGCGTTTCGGATTGAAGCTGCGAGCGAAGTCGAACCCGATCAGGGAGCCGGGGCCGCCGATTCCGAGGGTGACGAGGAGTAGGACGATGAGCCAGAACGGTGGCGTTCCCGGCCAGGCGAGGACGACGGTCCAGGCCGCCGCCATCAGGATGACAACGGCGAGCACGATGTTGCTGCGGCGCTGGGGGTAGCGTGCGGTGAGGATGCCCAGGATGGGGCCGAAAACCATGCCGGCCGCGACGAGCACCATCAGCATCGAGGCGGCAAGAGCGGGGTCGTAGCCGAGGCCGTAGACCATGAAGGGGAAACCCCAGAGCATGCTGAAAACGGTTCCTGGCGACTGTGTCACGTAGTGCGACCAGAATCCGAGCTGCGTTCCCGGCCTGCGGAAGCTCTTCTTGAGCAGCACGAGCGCCTCCCGCAGGCTCGTCGGCCGAGCCTCGTCCGTCGATCCCACCGGCCGGTCCTCGATCACGACGATCACGACGACGAGCGCGACGACGGCGACGGATGCCGCGGACAGGAACGCGGGCGTCCAGCCGAAGGTGTGCAGCACCCAGGCGAGCGGAACGGCGGAGAGGACCTGGCCGAGCTGGCCGATGTTGCCGAGCCACTGCGAAAGCTGGGGCACAAGGGGGCCGTCGAACCAGGATCCGATCAGGCGGATCATGGAGATGAAGATGGCGGCGTCTCCCGCACCGACGAGCATCCGACCGGCGACGGCGGCGGTGATGTCGGTGGAAAACGCGAGGGTGACCTGTCCGCCGATCATCAGCGTTGTCCCGACGATCACGAGGATCCGGGGTCCGAACCGGTCGATGAGCACCCCGACAGGCACCTGCGCCGCTGCGTAGACCACGAGCTGCACGACGGCGAGGCTGGAGAGCAGCGCGGCGGTGCCGCCGAAGCGCTCAGACGCCGCGACTCCGGCGACGCCGAGCGACGTGCGCTGCAGGACTGCCGATAGGTACGCGAACGACCCGATGGAGAAGATGAGCCAGGAGCGACGGGAGTTCATTGCTCCCAATCTATCCGGTCCGGGCCGTTCCTCGGCTCAGGCGCCCGTGCCGTCGTCGCGGCTGCGGCGGGTCGCGAGGAAGTTCTCGAGTTCTGCTGCGATCTCGTCGGCGCTGGGAAGCTCGCCATCTTCATCGGTCAGGGGCGACCGCACGCTGCTGCCCTCCATGTAGGTGTCGTAGCGTTCCTCGAGGGTGCCAACGAGCTTCGCGAGCTCCGGGTTCTCGCGCACCTGTTCGTCGATCCGATTGATGAAATCGCGATTCTGCTCGCGGAGCTGGTCCGTCGGGAAGATCAGGCCGGTTGCCGCGCTCGTGCTCTCGAGGGCGGACAGCGCTGCAGCCGGGAATTCGGTGTCTGCGAGGTAGTGCGGGACGAGCAGCACGAACCCGACGACCGCGGCGCCGCTCTCGTGCAGGCGCAACTCCACGAGGTGCAGGACATTGGACGGAACCTGGGTGTGCGGACGCCAGACGGACATGCCCTCGATCAGGTCTGAGCGGGTGCCGCTCACGGTGACGCCGATCGGGCGGGTATGCGGAACCGGCATCGGGATCGCGTGCACCCACGTCGTCGCTGCGACGCGGAAACGCTTGCCGATCTCGAGGACGGCGGCGGTGAACTGCTCCCAGCGGAAGTCCGGTTCGAAACCGGACAGCAGCAGGAACGGCTGGCCGATCTCGTCGTGCGCGAGGTAGAGCCGAAGCACCGGCGGCTGGTAGCCGGTGAGGTGGTCGCGATCGAAGTAGATGATCGGCCGCCTGGCCCGGTAGTCGAGGAGGACATCCGCGTCGAAGGACGCGATCAGCGTGTGGGTGAGGTTTCCGAGAAGGTATTCGGTGAACTGCGCCACCGCTCCCCCGGCGTCTGCGAACCCTGTCAGGCCCGCGACGAGGTTCAGGCCCTCGGGCACGGATGCCGATTCAGCCGTCAGCTCGTAGATGTCACCAGGATCGCGCATGCCGTTAACACTAGGCCGCGTCCTCGCGGCCGGGTGGGAATCCGCGGGTCCCCGCATAGTGCCGTAAGCGAACAGGCCACGCAGGCATCACCGGCCGAACGGGCCGCACAGGGGCGGCCAGTAGCATCGAAGGATGACCGCTCCCGTTCTCTCCGTGTCCGCACAACCCGCCATCGAATCAACCGCCGACGTCCTCATCGTGGGCGCGCTCCAGTCCGCAGACTCCGCGGTGCTCTTCGCCGACCCGGCGTTCACGGCCCTGTCCACCGTCCTCGCCGACCTCGGCGTCACGGGCGCACGGGACCAGGTGGTCCGCATTCCGGCATCCGTCGGCGGCGCGCGCACGATCGCAATCGTCGGACTCGGCAAGGACGCCGGTGTCGACGCCCTGCGCGCGGCCGCCGGTTCCGCCGTCCGCCAGCTGACCGGCGTCGAGAGCGTCGCCTTCGCGTTCCCGCTCGCGAGCACCGCCGAGCTCACCGCCGTCGTCGAGGGCGCCGCGCTCGGAGCCTATTCGTACACGGAGTACCGCCAGGCGTCCCTCGCGGGCACCCGGCTTCCCGCCGGCCGCGTCACCGTGCACAGTGCGCTCGACGGAACGGACGCCGTCGCCCACGCCCTCGTCGTGTCGGAGGCCGTCGCCCTCGTCAAGGACCTCGTGAACATGCCGGCGTCCGATCTGTACCCCGAGGCGCTCGCCGACCGCGCAGTCGCCGCCGCCGCAGACCTGCCCGTCACGGTCAGGGTCTGGGACGAGGCCGAACTCGCCGCCGACGGTTTCGGCGGCATCGCCGGCGTCGGCCAGGGTTCCACCCGTCCGCCGCGCCTGGTCAAGGTCAGCTACGCGCCCGAAACCGCGAGCCGTCACATCGCCCTCGTCGGCAAGGGCATCACCTTTGACACCGGCGGACTCTCCCTCAAGCCGGCCGGCTCCATGGTCGGCATGAAATACGACATGACCGGCGCTGCAACGGTGCTCGCTGTCGTGCTCGCCGCGGCCCGCCTCTCCCTCGACGTGCGCATCACTGCGTGGCTCTGCATCGCGGAGAACATGCCGTCCGGCAACGCGATCCGCCCGAACGACGTTCTTCGCATCCGCGGAGGCCGCACGGTCGAGGTGCTCAACACGGATGCCGAGGGTCGTCTCGTCCTCGCCGACGGGCTTGTCGCAGCGGGTGAGGAAGAACCCGACGCGATCATCGATGTCGCTACCCTGACGGGAGCCGCCATCGTCGCCCTCGGCAACCGCTACTACGGCGTCATGGGTGAAGACGCCCTCGTCGCCCGCGTGCTCGCCGCCGGTGCCGGTGTCGGTGAACAGCTGTGGGCGATGCCGCTCCCCGACGAGCTCCGCGCCACGCTGAACTCCGACGTCGCCGACATAGCGAACGCCAAGATGGGCTCGAGTGCCGGCGGAATGCTCCTCGCCGCCGTCTTCCTGCGCGAGTTCATCGGGACCCGCGGGACCGGGGACGATGCCGTGACCATCCCCTGGGCGCACCTCGACATCGCCGGACCTGCGCACAACACCGGAGGCGGCTGGGGCTTCACGAACGCGGGTCCCACCGGCGTTTCGGTGCGCGCTTTGCTGCGTCTGGCCGAGGACTTTTCGCGCCCGTAGTACAGTCGAGGTGGCATGGGGAAGAAAGCGCCCGGCTCACGGGTGTCATCGATTCCCGTCCCGCAGACTTTTTGTGCTTTTCCGCTTGTGAGTACGCGCTTGTGTCCAGCGCCCGTATGTGAATAAAAGGGAGTCCCTGAGTGTCGGAACAGAATTTTGACCTTGTCGTTCTCGGTGGAGGAAGCGGTGGCTACGCAGCAGCGTTACGCGCCGTCCAGCTCGGCCTGACCGTCGGCCTGATCGAGAAGGGAAAACTCGGCGGCACCTGCCTGCACGTCGGGTGTATCCCGACGAAGGCCCTGCTGCACTCGGCCGAGGTGGCCGATGTCAGCAGGGAAGCCGCGAAGTACGGCGTGAAGACCCAGTTCGAGGGCATCGACATGGCGACCGTCACGGCCTTCCGTGAGGGAATCGTCGCATCCAAGTACAAGGGCCTCCAGGGCCTGATCAAGGCACGCGGCATCACCGTCATCCAGGGCGAAGGCCGCCTCGTGGCGCCGAACACCGTCCAGGTCGGCGACGACCGCATCGTCGGCAAGAACGTCGTCCTCGCCACCGGCTCGTACTCGCGATCCCTCCCGGGCCTCGAGATCGGCGGCCGCGTCATCACGAGTGAGCAGGCCCTCGAGTTGAACTTCGTCCCGAACAAGGTCGCCGTGCTCGGCGGCGGCGTCATCGGAGTCGAATTCGCGAGCGTCTGGAAGTCCTTCGGTGCAGACGTCACCATCATCGAGGCGCTGCCGCACCTCGTCCCGAACGAAGAGGAATCGGTCTCCAAGCAGCTTGAGCGCGCCTTCCGCAAGCGCGGGATCGAGTACTCGCTCGGCATCCGTTTCCAGAGCGTGACCCAGCACGAGAACGGCGTTGTCGTCACCCTCGAGAACGGCTCGACCGTCGAGGCCGAGATCCTGCTCGTCGCCGTCGGACGCGGACCGGTCACGGCCGGACTCGGCTTCGACGAGGTCGGCGTGGCGATGGATCGCGGCTTCGTCCTCACGGACGAACGCCTCGCGACGAACATCCCCGGCGTCTACGCCGTCGGCGACATCGTTCCCGGCCTGCAGCTCGCGCACCGCGGCTTCCAGCAGGGCATCTTCGTCGCCGAGGAGATCGCCGGCCTCAACCCGATCATCGTCGAAGACCTGAACATCCCGAAGGTCACATACTGCGACCCCGAGATCGCGTCCGTCGGCTACTCCGAGGCGAAGGCCTCCGAGAAGTTCGGCGCAGACCAGGTTTCGTCCTACGAGTACAACCTCGGCGGCAACGGCAAGAGCTCGATCCTCGGCACGAGCGGTTCGATCAAGGTCGTCCGGGTCAACGACGGCCCGATCGTCGGCATCCACATGATCGGCGCGCGCGTCGGCGAGCTCATCGGCGAAGGCCAGCTCGTCGTGAACTGGGAGGCGTACCCGGAGGACATCGCCCCGTTCCTGCACGCGCACCCGACCCAGAACGAAGCGCTCGGCGAGGCATTCCTGGCCCTGGCCGGGAAGCCCCTCCACGCGATGTAGCCGTTTCCCGGCTACCGACCGTCTATAAGCTAAGTACAGATCACATAATGGTTTTGAAGGAGACAAACGCATGAGCGAATCCGTTAGCCTTCCGGCACTCGGTGAGAGTGTCACAGAGGGTACGGTTACCCGCTGGCTGAAGAACGTGGGCGACCGCGTCGAGGTCGACGAGCCCCTGTTGGAAGTATCGACCGACAAGGTGGACACGGAGATCCCGTCCCCCGTTGCCGGCATCATCGAAGCGATCCTGGTTCAGGAGGACGAAACCGTCGAGGTGGGTACCGCCCTGGTCCTGATCGGTGACGGTTCGGCCGCCGCCGCTCCCGCACCGGTCGCAGCTCCCGTGGTCGAGGCCCCGGCCGCGGCTCCCGTGGTCGAGGCGCCTGCCGCCCCCGCTCCCGTCGCAGCCCCGGTCTACGCACCCGCCCCGGTCGCAGCACCCGTCGCCCAGCCGGTCTACGCCCCGGTCCCCGTCGCAGCACCGGCACCGGTCTTTGCGCCGGTTCCCGTTGCGGCTCCGGCAGCGGTCGCAGCGCCTGCGCCCGTCGCGGCACCCGTCGTGGCAGAGCCCGCCGTCTCCCGTGGCTCCCACGCAGGCACCTCCGGCTACGTGACCCCGATCGTCCGCAAGCTCGCGAACGAGGCCGGCGTCGACCTGTCCAGCGTCACCGGAACCGGTGTCGGCGGACGTATCCGCAAGCAGGACATCACGGCAGCCATCCCGGCCGCCGCCGCCGCGGCATCCGCCCCGGCATTCGAGGTCTCGCCGCTGCGCGGCACCTCCAAGCCGATGTCCCGGCTCCGCAAGGTCGTCGCCGAGCGCGCCGTCATCTCGATGCAGTCGTCGGCCCAGCTGACGACCGTCGTCGAGGTCGACGTCACGCGCGTCGCGATCTTCCGCGACAAGGTCAAGGCATCCTTCTTCGAGAAGACCGGCAACAAGCTGTCCTTCCTGCCGTTCTTCGCCCTCGCCGCCGCAGAAGCACTCCAGGCGAACCCGATCATCAACGCCACGATCGACGGCGACACGATCGTGTACCCGGCTCAGGAGAACATCAGCATCGCCGTCGACACCGAGCGCGGTCTGCTCACCCCGGTCGTGCGCAACGCCGGCGAACTCGACCTGGCCGGATTCGCGGCCCAGATCGCCGACCTCGCCCAGCGCACGAGGGACAACAAGCTCAAGCCCGACGAGCTGTCCGGTGGAACCTTCACGCTGACCAACACAGGTTCGCGCGGGGCACTGTTCGACACCCCCGTCGTGTTCCTGCCGCAGAGCGCGATCCTCGGAACGGGCGTCGTCTACAAGAAGCCGCTCGTCGTGACGAGCGGTGGCCTCGACGCCATCGCGATCCGCTCCTCGGTCTACCTGGCGTTGTCCTACGACCACCGCATCATCGATGGCGCGGATGCCTCACGCTTCCTCGTCACGATGAAGCAGCGTCTCGAGGCGGGCGACTTCGAAGCCAACCTCGGCATCTGAGTCGGCCAGTCGGCATGTCCGGCTAGCCGGCACGTTCTGCTAGCCGGCACGTTCTGCTAGCCGGCACCGAAGAACTCGCGTAATCGCCAACCGGCCTCGCCCTTGACCACAAGGACGGAGGCCGGTTTGTCGTTTCCGGGTGCCGCTCCGCCGACGGACAGGGCCACGAGCGCGAGATTCCCGATCCGGTTGACGACCGTCGGTACGGAACCGTCGACGGTCGGGGCGCTGCTGTCGTGTGGATATCCCGTCGCGCTGCCCGTCGCACCGTCCGGCGCGTGCCCGATCAGGGCGCTGGCCCCTGCCAGTGCCGGAGAGTCCGGTTGGGACACTTCCGCAAGGCAGTCCCGATCCGCCGTGACAAGGCACAGGGCCCGTATGCGGAGCAGCGCCGCGGTGGCAGCGGCGGGGTCCTCGCCCCGCAGGACGACCTGGTCAGCAGTGGTCGGACCCGTGGCGGGCCCTTCCCCGCTCCCGAGTGCAGACCGCGGAGGAACAGCGCCGACCGAAGACGGGTGCGCACCCGAGCTGAGTGACGGTGGGGCGAGCGCTGTCCAGGCGCCGACGACGAGGATGACGGCGACGGACGCTCCGGCCAGGATCAGGCCTCGGCGCCGCCAGCGGGCGGGGTCGTCCGCGGCCGTCCACGTGCCCCGGCGCGTCGACGGCCGGGGACTTCGCTCAGGACCCGGTCTCGTTCCAGGTCCGAAGGAGTGCGCCGCCCGGCCGCGGTGCGCCCGCGGCGCAGGCACCACGCGCCGGATTCCCGTCAGCCGTCCTCCGATGGTCCCGGCGACCTGAACCGCCCAGGCCCGCAGAAGCGGCCAGACGTGCGCGTCCAGCGCGGCCTCGAGGCTCGTCAGCGGACCCTGGCCGGGGGAACGCCCCCGGATGTCCGTCGACGTCCCGTGTCCCGGGGCGACGTCGTGCCCGCCGAACCGTACCGGTGCCGCGGGAGACCATTCGAACAGCGCCCGCTCGAGTCCGGCAAGCGCCTCCCGGTACGTGCCAGAGCGCCAGGCCGCGAACAGGGCGTCGGCCGGCGGCTGCCCGCGCTTCGCGACCCGGTCGAGAACGGTCTGCACAACATCACCGCAGGCGCACCTGGCCTCGCCCTGCAGTTCGTCGCGGTCCTGCCCCGGCGGCGGCAGGTCCCGCAAACCGCCCAGGCCCCCGACGACCGGTCGGCCCGCACCGTCGAACCGGATCACACCCGGGCTGATCCCCGGATGCAGCCAGCCCCCGTCATAGAGCCGCGCAACGGCCGCGAGCACCGGCGCCAGGATCGTGACCGCCTCCCCCGGGTCCAGCAATCGCTCGCCGGCCAGGACCGCCCCGAGCGCCCCGCCGCGGTCCTCGGCCAGGACGAGGCAGACCCGGCCGTCCGGCAACGTCGCAACGTCCAGCAACCGGCCCACCCCGCCGTCCGGGATGCTCTCGAGGGCGCGCACCTCCCTGTCGATCGCCGCGCCGCCGGTGCCTGCGCCCACCGCGTGCACCTCACGGAACACCTTGAGAACGACGACCTCCCTCTGGCCGTCGATCCCGCCTTCGGCAGAGGCACCGAGGTAGACGTCGGACAGGTCACCAGAGCCGATGCGCCTCAGCACCCGGTATCCGGCGACGTTTCCGACGGCATCCGCTGGCTTCGCTGCGGAGTCCCCCACCACGGCAGGGGACTCCGCAGCAGGCGTCCTACTCCGCCGACTTCCCGCACGTCTCGTCACGCGGCGATCTTCGCCCGCTGAGAGCCGGCGGCAAGCCCACTCAGGACAGGCTGTGCACACTCCGGCCGATCCGGTAGCTGGTGAGGACGGGCTGACCTAGACTGGCCCAATGCTCGACTTTCTCGTCGCGGGGCTAAGCGCCAACTCCGTGCCGTATCTCGTGGGCCTTGAGCTCCAGCGCACCGTCCATCGTGCCGTTGTTTCCGGGGAACGCCCGGACACCGTCATCTTCCTCGAACACCCCGCCGTGTACACCGCGGGTAGACGCACGTCCGACGACGAGCGGCCGACGGACGGAACTCCCGTCATCGACACCGACCGGGGCGGCAAGATCACCTGGCACGGTCCCGGCCAGCTCGTCGGCTACCCCATCCTCCGCCTCGCCGAACCCATCGACGTCGTCGGGTACGTCCGACGCCTCGAAGGCATCCTCATCGATGTCCTCGCCGGGTTCGGAGTCGACGCTTGTCGCGTCACCGGACGGTCCGGGGTCTGGGTCGGCCGTCCCGGCTTCGAGGACAAGATCGCCGCCATTGGAATCCGGGTCGCCGAAGGCGTGACCATGCACGGCTTCGCGCTCAATTGCAACAACTCCCTCGAACCCTACGACCACATCATCGCCTGTGGCATCCGCGACGCCGGCGTCACCACGATCTCCCGCGTCCTCGGCCGGGAGGTGACACCGGAGCAACTGGTGGAACCGATCCGGGCCCGTTTCGCCGCGGAACTGGTGGCTGCCGCGTGAGCGCCGTGCCAGAGGGCCGCAAGATGCTGCGGCTCGAGATCCGCAACATGGAATCGCCCATCGAACGCAAACCCGCCTGGATCAAGACGGTCGCCAAGATGGGACCGGAATACCGGAAGCTCCAGGACCTCGTCAAGGGCGAGAACCTGCACACCGTGTGCCAGGAAGCCGGTTGCCCGAACATCTTCGAATGCTGGGAGGACCGCGAGGCGACCTTCCTCATCGGTGGCTCGCAGTGCACCCGGCGCTGCGACTTCTGCCAGATCGACACGGGCAAGCCTGCGGAGTACGACACCGACGAACCGAGACGGGTCGCGGAATCCGTCGTCGCGATGAACCTTCGGTACGCCACGGTGACCGGCGTCGCCCGTGACGACCTTCCCGACGAGGGTGCCTGGCTGTACGCCGAGACGATCCGGCAGATCCACGCGCAGAGCCCCGGTACGGGAGTGGAGATCCTCGTCCCGGACTTCTCCGGCAACCCCGACCTGCTCGGCGAGGTGTTCTCGGCAAAGCCGGAGGTCTTCGCGCACAACGTCGAGACGGTCCCGCGCATCTTCAAACGCATCCGCCCGGCCTTCCGTTACGACCGTTCCCTCGACGTGATCACCCAGGGCCGCGACGCCGGCCTCATCACCAAGTCGAACCTGATCCTCGGCATGGGCGAGGAGCGAGCCGAGGTCAGCCAGGCGCTCCAGGACCTCCACGACGCCGGAACCGACATCATCACCATCACCCAGTACCTGCGGCCGAGCGCCCGGCACCTCCCCGTCGCCCGGTGGGTGCGGCCGGAGGAGTTCGTCGAGCTGAATGCCGAAGCGGAGGCCATCGGATTCCTCGGGGTGCTCTCCGGTCCGCTCGTGCGCTCCTCCTACCGGGCAGGACGCCTCTGGGCGCAGTCGATGCTCGCGACGAACCGCGAGGTGCCCGCCGAGCTCCGCCACCTGGCGGATGCCTCCCTCGGCTTCGCCCAGGCCGTCGCCCGCCCAGGCGGCATCGTCGCTGACTCGACCGAAAATCGGTCATCGGAGATTCTGGCGACTCGGTAAACTCGACATCATGGCACGCAGCAAGGACAAGACTCCCAAACCCCACAAGGAACCCGGCCGCATCAAGCAGATGTGGCAGGTGTTCCAGATGACCCGGCGGTACGATTCCAAAATCGTTCCGCTCCTCCTCGTGGGCTTCTTCGTGCCGCTCGTGGCGTCGATCATCGTCGCGATCGTTGCGACGGACGGAAACGTTCTCACGCTGGTCCTCTGGATCATCGCCGGACTCCTCGCCGGGGTGCTCGCGGTGCTGATCATCCTCGGCCGTCGTGCCGAGAAAGCCGCCTATTCCCAGATCGAAGGCCAGCCCGGCGCCGTCGGCGCCGTGCTGCGCAGCTCCCTCAAGGGCGGCTGGGTCGGCAGCGAGATGCCCATCGCCGTCAACGGCAAGACCCAGGACGCTGTCTACCGTGCGGTCGGTCGCGGCGGCGTCGTCCTGATCAGCGAGGGCCCGCGCACCCGTACCGCGCGCATGCTCGAGGAGGAACGCCGCACGGTCACCCGTCTCGGCGGACACGTGCCCGTCACGGTCCTCTCCGTCGGCCCAGACTCCGACGCCGTGCCGCTGCACAAGCTCGCGAGCCGTCTGCGCAAGATCAAGCCGAGCCTGACCAAGGCAGAGGTGCTCGCCGTCAACAACCGGCTGAGCTCGATCACGAAGAAGCTTCCGATCCCGAAGGGTGTCGATCCCACCAAGGCCCGCCCCCAGCGCGGCAACTAGACGCGTCCACCCATCCATTCCGCACGTCAAGAACCCCTCGTCGTCACGACGAGGGGTTCTTGCGTCTGCCCGCAGGCGCGCGGCTCAGCCGCGGACGAGGACGGTTCCTGCGACCTTGTCGTGGAAACCGCGCTGGTCGGAGTCCCAGACCAGTGCGGGGAATGCCAGGCCGAGAAGCACGGAACGCACAATCGGCCGCCACGGACCGACCCAGCCGCCCGCGAGGGGGATCACCCGGAGTCCGACGAGGCGGTGGCCGATGCTGCCGCCGATCGTCGGGATGAACACGACCTGGAGCAGAACATAGGTCCCGGTCACGACAAAACCGTTGTAGTCGAGGAAGGTATAGCGGAACACCGTGAATGCCAGCGCCATCGCGAGGGCATAGTCGATCAGGAGTCCCAGCATCCGTCGCCCGGCGCGGCCGATGGACAGTGGGCCGGCGTCGGGAAGCCCGAGTCGCTCCCCCGGCCATCTGCTCGGCGGGAGCTGTCCGAAGGTGGTCGGTTGCGAGGCAGAGGGAGGCACGGGATGATCCTAGCCAAGGGCCCCGCCTGTAACATGTGAGAAACAAAGTCGTCACAGTTGAGTAATGCTGCCGTAATACTCTCTGGGTAGCCGCCGTGCGCGACTTTCTGTCATTAACGCCCTCGTCGTTTGGAGTAAAACCGCATGTTCCGCGATTCGTCAGAAGTACTCAAGTTCATCAAGGACACTGACGTCAAGTTTCTTGACATTCGCTTCACCGATCTTCCTGGTGTGCAGCAGCACTTCAACATCCCCGCGTCGACCGTCGATGAGGAATTCTTCACGGTCGGGCAGATGTTCGACGGTTCGTCGATCCGCGGCTTCGCGTCCATCCACGAGTCGGACATGCAGCTCATCCCGGACGTGACGACGGCATACGTCGATGCCTTCCGCGCCGAACGCACGCTCATTATGCTTTTCGACATCTACAACCCGCGTAACGGTGAGATCTACTCCAAGGATCCCCGCCAGGTCGCGAAGAAGGCCGAGAAGTACCTCGAGTCGACCGGCATCGCCGACACCGCGTTCTTCGCCCCCGAAGCCGAGTTCTACATCTTCGACGACGTGCGTTATGAAGTGAACCAGTACTCGAGCTTCTACGCCGTGGACTCCAGCGAAGGCGCCTGGAACTCCGGCAAGAAGGAAGAGGGCGGCAACCTCGCCAACAAGACCCCGTACAAGGGCGGATACTTCCCCGTCAGCCCCGTCGACCAGCACGTCGACATGCGTGACGACATCTGCCTCAAGCTCATCGACGCAGGCCTGATCCTCGAGCGCAGCCACCACGAGGTCGGCACCGGCGGACAGGGCGAGATCAACTACCGCTTCGACACCATGGTCCACGCGGCGGACGACCTGCTCAAGTTCAAGTACATCGTGAAGAACACGGCGCACGAGTGGGGCAAGACGGCGACGTTCATGCCCAAGCCGCTCTTCGGCGACAACGGTTCCGGTATGCACACCCACCAGTCCCTCTGGTCCGGCGGCAAGCCGTTGTTCTACGACGAGGCCGGCTACGGCGGACTCTCCGACATCGCCCGCTGGTACATCGGCGGCCTGCTCAAGCACGCCCCGGCCGTCCTCGCGTTCACCAACCCCTCGGTGAACTCGTACCACCGCCTCGTCCCCGGCTTCGAAGCCCCGGTCAACCTGGTCTACTCTGCCGGTAACCGCTCGGCCTCGATCCGCATCCCGATCACGGGCACCAACCCGAAGGCCAAGCGCATCGAGTTCCGCGCGCCCGACGCCTCCGGCAACCCGTACCTCGCCTTCGCCGCCCAGCTGATGGCCGGCCTCGACGGGATCAAGAACCGGATCGAGCCGCACGAGCCGGTCGACAAGGACCTCTACGAGCTCCCGCCCGAAGAAGCCAAGAACATCCCGCAGGTTCCCGCTTCCCTCGTGGAGGCGCTGCTGGCCCTCGAAGCCGACCACGACTTCCTCCTCGCCGGCAACGTGTTCACGCCCGAACTGATCGAGACCTGGGTCAGCTTCAAGCGCGAGCAGGAAATCAAGCCGCTCGCGCAGCGTCCGCACCCGTTCGAGTACGAACTGTACTACGGGGTGTAGCTAGAACGCACGGAAGTAGCGGGCATAGTCCGCAACGAGTCCGCACGCGCTGCGAAAACGTCTTTGACGGCAGCCCGTGCGGACTCGTCTTTGTCTGGCCACAGGTGGCTGTACGTGTTGAGCGTCGTCGTCGCGGACGCATGCCGCATGCGCGCCTGAACAACCTTCACGTCCAAGCCCGACGCGATCAGCAGTGATGCGTAGTAGTGCCGCAGGTCGTGAATGCGGAACCCATCGGGCAGGCCCTCGACGGTCGCACGCGCCGCCCGGAACGCCGTCTCGATCGTGTACGGGGCCACGGGCCGACCGTACGCGCCGACGACGAAGGTGGAACTCTCCCACTCGGCCGGCACGCGGTTGATCTCCAGGCACAGTTCGATCGGGATCGGCACCGGCAGCTTCGAGGTTTCCGTTTTCAACGGCTCGGACGGGTATTGGATAGTGGGGCTGATGATGCCGCGCATGAGGTCAACGTCCGTGACGCGGAGGGCGGCAATCTCGCCGACCCGCAGACCGGCGAAGGCTCCCAGGAGAATGACTGGGCGCATCCCTTCCGGCATGGCATCGTGTAGTGCCCATATTTGCGCTGTTGTTGCCACGTAGGCACGTTGTTTCGCTGCCCCTGGCGACGTGCGACGGCTCACCGGAGAGCGCGTAAGTAGGCCATCGTGTACAGCGTCGGAGAAGATGTGCGACAAGCGTGCGTGGAGTGCGTAGACCGTCGAGACCGCCAGACCATCCGAGCGCAGCTGCACCGTCCAAGCCTTCACTTCGGACGGTCGCACGCTCGAAAGAAGCCGATCACCGAACGCCGCGTTAATGTGCTTGATGTGCGACCGTGCCTGACGGACCGTTGAAGGCCGGTGCATCTCATAGCCCTTTAGCCACGTTCGGCACCACTCCCCCATTGTCAACTTCGCAGTCTTTGGGTCGCGATAGGTTCCGGTGACGACGGACGCCGTGACCTCGTCTAGCCAAGTCTGTGCGTCGATCTTGCGCGGGAAGTGTCGGGCGTGCTCATTGCCTGCCTCGTCGCGGTATCGGGCGCGCCAGGACCCGTTAGGACGCTTCTGGATGCTCGACAACGGTTCCTCCTAAGCGGTAGTCACCAATGGAAATGCCCTTGCCAGCGAAGAGAGGCTCCACGGCGGAAAGAATAAATTCGCCGGTTATCGCCTCCTCGTTGAGACCGAGCGCCCACGACGCTGATGCCGGAATTGTCGGCGGTGTTTCGCCCAACGAAGCCAGCGCTCTGATTCGTGCGTTGAGGTTGGATGCCGCGTATCTCAGTTGCTCGAGATTGATCCTCGACTGTGAGTGTTCTGGTCCCCAAGATCGCAGCGCATGAATCGTCCTACCCGTGTAGGTGTCCACCATGTGCGCGCGTTGCACGACTTCGAGGACCGTCGCGTCCCTTCCGCCGTTGTACACCGAATGCTGCCCGATGACGAACGTTACTCCCAGCGCACCAACAAGGGCATCGGAACTTGAGACGACTGATCCCGGTCGGATTTCAATCATTTCGCCCGTTGGATAGAGCAACTCGAGTACTGAGACCATGAGAACAGCAGAGAACATCTCTAACTCGGTGGACGAAATTGCTCGGCGCTTGCCGGCAAAGAGTCCATTCAAGGTGGATGTTTTGACTGCCTCTGGATCGCCAAGGAAGTGATTGCAGCGTTCAGCCAATTGCCCAGTCGTCACATTGAGAGATGTCTTGGCTCTAAGAATCGCGCGAGCGACCTGTTTGGTTCGCCGTACGTCCCATGCGTCGCTCGGCAGGTCCTCGATCGAGTACTTGACCACCTTTGAAGTATTCACAAAACGAACAATATCATGCTATTTCTGTTCAATACTTGCATAACCCCACAACACCCCCTATGGTTATTCCATAAGCGCTTACCTCGATCAACGAGTAAGCGAAAACTGAACAGTTGGAGATACAGTGAATAGCCTCCTCACCCTTGACGAGACAGCAGAACAGCTTCGCAAGTCACCCGCGCAGTTGCGCTGGATGATCCACTGCGGGACAGCGCCAAATTCAGCCAAGATCGGCGGACGCCGAATGTTCCGGGTGACTGACATTGAGGCCTACATCGAAGCGGCGTTTGCCTCGTCCGCAGCATGAGCACCCAAGAAAAAACCCCCGAGATGAGCTGGAACTCATTCGAGGGCGAAGTAACCGACAACCCAACAAAGGAAACGATCAACTTGAACAAGAATAGCAGCGCAACCATCGTCACCAACAGCCCTTGCCCCGTCATCGGCTGCACAGGCCCCTATGACGACGAGAGCAGCCACGCCGACGAGAACCCCGTGCTCAACCTGCACTACGCTGCCGGCTACGAGGGCGACCTGCCACTCGATGCGCACGGCACGATGGATTCGACCACGGGCGGGCGTTGGAGGCTTTACGTCGAAGTGAGCCCCGTCCGTGGTGAGCTCACCGCCACCGAGGGCATCGAGCTCGCTCTAGCGATCGCCACGCAGGCGCGGAACGTCCGCGAACTCAACTCAGCGCTCGACAGGCTCGAGCACTGCCCGCCGGTCATCACCCCCAAGCTCCGGTCCTGGTTTGACGCCCACCCGGCTGGCGTGGACTTCCCCGCTGCGGACATCGTGAGAGCGAGATTCACGGATGCCGAACTCTCGGCAGTGTTCGCTCGCTTCCCTCAGGGGTCGTTCGTTGCTCAGGATGCGCTGTGAGCTCCGCTCGCACCTGGAAGGTGACCAACCGAAGCGGATGGGTCGTGGATCCCGGTTCGATGACCATGGCCTTTCTCGCGAATGGCGATAACCAGCCCGAGGTCCCTCGTGAGCGTTTCATCATCACGGAGATCTCAGAAGGGGCGAGTGATGAGTGAGTATCTCAGCACGCAACTGGGCGTGGGACCTCAGGTGGAAAAGGGGGGATGTCAGCGCTCCGATGAAGGAAAAAATCACGTTGCTGTGCCTCGCGGAACACGAGAATCCCGAATACGGGTACGCGTTCCCCAGCCACGAGAGGATCGCCGAGCGAACTGGTCAGAGCGTGCGGACGGTTCAGACGCACATAAAGATGCTGGTCGCATGTGGAGTGGTGACCATCGAGAAGCGGCGGGGCGAGAGCGGAAAGTGGCTCCGGAATGTCTACCTGCTCGAGGTCCCGGACACGTATCGGCAAAAGGACCCCGAGTGGATCAGGTGGAACGGATGAACCGGAAAGAATTGCCGGATTCTCGACTCACCGACGGCAATACCCGTGAGTACCGTCGGCAGTTCCAGTGCAACGTACCGGAAATTCTCGTGCATCGGACCGGAAAGAACTGCGCACTATCAGTTAGTGACCAGATACAAGATAAGTCACTTGAGATCAGGGTCACTTCTCCGAAGCGACCGCGCGTTCTTTCATCGATGTTCCTTCGATTGGAAGTGAAGCCATGAACATGAACGTCAAGATCATCCGGGTCGCTGGTATTCGGTCCAAGTCCCCGGCCGTCCTGGCTGTCGTGGACGGCTTGCTTGTGAAGTGGGGAAGCCGGCGGTTCTGGTCGTGTGCCTGCCTCGCCGACCCGGACACGCACGAGTGCAAACACATCGCTGCAGTCCAGGCGCTCCTCGATGACAGAGTCACCACACCGCACCCGCTCGAGATGGTGCAGCCATGAGCCCTATCTCTCCCCCGAGCCTCTGCACAAACAGGTGCGGAACTCTCGTCTACGGCGGCGGCAAATGCCCGGAGTGCGCAGCAGAAGCGCACAAAGAGACCGAGGCGCGTCGAGGCTCGCGGACCAGCCGAGGATACGACACGCGCTGGGCAGAGCATGCCAAGAAGTACCTGCACTACCACCCACAGTGCGAGTGCGACGAGTGTGCAGCACTGCCCTCCTGGAAGCGTCCCGATGCCACGCAGGTTGACCATCGGGACGGCAATGGACCCAAAGGCCCGCGAGGATTCGACTACGCGAATTTGTGCGCCATGTCCGCGTCACACCACAGCCGTAAGACTGCGAGTCGTGACGGTGGATTCGGCAACCCGAAGCGCGGCGAGTCATGACGCACCCAGGCCGGCCGCAATCGCAAACAGATTCATCCACCGGCACCGTGGGGGAGCACTGTTCACGCCGCCGCGGTTCAAAGTCAGTTTGGGTAGCTTTCGGGGGTGCCCTTAATGTCTAATCGGAGGGCTACCCCCGTGGGCCGTGACGCGAATGTCTACTATCTGGACTCTGATGCGAAGGTCGGCGGGACCGGCCTCAACTTTGACACCGTGCCCACCATGCTGGACGGGGCCGGCGCTGCGGAATGGGTGCGCTTGGGCGAAGTGTTCGCGGACCAACAGACGCGGTTCCGTGAGGGTGACAGGGCCATTCTGACTGCCTATTGCCTCACCTGGTCGCTGTATCTGATGACCGCCGCAGAGCTGGCAGGGGGTGGAATCCTCGTGCAGGGCCGCAGCGAATCCGATCGGGCGCGCACCGTGAAGAACCCCGCTCTCGTAGCGTTAACTCAAATATCGTCACAGTTGCGCTACCTCGCCCGCGAACTGGGCCTGACTCCCGACGCGCGCGGAAAGATGGGCCTGCAAGATGAGCCCGCCGACACACAGGGCGGGGCATGGTCATGAGCGCCCCTCAGCCGCCGTTCACGCGCATTCACATGAGGTTCGACCGCAAGAGGGCTCGATTCATTCCGTGCTCGGACACGGACGCTCGCGCCTCCATCGTGAGAACACTCGACGCACTCGGGCGAGGCGTCATCCCAACATTCGCTCACCCGTTCGGCCCGAACGGTGAGCGTGTGATCGGTTACGCGCTTGGTGCCGATTCGACAATGTACGACCCCGCAGACGGCCTCACCTGGCTGACAAAAATGAAAGAAGAGATCTGATGACTGAAAACCCGTTCGATCCGAACTACAAGTTCCCGCCGATGCCAGTTCCCCCGCCTGAACACTTCCTAGCCCGCATCGAGCGTGCCGCCGCCCTGGCAAGTTGGAAGTGCCCTCACTGCAACGCGACCGTCACCGCGATCGGTGCCGATTCCGACGGACTTCTGCAGGCCACCGAAGAACGCCACGAACCGGACTGCCCGGACTACGTAGCCGACTAGTCACCCAAAAGGGGCCAGACACCAATTCGAAAGAAATTGCGTGTTTGGCCCCTTTTTTCATTTCCTACTGCTATACTTATGCTGTTCGAGTTAGTGCCCGTTCTCCCGTGGACATTGAGTCAGCCGCCGCCGCTTCGAAAGATGCCGCCGCCGCTGGTGAGATACAAGCCGGTGAATCACCGCTTGTGTTACTCAAACAGTGCCGCCCTATCTGTTGGGCCGCGCATGTTCGCCGGCACTGCCGCGATCCCGCCGCTAGTGCCTCCAACCTCATCCCACCTTTGGAGAACTCCCATGTCCAGCCTGATCGAAGCCAAGCGCGCACTCGACGAAATCGGCACCAAAGCCCTTGCTGTCAGCAAGAACGCCAGCCTCACCAACGCCGAGAAGATGAACCGCCTCGACGCGCTCACCCTCGAGTCCAAGCGTCACAAGAACACCATCGCCATCCACGAACAGTCCAACCTGCTCATGGGCGGCGGCGAGTCTATGAGCAGCTCGTTCCAGTCCGCCGTGGCCAGTGGACGCGCCGTCAAGGGCTTCGCAACGCCGAACATCAAGCTCTCCCCCGAGATGCAGCAGGGCCTCTATATGGCCGCGAAGAGCGGCCAGAATCTCCGCATTGAACTCAAGGATGCAGCGTCGTCGGACGCAACTCGGACGCAGCTCCCCGCGGCCTACGTCGGTACAGTGACGCGTCTGCATGAACCTACGCGGCTCCTGGAACACATCCCCTCGACCCCGATGACCGGGCCGTCAGTCGACTTTCTGACCCACGTCAGCAACGCGGCCGGGATTGGTACCCCTGTCATCAGCCTCGGTGTGGCAGCAGCGGGCGGTACGTTCGCGGCCAACACCTACTTCTGGAAGCTCTCTGCTGTGAACACGAGCGGCGAGACTCTCGCGTCCAACGAACTGACCGCGACCCTCACCGCCGCACAGAAGCAGCCGATCAACTGGACCGCGATCACCGGAGCCAACGGATACCGCCTCTACCGTGGCACCGCTGCGGGCGCTGAGAACATCCTCGTGGCCGTCATCGCAGGCGGCGCGACCGTCACCTACACCGACCTGGGCGCAGCGGGCACGAACGCCAGCATCCCGACCGTGGACCGCACAGCCGGTGCAACCACCGTGCACGCTGGCGCACAGATGCCCGAGGTGTCGCTGACGACTGTGCCGACGATTCTCGCAGCGCGAAAGATCGGCATTTTCACGACAGTTGTCGATGAACTGCTGGCCGACTTCGCGACGTTCTCTTCCTACACCGAGGTCGAGTTGCAACGCCTCATCACTGACTGCGAGAACTACCAGGTACTCAACGGGGATGGACTCGGAGACAACCTCCTCGGCCTGCTCAACACCCCCGGCACCCTGTCCCGCGCGAAGGGTGCCGCTGACACGGCGCTCGACATCATCGAACAGGGCATCACCGATCTGCGTAACGGGCCGAGCTTCTGCGAGCCGGACTTGATCATCATCAATCCGAGCACCTGGAGCGCGATCCGCCGCACCAAGAACACCTTGGGCAACTACGTCCTCGGCGATCCCGGCCAGTCGACCGTCTCCGATGTGTGGGGCACCCCCGTGCTTCAGACCACGCAAATTCTGCCCGGGGTCATTGTCATGGGCAACCTCGAGCTCGCCACTCAGCTCTTCGTCCGCGAAGGAGTCACGCTGAACATGACCAACTCGGACGGAACCGACTTCATCAGCGGCAAGGTCAAGATCAAGGCCACCGAGCGCCTGACCCTCGGAGTCTCCCGGCCGACGGCACTCGTAGTTCTGACCGGCTTCTAGCCGGCGCAAGGGTCAACGTCACCGCCGGGTTCTTTCGTAGGTTTCCTCCCCGGATCACGGAATCGAAGGCGGGGCTACTCGGACTAGATCACCGACAAGCCCCGCCTGCCCGAACTAGTGAAGGCCCGCACTGCACACGCGGCGCGGGCCTTCCTCACTCTCCCCACAACTTTGAAACGAAGGACACACCATGTTCGGTCCAGGCAATATCGGCAACGCATCCCCAGCAGGCGAGGATTGGATCCCGCGCAAGTTCAGAGACATTGAGCGCTATATCCTCGAACTCAACGCCAGCATCGCGCTCTCGATCGGCCCCGTCGTCAAGAGGGCCAACGACACCCTCGACACGGTCAACGCAACCGTCGTCACCGTGAACAACACAATCGCCACGGTGACCGCACTCTCGGCCCACGTCGACGACACCCTCGTCAACATCGATTCGACCGTGCAGGCCTCCATCCGCGCCAACTCGATGACAACGGCGGCGATTCAGTCGCTCGTAGCAAACCCGCCCGCAGGCTCACACGTCACGGGCAACGTCAGCGCTACCGGCACTGTGACCGCTACAGGGGCAGTCAGCGGAGCCACGGGCACGTTCGGGTCGGGTGTCGCGTCCACGGGCGTCTACACGACGCTCCTGACCTACGGCGGCGGCTACAAGGCCCAGTACGTCCACGTCGACGGCACGATGGGTTACGTTCCCTCGTCGCGCCAGTTCAAACAGGACATCACCCCGACAACCCTCGACCCGGCACTACTCACCGCACTGCAACTCGTCACCTTCCGCTACATCGACGCCGTGGACAACCTGGGCGATCAGGCAGAGACAGAGCTGGGCCTCATTGCGGAAGACGTGGACGCTCTCGGCCTCCACTGGCTCGTCGACTACGACAGCGACCACAAGCCGACGGGCCTCAAGTACGAACGCCTCGCCCTGCTCGTCATCCCCTGGGCGCAGTCCATCGAGGCACGACTCGCAGCCCTCGAGGGATAGCTCTCCACAAGAACGACGCCCCCGACTCCACAACAGTCCGGGGCGTCGTTCTTTCGTGATTAGACCGCAGCGCGCGCGTTGTTTTGTCGAGCAATATCCTTGGGTAACTTATCGATCCTCGCCGCAAGCTCGAGCATGGCATCCCACGCGGCCGTCTCGGTGCCCGATTCTCGGATTGCGTTGATTGCAGCAACAGCAGTTGCCATGATCTCCCCCTCAGTTTGTGCAGCTGAACGGCTGCAATGCTCAGCCTAAGACCCTGAATAAGCCTTATGTGCCCGCACGCACGACCTCGAGGCACTCTACGCACCACCATGCACCGACGACCGCCAGCATAGGCTCGAGACACTGGGGACAGTTCGGGGTATCCAGGTAGTCGAGCTCATCCATGCCGCCAGAGTGCACCTCGCTCGACGGATACGCAAACTAGAGTTGCGCAATGGGCGAACTCGACGACATCAATTCCCTTGAGCAGGCCGCTGAATACCTGAAGATCGAGCCAACAAAATTGCGCCGTCTTGTGAGTCAGCGAAAGATCGCATACCTGAAACAGGGCAACAAAATTACATTCCCTCGTGCGGCGATCGAGGCTTACGTGACTGCGAATACGACTCAGTTGCCAGAAGCCCCACCCAACCCCTGGGGACTTACAGAGAGTTCACTGCGGAGAGTACAGCGGGGTCGGCAGTGACGCCGCGAAACCCCGGAGACCTTGAGTCAGCTCCCGCCCCCCTGGCCTACTCGGTGATTGGCGCTGCCGCGGCCGTTGGGGTGTCAGAGCGCACCATCGGCAAGCTCATCGAGGATCAAGCCTTGATCGTCCGGTATGTCGGTTCCAAGCGCATCATCCTCGCTTCTGAGCTGCAAGCGTGGCTTGATTCACTCCCGTACGCGCGGCCGTAGCGAGCGCGACTTGGCCTGAGTCCGCAGTTAGTCCGCAAGAAGTGCGCAAATGGCCGATTCTCGCCTATCGTGGGCAACCGACAGTTCCGCATAATCACGCGGAACTCCACTACTCCCAACGGTGCCCAATACCCTTAGACGACTACGAACTGTACTACGGGGTCTAAACCGCACCGAGCCTGACCCTAACGGGTCGTACCTCTCGGGGTACGGCCCGTTCGTCGTTCCCCGGTCAGCCGGCGAACGGGCCCGCGTGTTCGACGGGGCCGTAGAAGCGACGCTCGAACACGGCGCGGGCGCGCCGGGTGACGGCGAGGTAGTCGTCTTCGAGCCGGTTGGCGGAGCCCGGCGGGTATTCGAGGATGCGGGCGATGCCCTCGAGCTGGATGCGGTCGGTCGGGAGGGTGTCCGCAGTCCGGTTCATCCACAGGGTCATCGCGGACCGGCAGCGGGAGGCGAAGATCCACGCCGCCCGGAGGGTCTCGGCATCCGAGTCGCTCACGAGCCCGGCCCTGGCGGCGGCCTGCAGTGCACCGAGGGTCGAGTGCGTGCGCAGCTCGGGGATCGCCGCGGCGTGCTGCAACTGCAACAGCTGGACGAACCACTCGACGTCGCTGAGCGATCCGCGGCCGAGCTTGAGGTGCCGGTTCGGGTCTGCGCCCTGCGGTAACCGTTCCTTCTCGACGCGGGCCTTCATCCGTTTGATCTCCCGGACAGCCTGGTCGTCGATCGCGAGCGGGAAACGAACCGAGTCCGCGAGGGTCTCGAAGTCGGCAAGCAGCCGGGCATCGCCGGCGACGCCCCTGCCCCGCAGCAGCGCCTGCGCCTCCCAGGTCAGCGACCAGCGCCGGTAGTACGCCTCGTACGAGTCGAGGGATCGGGCGACGGGCCCGTTCTTGCCCTCCGGGCGCAGCCCGAGGTCGAGGTCGAGCGGCAGGCGGCTGTCCTCGGTGAGGCGTTTGAGTTCCCTCGCGATGAACATCGCCCGGGCATGCGCGGCCTCGCCGGTAAGTTTTCCGGCCCGGAACACGTACATCACGTCGGCGTCGGACCCGAAGCCCAGCTCGGCTCCCCCGAACCGGCCCATGCCGATCACGGCGAACTCGATGCCGTCCGCGTCGCCGTCGGGCTCGCCCCGGAGGCCGGTGCCGCGGATCGCCGCGGTGACGCCCTCGATCACGGTCGCGGTGACGTCGGTCAGGCCCGTCGCGAGCTGGTCGATGCTGATCCTGCCGAGGATGGACGAGAAGGCCAGGCGCAGGATCTCGCGGCGCCGCGCCGTACGGAGGACGGATGCCGCTGCTTCCGGCGTCTGGTGGCGTGCCAGGACCGCGCGGGACTCTGCGCGCAGCACGGCGAGGGGCCGCGGACGCAGGTCGTTCTCGTTCTCGAGCCATGCGACCGACTCCGGAATGGTTTCGAGGAGTTCGCCGACGAACCGGGACGAGGACAGCACCCGGGTCAGCCGTTCGGCGGCGCCGGAGGAGTCACGAAGCATCCGCAGGAACCAGTAGGTCGACCCGAGGCTGTCGCTGAGGCGCCGAAAGGCCAACAGGCCGTAGTCGGGGTCGGCACCCTCGGAGAACCACTGCAGGAGGACGGGAAGGAGGTGGCGCTGGATCGTCGCCCGACGGGAAACGCCCCCGGTGAGCGCGGCGATGTGGGCGAAGGCGCCCTTGGTGTCGCGGAAACCGATCGCCGCGAGCCTGGCCTCGGCCTGCGCGCTCGTGAGAACGAGCTCACCATCGGGCAGCGCGGCAACGGCGGAGAGCAAAGGCCGGTAGAAGAGGCGCTCGTGCAGTCCACGCACCCGGTGTTTGGTGTCCGCCCAGCGCGTGCTGAGCTGGGCGGCTCCCGAGGCGAGTCCGGTCGCCCGGGCGAGGATGCGCAGGCTCGCCTCGTCGCGCGGCACGAGGTGGGTACGTCGCAGGCGGTAGAGCTGCAGGCGGTGTTCCATCAACCGGAGGATCCGGTAGTCCTGCGAGAATTCCGCCGCTTCCGCGCGACCGACGTAGCCGGACTCGGCGAGGGCCGCGAGTGCGGGGAGGGTACCGGCCTGTCGCACGTCTTCGTCGGCCTGGCCGTGAACGAGCTGGAGGAGCTGCACGGTGAACTCGATGTCACGCAGCCCGCCGGGGCCGAGCTTGAGCTGGACATCGACCTCGTCGTCGGGGATGTTGTCGGTCACCCGTTCCCGCATCCGCTGCACCGACTCGACGAAGTTCTCCCGGCTGGCGCTCGTCCACACCTTCGGACCGACCGCGGCGAGGTACCGTTCACCGAGCCCGGCATGGCCGGCGAGCGGCCTCGCCTTGAGCAGGGCCTGGAATTCCCAGCTCTTCGCCCACCGCTCGTAATACGCGATGTGTGAGTCGAGGGAACGCACGAGCGCCCCCGACTTTCCCTCTGGACGCAGGTTCGGGTCGACCTCCCAGAGTTCGGGTTCGAGCGTCGGCTGGTTGAGGCCGCGCATCAGCAGGATCGCAAGCCTGGTTGCGATGTCGACCGCACGACCGGACTCGAGCCCGGTTTCGGGGTCTGCTTCCGCGACGAAGATGACGTCGACGTCGCTGACGTAGTTGAGCTCCCTCGCCCCGGCCTTGCCCATGCCGATCACGGCGAGCCGGGTGGAGCGCACCTGGTCGACGGGGAAGACGCCAGGGGCGGCAACGGGGGCAGCCACCATCGTTCGCGCGACGGCGAGGGACCCCTCCAGCGCGGCGGCGGCGAGATCGGACAGCGCCCTGGCGACACCGTCAAGGCCGGCGACGGGGTCAGCCTGTTCGAGATCGAAAGCGGCGACCTCCGCGAGCCTCCGCCGGTACCGCACCCGGAGCGCAACCCAGCCGGCGTCGTCGACGAGGGCAGCGAAGCCGTCGACGGCCCCGACCGAGGCGAGCAGATCCCGGGTGAGTTCCTCGGGGCCGGGAAGGGACCGTGAGCGGGTGGCCAGGACGCCGAGCTCCTCCGGGTGCCGCAGGAAGAAATCGGTCAGGCCGCGGGACGCGCCGAGCACGAGCAGGAGGCGCAGCGGAGCGCCCGGGCAGGCCAGGAGGGCCAGGAGCTCCGCCGGTGCCTGCCGCAGCAGGGCGATCAGGCCGGAGAGTGCTGCGTCCGGGCTCGCCGTGCGGGCGAGCAACGGCAAGAGTTCTGCCGAATCGGGCCCGCCCCTGGTGACGACCTCGTCGAGGCACGCCCGGACCTCACCGAGTTCAGCGAAGCCGACCCTCGCAAGTTCGGTGAGGGTCAGCGCCTCTCGCGCCATCGTGCGCTACAACATCTCGAGGTTCTTTTGCAGCTCGAATGGAGTGACCTGGGAGCGGTACTCCTTCCACTCCTGCCGTTTGTTGAGCAGCACGTAGTTGAACACGTGCTCGCCCAGGGTCTCGGCGACGAGTTCGGATTCCTCCATGAACTGGATGGCGTGGTCGAGGCTCGCAGGCAGCTGGCGGTAACCGAGTGCGCGGCGCTCGGTGTCGCTGAGCCCCCAGACGTTGTCCTCGGCTTCCGGAGGCAGCTCGTAGCCCTCTTCGATGCCCTTGAGGCCGGCAGCGAGCATGAGCGAGTATGCGAGGTACGGGTTCGCTGCGGAGTCGATCGCCCGGTATTCGATGCGGGAGCTGTTGCCCTTGTTCGGCTTGTACAGCGGCACGCGGATCAGCGCGGACCGGTTGTTGTGGCCCCAGCAGACGAAGCTCGGCGCCTCATCCCCGCCCCAGAGCCGCTTGTACGAGTTCACGAACTGGTTCGTGACTGCGGTGATCTCCGGTGCGTGCTTGAGCAGGCCCGCGATGAACTGACGCCCGGTGCGGGACAGCTGGTACTGCGCGCCCGCCTCGTAGAACGCGTTCGTCTCGCCCTCGAAGAGGGACAGGTGGGTGTGCATGCCCGAGCCAGGCTGGTCGGACATCGGCTTCGGCATGAACGTCGCGTAGACGCCCTGCTCGATAGCGACCTCCTTGATGACCGTGCGGAAAGTCATGATGTTGTCGGCCGTCGAGAGGGCGTCCGCATACCGGAGGTCGATCTCGTTCTGGCCGGGGCCGGCCTCGTGGTGGCTGAACTCCACCGAAATGCCGAGCTCCTCGAGCATCCGCACGGAACGCCGCCGGAAGTCGTGGGCCGTTCCGCCGGGGACGTTGTCGAAGTATCCGGCGGAGTCGACGGGCACCGGCCCGTCCTTGCCGAACTTCGACGACTTCAGGAGGTAGAACTCGATTTCAGGATGCGTGTAGAACGTGAAGCCGCGATCCGCCGCTTTCGCAAGCGTGCGCTTGAGCACGTTGCGCGGGTCGGCAACCGCGGGCTGCCCGTCGGGGGTCGTGATATCGCAGAACATGCGTGCGGTCGGGTCGACTTCGCCCCGCCACGGCAGAATCTGGAACGTTGTGGGATCCGGATGTGCGAGGACATCCGCTTCAAAGGACCGGGTCAGGCCCTCGATGGCCGAGCCGTCAAAACCGAGACCCTCTGCGAATGCGCCCTCGACCTCGGCCGGTGCGATCGCCACCGATTTCAGGGTGCCGACGACGTCCGTGAACCAGAGACGAATGAACTTGATGCCCCGTTCCTCGATGGTACGAAGAACGAAGTCGCGCTGCTTGTCCATCCACGCCCTTTCTTGTTGATCACTAGGTTACTGGCTGTCGTGACCTCGCGTGCGAAAACGGCCCCGGCGGGCGGAATCGGCCGCTGGCTACACTGGAGGCATGCCAGAGTCGACCGCGTCAGATGCTCCCCGTTCCGTCAATGACCTGAATCCCTTCGTTCCCGCCCCCGCAGGACCCAAGCGGGTGCGGACCCGCCATTTCTCGAACGCGAAACAGCATGGAATCCCGATTACCGGCCTGACCAGCTACGACATGCTCACGGCGCAGATTTTCGACCAGGCCGGGATCGATTTCCTCCTGGTCGGAGACTCGGCGGGGAACAATGTCTTCGGCTACGAGACCACTCTTCCCGTCACCGTCGACGAGCTGATCCCGCTCACCCGTGCAGTCGCCCGCGCCGTCACCCGCGCCCTTGTCGTCGCTGACATGCCCTTCGGCTCCTACGAGACCGGCCAGACGGAGGCCCTCCACACCGCGGTGCGGTTCATGAAGGAAGCACAGGCCCACGCGGTCAAGCTCGAGGGCGGGGTGCGCAGCCACAAGCAGATCAAGAGAATCGTGACGAGCGGTATCCCCGTGATGGCCCACATCGGTTTCACACCGCAGAGCGAACACGGTCTCGGCGGCCACATCATTCAGGGCCGCGGCGACGCCGCGGAGAAACTCCTCGAAGACGCCCTCGCCGTGCAGGACGCCGGCGCGTTCGCCGTCGTCCTCGAGATGGTTCCGGCGACCGTGGCCGCGGAGGTCACCAGCAAGCTCGAGATCCCGACGATCGGTGTCGGGGCAGGACCAGACGTCGACGGCCAGCTACTGGTCTGGACAGACTTCGCCGGCATGACCGAGGGCCGCGTGCCGCGTTTCGTGCGGCAGTACGCCAACGTGCGCAGCGTCCTCACGGATGCCGTGCACCAGTTCAAGTCAGACGTCGAGAGCGGCGTGTACCCCGGGCCGGAACACAGCTACGAATAGCTGTCAGCGGTCCTCCGCAGCGTCCTCCGCCGACCATTTCGCGCTGTTCGCGCGGAGCTTCTCCAGTGCGTGGGCTGCCTCGTCGCGGGTGGCGAACGGCCCGACCCGATCGACGGCGAGAGAGACCATTCCCTCCTCGACGGCGCCCGTGCGCAGGTTGTACCAGAACTGGTGCTCAGTATCTTCGGCCATAAGCTAGATCCTATGCCTAAGGATTCCGCCGGTCACCTCTTGCCAGGCCCGGTATCCCCCATCCGTCCCGTCCCCGCCAGGATCCCCCGTCCGGAATACGTCGGCCACGCCGCACCGGCGCGATTCACCGGTTCCGACGTCTACCCCGCCGCGAAGATTGAACTGATCCGTGAGGCCGGCCGGATCGCCGCGGAGGCGATCGAAGCCGTCGGCCGGGGCATCCGCCCGGGCGTGACCACGGAAGAACTCGACCGGATCGGACACCAATTCCTGATCGAGCATGACGCGTACCCCTCCACGCTCGGCTACCGGGGCTATCCCAAGTCGCTGTGCAGCTCGGTCAACGAGGTCATCTGCCACGGCATCCCCGACACGACGGTCCTCGAAGACGGAGACATCGTCAACATCGACATCACCGCCTTCAAGAACGGCGTCCACGGGGACACCAACGTCACGTTCATCGTCGGGGAGGCGAGCGAAGCGGTGACGCTCCTCGTCGAACGCACGAAGGAGGCCCTCGCCCGCGGTATCAAGGCCGTCGCCCCCGGGCGTCAGGTCAACGTGATCGGCCGGACCATCGAGTCATACGCCAAGCGGTTCGGCTACGGCGTCGTTCGGGACTTCACCGGCCACGGGGTCGGCGAGGCCTTCCACTCCGGCCTGATCGTCCCCCACTACGACTCTGCCCCGCAGTACGACACCGTGATGGAGGTCGGCATGGTCTTCACGATCGAGCCGATGCTCACACTCGGCGGCACGGACTGGGACATGTGGGCGGATGACTGGACCGTGACGACCAGGGACAAGAGCATCACCGCCCAGTTCGAGCACACCCTTGTCGTGACCGAACGCGGCGCAGAGGTCTTGACCCTCCCCTAGACGGTAGGTTTTCTACTATGAGTTCTCAGACGGCCATCGGCATCGACATCGGCGGGACCGGCATCAAGGGGGCACTCGTCGATCTTGCGACGGGCGCGCTGCTGACCGACCGCGTCAAGCTCCCCACGCCCAAGGGCGGGCGCCCTGCCGACATCGTCGAGACGACCCGCGTCATCCTCGAAAGGGTCAGTGCCATTGCTGGCGTGACGGATGTCCCCGTCGGCATCTGCTTCCCCGCGATCGTCAGGCACGGACGGACGATGTCGGCCGCCAACGTGTCCAAGAAATGGATCGGCCTCGAGGCCGCGGCCCTGTTCGCAAGGAGCCTCGGCGCACCCATCACGTTCGTGAACGACGCGGATGCCGCGGGGTACGCCGAATCCCAGTTCGGTGCCGCGCAGGGGGTGGAGGGCGTGGTGATCCTGACCACCCTCGGCACCGGCATCGGCACGGCGCTCCTGAACGACGGGGTGCTCGTTCCCAACACCGAACTCGGTCACCTGCAGATCGACGGAGTCGACTACGAGACCCGCGCCTCGTACTCCGCGCGGGAACGGGAGAATCTCTCCTGGTCGGCCTGGGCGGCACGCCTGCAGAAGTACTACTCCACGCTCGAGGCGCTCTTCTCCCCCGACCTGTTCGTCGTCGGCGGCGGCGTCTCCAAGCACCACGACGATTTCCTGCCCCTGCTCGCGCTGCACACGCCGATCGTCCCGGCCGTGCACAAGAACAACGCCGGCATTCTCGGGGCTGCGGCCCTCGCCGTGAAAGACCTGGACTAGACCAGGACCGGTCTCGTCCCGTGGTCGGGTGACGGCACCCCGTGGGGGAAGCGGCCCCAACGGGGAAAAGGGGAATGGGCCGGCTGGTACGCCGGGTTCTGTCCCGGTTTTCACCGGGGACGGCCATCTATCTCGGGACTACGTTGCCGCAGCCCTCTAGCGGTCTACCCGGAAACTCGGCGAGCCGCCTTAACGTTTCCTGTGTGACCTTGCTCCGGACGAGGTTTACCGAGCCGACCAGGTCACCCTGGCCTCTGGTGGTCTCTTACACCACCGTTTCACCCTTACCACCGAAAAACGGTGGCGGTCTACTTTCTGTGGCACTGTCTCGCGGGTTACCCCGGGTGGGTGTTACCCACCGCCCTGCTCTGTGGAGCCCGGACGTTCCTCGGCAGCCGCTCCCCCGAAGGGAACCGGCTGACGCGGCCGTCTTGCCGACCCATTCTTCCTCCCAGACTACAGGATCAGATTCCGGACTCCTCCGTGCGCACAAGGATCGCACCACAATCCGGGCAGAACAGCACCTCGTCGGCCGCAGACGACCGCACGGACTCGAGGTCGCTTCCGGTGAGGGTGATGGTGCATCCGCTGCAGGTGCGCTGGCGCAACAGCGCGGCAGCGTTCCCGTGGCCGCTCACGAAGAGCTTCTCGTAGAGGCTCGCGAGATCCGGCGCGATCGTCCCTGCGATCACGGCCCGGTCGCGGCGGAGTTCCTCGAGCTGGCGGTGCAGGGTGGCGAGGTCGGCGTCGCGTGAGGTCTCGGTCTCCTCGACTCGGGCGGCCAGCGCGTCCCGTTCCGCTTCGACGACCGCAACAGCGGATTCACGTTCCTCGAGGCGCTCCATCACGGCGATCTCGATCTCTTCGAGGGCGAGCAGCCGTTTGCGGAGTGCGGCGAGTTCGGTGTCGAGCGCCTGGACGTCCTTGACCGAACTCGTCGTCTGCAGGCGTTCGTCGTCGCGCTTGATGCGCTTCTCGACGACCTCGACGTCGGACTCGATCCGGTTCAGTTCGAGACGAACGTCCTCGACTTCTCCGTGGAGAGTCGTGAGGTTCATCCGGGTCTTGTCCGCGGTTCCGGCGAGTGCGGTGAGTTCGGCGTGCTGGGCGAGCGCCCTGGTCTGGTGGTCGACCTGCTGGAGCCTGATGTCGAGAGCCTGGAGCCGGAGCAGTTCCTTCTGCTCGATGGGGGATGCCTTCACTTGAGTCCTGACCTTCACGGGTATTGAGTTCGACCGGCCCGGTGGCCGGATACTGTCGGTGGGGTTGTGCAGGTTACTGCACGATGACGAAGTCCCACGGGTCCGTGCGCAGATCGCTCACGTCCACCCGTAGTCCCGGAAAAGCGTTCCGCAACGCGTCGGCGGCGGTGTCGAGCCACAACCACTCGCTCGCCCAGTGTGACACGTCGATCAGCGCCGGTGTGTTTCCGTCGAGCAGCGCCTGTTCCCTCGCCTCGGAGGCCGGGTGATGACGGAGGTCGGCGGTGATGTAGACATCCGCGGCCAGCACTGCCGGAACCCTGAGCAGGGAGTCCCCCGCTCCACCGCAGAGCGCGACAGAGCGAACCGGTGCGGTGTACTCCCCCGAGACGCGGATCCCGGAGGCTGTCGCGGGCAGGATCGTCGCGAGGCGCCGGGCGAGCTGGCCGAGTGTGGTCGGAGTCCCGAGCAGCCCGACCCGCCCGATACCGGTCCCTGGCACGGTTCCCGCGGTGATCGGCTGGGCGTCCACGAGTCCGAGTCGCGACGCGAGGACGTCGGAGACACCGTCGACGACGACATCCGCGTTCGTGTGCGCGGCGAGGAGTGCGCAGTCCGACCGGATCAACCTGGCCAGGAGGGCACCCTTGTACCGGTCCTCTGCGATGGACGTGACTCCGCGAAGAAGGAGCGGATGGTGGACGAGAAGGAGGTCGGCACCGACCTCGATCGCCTCATGGACGGTGGCGGAGACGGCGTCGACCGCGAGGAGGACGGAATCGACCCGGTTCGACGGGTCGCCGCTCACGAGTCCGGGTGCATCCCACGTCTCCGCACCCGACAACGGCCAGAGCTCGTGGACGGTCCGGGTGATCTCTGCGAGCGAATAGGACACCCCGTCAGCCTACCCGTGCGCTACGCCGGCCATTCTCAGGGCGCCGACTCGCAGGCGCCGGTCTCACGACACCCACCCGGCGACCCGTGGACTCACCCCGCGGACGCCGGGGTCCTGGCGTTCTCCTGCCTGCGGATCGCCGGAATGCCCGCGAGGAGGGGTGTCGCGAGGCCCAGGGCGAAGACGATCAGGACGCCGGGGTTCGTCGCCGCGAATTCCCCGCCGGGGTCGATGCCGAGTGGTTCAAAGAGGTATCCCTGCCAGGCCGACCAGCCCTCCCCCGGGACGAGAAGCCCCCAGCCGACCACGCTGAAGACGACGAAGGCGGCCAGATTGACCCAGCGCACGTCCGCATACGCTCCACCGCGCTTCAGGAGGCTGCGGGTGTCGTACCGATTGGCGCGCACGAACGTCTCGGCGGAGAACAGCCCCGACCAGGCCGCGACCGGGATCGCGAGGGTCAGTGGCACGGTGAGGAACGCCGCCCGGACACCCAACCCACCGGACGGCAGGAGGAGCAGTGCCGCGCCCATCGCCGTGAGAGCGACTCCCGCGGCCCGAGGGAGCCCGGAGGACAGCGCCGCGGCCGCCAGGCCGCCCGAGTACAACGTCAGGATCAGTGCGGAGAGCACGGTGACCGTTCCGAGCAGAAGCAACGGCCATTCGAGACCGGCGGGCAGGAGCGCGGCGAGCGTTCCGACCGGGTCGACGGCGAGGTCTGCTCCCCGCTGGCCCTGGGACGAGACGAGCAGTGCCCCCCAGGAGGCGAGGACGAGGGCAGGTACCCCGACCCCCGCGAGGAGCCAGAGAACCGCATTCGATCCGGAACCGGACCTGCCCTGATAGCGTGCAAGGTCTGCGCCGCTCGACGCCCAGGCGAGTCCCAGGTAGGCGAACACGAGGGTGACCCCGCCGAACACCGTGAAACCGCTTCCATCCGGAACAGTGAGCGCCGAGCCCACGTCGACGAGTCCGGCCGAGAGCACCATCACCGCGATCACCAGGGCGGCACCTGCGACGGCGAGCACGGCCTGAACGGAGCGGATGAGCGCATAGCCGAAGAGCGCGACCACGGTCGCCACGATCAGGACCGCCAGCGCGGGGACCGGAACGGACCCGTCCCTGGTTCCACCTGCCAGCGTCGGCGGCCTCGTTGCTGCGGTCACGGCCCGGCCCAGGATGGCGAGGAGCAGTGCGCCCCAGGCCATCCGGACAAGCAGGGCGAACACGGTGGGAACGACGTTTCCGATCACGCCGAACGTTGCCCGCGACAGCATGACCATCGACTGCCCGTTGCGCCGACCGGCCAGGGTTCCCAGGCCGAGCGGGATCAGGGAGAGCACGATGCCGAGCACGGTGACGAGTACGACCTGGCGGATGCTGAGTCCGAGGTAGGCGAGGCGCGCACCGACCGCGACGCTGACGACGGATGCCATGACCGCGAACCAGAGACGGAAGACCCGGCTTCCGCGTCCGACCCGGTTCACCACCGGGGTCGGAGCCTGTGCGTAACGCTCGATCGCGAGCCGCGGCTCCTCGGCGAGAGCGGCATCGACGAGGACGATTTCGTCGTCGCTGACCCGTGGACTCGCCACGGGCGCGGCCACCCCCGTCGGTACGTCGTCGGCGTCGTCGGGCAGGTCGTCGTCGACTCCGAAGCCGACGATCTCGGTCGCGGCCGTCCTCGGCGCGCTCCCGTCCAGTGGCGTGATGCCCAGTTCGATCACGGCCGGTGACTCCACCGTGAGCGCGTCGTCGTCAGCCGGGGAGGCGGGTTCGGGCGGAACGGGGCCGTCCTGCCCCCTCGGGTACCTGTCGGACATGCCCCGAGTGTAGCCAGATGCCCGAAATCGCGGCAGGTCTACCAGCCGAGGGTGCCCGGCTCCCCCTTGAACGGCCCGACGACCCGCGAGGTGATCCAACCGCCATAGAAGGATCCGGCCTGCGCGTGGACGACTTCACCGTCGACAGTGCAAAGATCCATCCGCCCCGGATACAGTGCGATCCGGCCCGCGAGCGATTCGAACCCAGGCTCGGGCTCAGGGTAGGTCCAGGCAGCGCCGACGGCACGAGCAGTGCCGGACACGACGGTCAGGTATGACGCGGTTCCCTTGTATTCGCACACCGATCGGCCGTCCGCCGGCACGAGAGAACCGGGGCGGAAGGCATCGCGGGGAAGGTAATACGCCGGCGGGTGGCTCGTCTCGAGCACGCGGACCGCGTTTTCGGTGCGCGCGATCTCGAGCCCACCGAAGCGGATCACCACTTCCTCGGAGACGGGCTCGACCCTGGGCGGGCGCGGGTAGTCCCACACCGATTCCTGGCCGGGACCGGGGACGACCCTGTCCCTGTGTGCGGATGTCATCGGGCCATAGTAGCCCGGCGGTCCGGCGGCGGGCTGGCAGTGCACCCCGGGCGTACACTGCGGGCATGACGGAGAACGTGATCGTTGCGATTGACGGCGGGCCGGCCAGTGCTGCAGCCCTGGATTGGGCGATCACCCGAGCGGTCGGCCGCTCGTCCGCCGAATCGGACGCACAACCGATCGAGCTCGAACTCACGACCGTCGTCGAGCTGGGTTGGTCGCCGCACGACGTCGCCCTCAGCTTCCAGCCTGCCTACGAACGCGCGCTGGCCGCGGCGACCCATGAAGTGGAACGCCGGGCTCCGGGGTGCCGCAGGACGAGCTACATCCGACACGGTGTCCCCGTCGACGAGCTCGTCAGGGCATCCGCTTCTGCGGACCTGATGGTGATCGGCTCGAACAAGACCGGGCTCCTGACCGGCGCCGTCTACGGGACGCTCCCCCTCCGCCTCGCGGCGCACGCGCACTGCCCGGTCGTCGTCGTTCCGGCGACGTGGCGACCGCGGATCGGCCCTGTCGTCGTCGGGTTCGACGACGACCCCGCCGGCACGGAAGCCCTCGACTGGGCTGCCGACGAAGCGGTCAGGCTCGGGCGCGGACTCCGGATCGTGCACTCCTGGTCGATTCCGATGACGGTTGCGATCGACCTCGGCGCGACGGTGCCGTTCGAAGCGCTCCGCGAAGCCAATGCCGAAGCGCTCGCGATCACGGCCCAACGGGTGCGGGACGCCCGTCCAGGACTCGACGTCGTCGAGATCCTCGACACCGGGCCGGCCGCCCCTGTACTCGTCGATGCGTCCGCCGAGGCTGAACTGCTCGTGGTCGGCACGCACGGACGCGGCTCGGTCGGGAGCCTCATCCTGGGCTCGGTGAGCCACGACGTGCTGCTCAACCTGCCCTGCCCGATCGTGGTCATTCCGCGCCGAATCGACGGGACGTCGTCAGGCGGTCAGACGGGACGTCCTCAGTAGTCGAATTCGTCGAACTGGGGAGCATCGAGACCGTCGCCGGTCCAAGCACCCTGGGGCACCGCCATCGGAGCGAGCGCCTTCCTGCGCAGGCCCGCGGTGATGTCGGTATCGACGAGTTCGCGGAAACCGGTCGGGGACGTGACGCTCGTCAACTGGCTCGCCGCGCCGATCAGGAACTGGGCCCTCCCGACCTGGCCGCTGTCGCCGATGACGGGAATGTCGACAACTTCGACCTGGCCTCGGGTACTCAGTCTCTCGGCATACTGCATGACAGCATCGGCAAGGTCACTCCCGGTTACGACGGATCCCCCTGCGTGGAATATGCGCTTCATCGTCTTCCCTCACTGGCTCAGTGAACTGTCCATGTGCAGCCAGGGTCCGGGGCGCAACCCCAGTATATGCAGAACCGGTTCAGAGGCGAAGGGTGCGATCGACGACGGCCGCGGATACTTCGGCGAGCGGCCTGTTGTGGCTCCTGGCGTAGTCACGGAGCATCGTGAACGCCTCGCTCATGTCGACGTCGTGCATGAACGCGATGACGCCCTTGGCCTGTTCGATCACGACGCGGCTGTTGAGCGCGTGCTGGAGCTGTGCGCGAGCGATGTCGCTCTCGCGGATCGCGCGTTCCTGCAGGATTCCGATCGTCGCCGTGTCCGCGAGGGCCTGAACGGTGCGCAGGTCCTCGGCGCCAAGGCCGCCGAGACGGTCCCAGAAGAGATTGAGTGAGCCGATGGTCGTCGCCCGCAGGTGCAGGGGAACGGCGTGCATCGAGAGGAATCCCTGTTCGAGTGCACCCGCACGGAAGAGGGGCCATTTCGGGGCGACGACGTCGAGGTCGGGAATGGCGACAGCGGCACCGGTCGTCACGCACTCGACGCAGGGACCGGCGCCCGCTCGCAGCTGGAGGATTTCGACCAGCCGGGTGCGCTCGTTGGTGGAGGCCACGACCTCGAAGTCTCCGTGACCGGCCGAGAGGATGATACCCACCGCGGACGCTCCGAAGAGGAGCGCGCACCGCTCGACGAGAGTCTGCAGGAGGTCGACGACGTCGTAGCCGACGACGAGCGTGTCGGCCAGCGTGACGAACGTCTCGACGAGCTGACCCTCCCGGGATTGTGTGACCATGTTGTAATCCTAAGGTGCGATAACCGTGGAGAAATCAATTTTCCGGGCGACCACATCGTGTGCGACGGACCGCACCGATCGTCCGTTTGAGAAAGCGTAACCACGGAGGAGCAGCAATGCATCCGTGGCGGAGAGATTCAGCTGGGCAAGGATCATCCCCGTGGCCTGGTGGATCACGCGGCGCGAGAATCCCTCGGCTTCCGGTTGCGTCGGGGCGGCAGGGTTCGGTCCGTCGGCATCCAGTCGCTCCGGATCCTGTTCCACGGAGACGTGGTCTCGAAGCGCCCGGCGCAGCACGACCCGGGCGACGATATCCGCGAGTTCCGTTGCGTCGGCGACAGCCTCCGGCGGCAACGGGCCGGCAACGGACGAGTAGAGGTCGACGGCGCCGATCTCGAGCGTTCCGATGACGAGAGGGAAGGCGAACAGTCCCCCGACCTCCGCGTCGTCGAGTGCCGCGCGGAACATCGGCCAGGCCGGATTCTGCTCGAGGCGGATGTCCGGCGAGAGGACCGGGCGCCGGGTCGCGAGCGCCCGCCAGCACGGTCCCTCGCCGAGATCGAATTGCAGTTCGTCGATCCGGGCGGCGAACGCGTCGCTCGCGCTGATCGTCTCGGTCCCGAAGGGCGCGCCGAGGGTGGAGATCGCTGCTCCATCGATGGGGAGCACTCTCAGGAACGGGGCGCAGAGCTCCGTGCCGGAGTCGTCCCAGGCTTCGAGTTCCCGGGCGGCAGTATCGAATGCCGCACGGCTAACGGGGGACACGGGCCGGGTCCTGTGCCCCGGGGGCATGCCTGTTGCGGCCGACCGGGACATCCACTCGCAGATCACTCCACAGGAGAGCCACTGGCACACACGACCTTTCGGCTCCCGGAGGAGCGACCGGTTCACACGGGAGTCCCGGCAGGACTCACCGAATTACCCCAAGCCTAACCCGCGAGACCAGATCCCGGTCAACCGGGGAATCACTCTCGGACACCCCGAGGTGCTGACCTACTGGTGGGCCCTACCGGGCTCGAACCGATGACATCCACGGTGTAAACGTGGCGCTCTACCAACTGAGCTAAAGGCCCCTGCGTATCGACTTCCGCCGGGGTTGAACCGACACCACTATACCGGTGGGAGCGGCGATCGGGTCACGCGGGCTGGAGTTCGCCGATCGCGGCACGGTATGCGTCGAGCGAACGCGCCTCGCCGGGAGCCGTGATGAAGCTCGCACGGATGATGCCGTCCGGGTCGATCAGGAAGGTTGCGCGGTTCGAGAAACCCTTCTCCTCGAGGAAGACGCCGTATTCCTTGGCGACGGCTCCATGCGGCCAGAAGTCGGCGAGGAGGTTGAATCCGTAGTTCTCCTGCTCTCCCCAGGCGCGCAGCGCGTGCCGGGAATCCACCGAAATACCCAGGAGTTCAACACCACTGTTCTCGAACAGGCTCAGGTTGTCGCGCAGGGTGCACAACTCGCCACTGCAGATTCCCGAGAACGCGAGAGGGAAGAAGACCAATGCCACCGACTTGTCACCGCGATACTGGCTGAGCTGGATGTGCTCGCCGTACTGGTTGACCAATTCGAAGTCGGGTGCCTGGGTGTCATTCTCCAGAGCCATAGTGCGTCCTTTCCTGCGTCAGCCACCAGTGGCAAGCGCCGGAACAGCCTAGCCCCGGGGATGGGGGAAACCTAGACAATTCTTTCGCTGACAGCGTTCGTCGCGTACCGGCCGCGCGTGCGCGGCACACAGCTGGAATCTGTAGGCTGGCGTGGTGCCAGCGGTCCACAGGGACCGCTTTGCGGCACGCCTAACCAGGCACGGTCGCGTATCACACGACCTGCCCGATAGAGAGAGGTCGACTGTGACTGTCAACGACCAGGACCCATACTCGGTGAACAGCACGGATGCGGATCCGGAAGAGACGAAAGAGTGGTCCGAATCTCTGGACGCACTCGTGGCCGCCCAGGGACACGAACGCGGCCGCGAGATCATGCTGAGCCTGCTCAAACGATCCAAGGAACTGCACCTGGGCGTCCCCATGGTGCCCACCACCGACTACATCAACACGATCGCGGCCGGCAACGAGCCGGACTTCCCCGGCGATGAAGACATCGAGCGCCGCTACCGCGCCTGGATCCGCTGGAACGCAGCCGTGCTCGTGCACCGCGCACAGCGACCCGGGATCTCCGTCGGCGGACACATCTCGACATACGCCTCATCCGCCGCCCTCTATGAGGTCGGCTTCAACCACTTCTTCCGCGGCCAGGACCACCCGGGTGGCGGAGACCAGATCTTCATCCAGGGCCACGCCTCCCCCGGCACCTACGCCCGGGCATTCCTCGAGGGCCGCCTGACCGCGAACCAGCTCGACGGCTTCCGCCAGGAGAAGTCGCACGCGCCGCAGGGACTGTCGTCCTACCCGCACCCGCGCCTGATGCCGGAGTTCTGGCAGTTCCCGACGGTGTCGATGGGCCTCGGTCCGATCAACGCCATCTACCAGGCGCAGACCAACCGGTACCTCACCAACCGCGGAATCAAGGACGCCAGCGACCAGCAGGTCTGGGCGTTCCTCGGCGACGGTGAGATGGACGAGGTCGAAAGCCGCGGCCAGCTCCAGGTCGCCGCGAACGAGGGTCTCGACAACCTCAACTTCATCATCAACTGCAACCTGCAGCGCCTCGATGGACCCGTCCGCGGAAACGGAAAGATCATCCAGGAGCTCGAGAGCTTCTTCCGCGGTGCCGGCTGGAACGTCATCAAGGTCGTCTGGGGCCGCGAGTGGGACGACCTCCTGTCCCGCGACGTCGACGGCGCCCTGCTCAACCTGATGAACGTCACCCCCGACGGCGACTACCAGACGTACAAGGCCGAGAGCGGCGCATACGTGCGCGAGAACTTCTTCGGCCGCGACCCGCGCGCCCTGAAGCTCGTCGAGGGCTACACCGACGACGAGATCTGGAACCTCAAGCGTGGCGGCCACGACTACCGCAAGGTCTACGCAGCGTTCAAGGCCGCGTCGGAGCACAAGGGCCAGCCGACCGTCATCCTCGCGAAGACCGTCAAGGGCTACGCCCTCGGCCCGAGCTTCGAGGGCCGCAACGCGACCCACCAGATGAAGAAGTTCACCCTCGAGAACCTGAAGACCTTCCGTGACAGCACCCACATGCCGATCACGGATGCCCAGCTCGAGGAGAACCCCTACCTCCCGCCGTACTACCGTCCGGACGAGAACGACGAGGCGATCCAGTACCTGCACGAACGCCGCCGCGCCCTCGGCGGCTACGTGCCGGAACGCCGGAGCAAGTACACCCAGGTCAACCTCCCGCAGGACTCGACGTACGCGCCGACCCTGAAAGGCTCCGGCACGCAGGAGATCGCCACGACGATGGCGTTCGTCCGTCTGCTCAAGGAGCTCCTGCGCGCCAAGGACTTCGGAAACCGCATCGTCCCGATCATCCCCGACGAGGCCCGCACCTTCGGAATCGACGCGTTCTTCCCGAACGCCAAGATCTACAACCCGAACGGCCAGCAGTACACGTCCGTCGACCACGCCCAGCTGCTCGCGTACAAGGAGAGCCCGCAGGGCCAGATCCTGCACGTCGGCATCAACGAGGCCGGCGCGATGGCCGCGTTCACGAACGTCGGGACCACCTACGCCACCCAGGGTGAGCCGCTCATCCCGATCTACGTGTTCTACTCGATGTTCGGATTCCAGCGCACCGGCGACGCCATGTGGGCCGCCGGCGACCAGATGGCCCGCGGCTTCATGATCGGAGCCACCGCGGGTCGCACGACCCTGACCGGTGAGGGACTGCAGCACGCCGACGGCCACTCGCCGCTCCTCGCATCCACCAACCCTGCCGTCGTGTCCTACGACCCGGCGTACGGGTACGAGATCGCGCACATCGTGCGTTCCGGTCTCGAGCGGATGTACGGCGGCCTGCACGACGACCCGAACGTCATGTACTACATCACCGTGTACAACGAGCCGGCCGTGCAGCCGGCCGAGCCCGACGAGGTCGACGTCGACGGCATCGTGCACGGCATCCACCGGATCAACCACTCGCAGGTCACCGGACCGAAGGCGCAGCTCCTGGCCTCCGGTGTCGCCGTGCCGTGGGCGCTCGAGGCGCAGGCCCTGCTCGCCTCCGACTGGGGAGTCTCGGCCGATGTCTGGTCCGTCACGTCCTGGGCCGAACTGCGCCGCGACGGCATGCGGGCGGAGGAGCACAACTTCCTCAACCCCGACCAGGGCCCGCAGGTGCCGTACGTCACGAAGAAGCTCGCCGGAGCCGCCGGCCCGTTCATCGCGGTCAGCGACTTCATGCACGCCGTGCCCGACCAGATCCGCCAGTTCATCCCCGGTGATTTCGCCACCCTCGGCGCGGACGGCTTCGGCTTCTCGGACACCCGCCCTGCCGCCCGTCGGTTCTTCAAGATCGACGGACCGTCCATGGTCGTTCGCACCCTCGAGATGCTCGCCCGTCGCGGCGAGATCGACAGGGCGGTCGTCGGCCAGGCCATCGAGAAGTACCAGCTGCACGACGTGACCGCGGGCACAACGGGCTCCGCCGGGGGCGAGAGCTAACCCGACCGTGGCCCCGGCACCGAAGACGAAGGAGCAGACGCTCGCCTGGTTGCGCACCATCTCAGGGGAGCTGTCCACGGCGACCCTGAAACGACTCGAGGACACGCTGCCCTGGTACGGCGATATGCCGCCAGGACGGCGGTCCTCGGTCGGGCTGGTGGCCCAGGCGGGCATCACGTCCTTCATCGCGTGGTTCGACGACCCGAAATCCACTCCGTGGATCGCGGCCGACGTCTTCGGTGCCGCCCCGCGGGAGCTGTTGCGCTCGGTGAGCCTGCAGCAGACCCTCCAGCTCATCCGGGTCTCCGTCGAGGTCGTCGAGGAACGCGTCAAGGACGGCGGCGAGATCCTCCGCGAGGCGATCCTGCTCTACTCCCGCGAGATCGCCTTCGGAGCTGCGGATGTCTACGCGCGCGCCGCCGAGGCACGCGGGCTCTGGGACGTGCGGCTCGAGGCCCTCGTGGTCGACTCGATCCTCAGCGGCGAGTACGACGACGAACTGCCGAGCCGGATCGCCGCACTCGGCTGGCACGGCCACGGCGAGGTCTGCGTGCTCGTCGGCACCACCCCGAAGATGCTCGATGTCGACCAGCTGCGCCGCTCCGCGCGGCACATGGCCGCCGACGTGCTGATCGGGGTGCAGGGAAACCGGCTTGTTCTCGTGATCGGTCGCGCGCACCCCGCCTCAGCGGACTCCGAGGACACCGTCGGGACGGCATCCGCCCTGACGTTCATGGAGATCGCGGTGCAACTGGAACCGAGCTTCGGTGCCGGGCACCTCGTGCTCGGACACGAAGTGCCCAACCTCGTCGACGCCTCCAAGAGCGCGAAGGCGGCCCTGGCCGGTTTCGCCGTAGCCAGGTCGTGGCGGAACGCGCCGCGCCCTGTCCAGGCGGACGACCTGCTCCCGGAGCGTGCGCTCGCAGGCGACCCGCTCGCCCGCGCCACCCTCATCCACCGCATCTACCGGCCGCTCCAGGCGCACTCGACCGAACTGCTCACGACGCTGTGGTGCTACCTCGACAACGGCCGCTCGCTCGAAGCGACGGCCAGGGAACTCTTTGTTCACCCCAACACCGTGCGCTACCGCCTGAAGCGCGTCTCCGAGGTCATCGGCTACGACGCGACGGGCGCCCGTGAGGCGCTCATCCTGCAGTCCGCGCTCATCCTCGGCTCGATCAGCGACCACGACGGCTCCACCCGCCGACGCTGACACCCCTCGTTTGACCTGTTTCTGCGGGAAGACACAAACGTTTTCCGGATACTTGGTCGATCATCGACACTCCGCGGCGAATTGAGCTTGGGAGACTAGGGGAATGATTGTTGTCGTCTGTCCCGGACAGGGCTCGCAAACCCCTGGTTTCCTCGTTCCCTGGCTTGAAGACCCCGCCTTCGCCGCCGGACTCGACGCGATGTCCGCCGCGAGCGGACTCGACCTTGTCACCCATGGCACGGTCAGTGACGCCGACACCATCCGTGACACGGCCGTCGCCCAGCCACTGATCGTTGCGTCCGGAATCCTCACCATGCGGGCGCTCTTCGCCGGCGGTCGCCGCGACCGCATCGCGGGGATCGCGGGGCACTCAGTCGGCGAGATCACCGCCGCAGCCGGGGCCGGCATCCTGAACGACGCCGATGCCCTCGGGTTCGTGCGCGAACGCGGCGCGGCGATGGCAGAGGCCGCAGCCCTCGAACCGTCCGGGATGAGCGCCGTGCTCGGCGGCGACGAAGCCGAACTTCTCACGCTCCTCACCGAACTCGGCCTCGAACCGGCCAACTTCAACGGCGGCGGCCAGGTCGTCGTAGCCGGTGCGATCGACGCACTCGCCCGTCTCTCCGCCGCTCCGCCTGCCCGTTCGCGTGTCATCCCCCTTCAGGTCGCCGGTGCATTCCACACCCGGTATATGCAGCCTGCCGTCGCCTCGCTCGCCGCGGTCGCCGCGCGTCTCACCCCCTCGAACCCGACCCTGCCGATCTGGACGAACCGGGACGGCAGCCAGGTCGCCGACGGCGCGCGGTTCGTCGGATATCTCGTCGACCAGGTCTCCTCGCCGGTACGGTGGGACATGTGCATGCAGTCTTTCGAGGCCGCCGGCGTCACCGGAATCATCGAGATCGCGCCAGCCGGCGCCCTCGTCGGCCTTGCGAAGCGTGCACTCAAAGGCGTACCCAGCGTCGCGATCAAGACCCCGGACGATTTGCCCGCCGCGTTTGCACTGATCGACCAGCAGTAAGCCCGACGGAAAGAGACCATGACCAAGCCCACACTCCAGCAGTCGCACGGCCCCGCGTTCACGCGCATCCTGTCGGTCGGTGCCGCCCGCGGTGACCTGACCGTTCCCAACGACGACCTGGTCGGTCCGATCGACTCGTCCGACGAGTGGATCCAGCAGCGTACCGGCATCATCAGCCGCGTCAGGGCCAGCAAGGACGTCCAGGCCGTCGACCTCGCCGTCGTTGCCGCCACCGAGGCCATCGAGAAGTCCGGCATCGACCCGACCCTGATCGACGCCGTCATCGTCGCCACCATCAGCAACGGCCGCCAGACCCCGTCGATGGCCGCCGTCCTCGCCGACAAGGTCGGCGCCAACCCGGCCGCTGCCTACGACATCAACGCCGCCTGTGCCGGTTACGCATATGCCGTGGCCCAGGCCGACGCCCTCATCCGCACCGGTGTCGCTCACTACGCGCTCGTCGTCGGGGCCGAAAAGCTCTCCGACCTCGTTGACCCGACCGACCGCAGCATCTCGTTCCTCCTCGGCGACGGCGCAGGCGCCGTCGTGATCGGTCCGAGCGACTACCCCGGTATCTCGAGCACCGTCTGGGGGTCCGACGGTTCCAAGGCCGGCGCGATCCAGATGAATCACACCCTGCAGGAATACCACCGCGGTGAATCCGAGTGGCCCACGCTCCGCCAGGAGGGCCAGACAGTCTTCCGCTGGGCGGTCTGGGACATGGCCAAGGTCGCCAAGCAGGCCCTCGAGGCCGCCGGCGTGACCAGTGCCGACCTCGCGGCCTTCATCCCGCACCAGGCCAACATGCGCATCATCGACGAGTTCGCGAAGCTGCTCAAGCTCCCCGAGTCCGTCGTCATCGCGCGCGATATCGCCACAACGGGGAACACCTCGTCGGCGTCGATCCCGATCGCCACGCACACCCTGCTTGCCGAACACCCTGAGCTCAGTGGCGGTCTCGCCCTGCAGATCGGCTTCGGAGCCGGACTGGTGTTCGGCGCGCAGGTCGTCGTGCTCCCGTAGTTTTCCCGTACCGCCTCTAAACTGAATCTCGGTCATACGAGACACCCCAAGGAGAAAAAAATGGCATTGTCCACCGAAGAAGTACTGTCCGGCCTCGCTGAGCTCATCAATGATGAGACCGGCATTGCGGCTGACACGGTTGAGATGGGTAAGTCGTTCACCGACGACCTCGACATCGATTCCATCTCGATGATGACCATTGTCGTCAACGCAGAAGAGAAGTTCGACGTGAAGATCCCCGACGAAGAGGTCAAGAACCTTAAGACCGTCGGCGACGCCGTCGACTTCATCGTCAAGGCCCAGGACTAAAACTAACGAGCCCAGGCCGGCCGGCATCGCCGACCGGCCTGGGCTGTGGGCTCCGCCCGCCGTTTTGATGTACCACGGAGAGTTGCATATGACCAAGAAGATCGTTATCACCGGAATCGGTGCGACCTCCCCTCTCGGAGGCACTGCCGCCGAGACCTGGGCTGCGCTGTTGAGCGGCGAGTCCGGCGCCACCACCCTCGAGCAGGAATGGGTCGCACGCACCCAGCTGCCGATCACCTTCGCCGCGCAGGCGCGGGTCCCCGCCAGCGAGGTCCTCGCCAGGCACGAGATCAAGCGTCTCGACCCCTCGAGCCAGTTCGCGCTGATCGCCGGCCGCGAGGCCTGGGCGGATGCCGGATCTCCCGAGGTCGAAGCCGACCGGCTCGCCGTCGACTGGGCCACCGGCATCGGCGGCGTGTGGACCCTCCTCGACGCCTGGGACACCCTGCGCGAACGCGGCCCACGCCGCGTGCTGCCGATGACCGTCCCGATGCTGATGCCGAACGGTCCCGCCGCGGCAATCGGCATGGACCTGCACGCCCGCGCCGGTATCACGACCGTCGTCTCCGCCTGCGCGTCGAGCACCGAGTCCCTCGTCAACGCCTATGACCGGCTGCAGGCCGGCCGCGCGGACGTCGTCATCGCCGGTGGCTCGGAAGCCGCGATCCACCCACTGCCGATCGCGTCGTTCGCGGCGATGCAGGCGTTGTCCAAGCGGAACGACGACCCGGCCCATGCCTCACGCCCGTACGACGTGTCACGCGACGGCTTCGTGCTCGGCGAGGGTGCAGCAGCACTCGTCGTCGAAACCGAAGAACACGCCAAGGCCCGCGGTGCGCACATCTACGCCGAACTGCTCGGCGGTGCCGTCACGAGTGACGCGTACCACATCACGGCTCCCGACCCCGAGGGATCGGCGGCCGCCCGGGCCATGGTCACCGCCATCCGCAACGCGGGTGCCGATCTCAGTGATGTCGCCCACATCAATGCGCATGCGACAAGCACGCCAGTCGGGGACATCGCTGAGTACAACGCACTCCGTCGCGTGTTCGGCGACCTGCTCGAGGGCATCCCCGTTTCCGCGACGAAGGCATCCACCGGGCACCTGCTCGGTGGTGCAGGTGCGATCGAGGCGTTCTTCACCGTGATGGCGCTCTCGACGCGGACCGCCCCGCCGACGATCAACCTCGTCGAGCAGGACCCGGCCATTCCGCTCGACGTCGTGACCTCACCGCGCACCCTGCCCGGCGGCAACCTGCTCGCGATCAGCAACTCGTTCGGATTCGGCGGCCACAACGCCGTCGTGGCCTTCCGCTCGGTCTAGTCGACAAGCTCGGTCCCTTCGGACGTCTATCAGTAACAGGCTCGACCCCCCGGGGTCGGGCCTGTTCTCGTTTCCGCCTTTTCTCGTTTCCGCCAGGTGTCTCTTTCCCCGGCCTTGTGCGAATCAGGACTGTCAGCCGACCTTGTGCAGCCAGACCACGGAATTGAAGTCGCTCGCGTGCCTGAAGGGTTCGAGTTCGTCGTCCCAGGCCTGCCCGAGGGCGAGGCGCAGTTCGCGATGCAGTTCGACGGCGTTCGCGCCGGCGGATTCCATGGCGTAGCGAATCCGGTCTTCCGGGATCACGATGTTCCCGACGGTGTCGGTCTGGGCGAAGAAAATGCCGAGCTCCGGCGTGTGCAGCCACCGCCCGCCATCGACGCCGAACCCGGCGTCCTCGGTCACTTCGAAGCGCAAGTGGTCCCATCCGAGCAGCGCGGATGCGAGGCACGCGCCGGTCCCTGGTGCGCCCTCCCAGTGGTATTCGGCGCGCTGGGAACCCGTGAGCACCGGCTGATCGGACCAGTCGAAGTTGACGGCCTCGCCGAGGGCGCGACCGACCGCCCACTCCACATGCGGGCTGAGTGCCCGTGGCGACGAATGCACCAAAAGCACCCCTCGCGCAGTTGGTGGCCGGCGCGCAGGTATTGCTGTCATCGATTTTCTCCGTTCTGTGAGGTGCGTCTTCCCCAACGACCTCAGAACTGCGGATTCAATACGATGCAAGCGAGTGTGAACTTGTCGCTACGACGGAATTGCTGCCGTCTCCTTGGATTATGCCTCAGCCGCCTGTGGGTATTCAAGGAAGATCGGGTTATTTGATCCCACCAGTTCAACCGGTTCCCGCGCGTTTTCCCGTGGACCGGTTCGCTATACTCGGTATAGCTATCTCTCGCTTCGGAGGCCCGGTGTCGGTACGCAGTTGTCTGCTTGTGATCCTGTCGATCGGTCCGGCATACGGATTCCAGCTTCACGCTGAACTCAGTTCCCGTACGGCCGGTCGCCGGAACGTGAACGCCGGCCAGGTCTACGGCACTCTCGAGCGACTCGTGAAACAGGGAGTCGTGGAATCGGCAGGGACCACTGACGACGGACTCCCCCTATACCGGGCGACCTCGTCCGGATTGAGCGAAGCATCTGCCTGGCTGACCGCGACGGAGAGCGCCGTCGGCGAGGAGTGGAACGACCTCGTCGACCGGGTGCTGCTCGCGTCGTCACTCCCTGATACGGACGTTCTCGGCATCATCGCCCGCTATCGCACGCACTGGGAGTCCGACCTTGCGGACTCCGGTCCCGGCGCAGGAAGCGACTCCACCGTCGCCGGGGCGCACGGCGGGGAGCTCCGGCCGGGCGCCGGGCAGGACCTGCTCGGCGCGGGGGCGCGGCATGCCCTCGCGACCGCGGCACTGGCCTGGCTCGAGAGCACGGAGCGCACGCTGGCCGCCGCCCCAGGCGAGTTCGGGCACGGTCTCAATCTTCAGAAGCCACGGCGCGGCCGGCGGCCGGCGGTGGCAGCATAGCTCGATCACGGCGTCCAGTCCGGAAGAAGTATGAGACGCAGCCCGTGGACGATGCAGCCCGTGGACGACTTCGCCGAAAGTCGAGACGATCGGTTCAGTCGTGCAGCGGCGTGCCGTCCGTGGCCAGGACCATGCGCTCGCCGGCCTCGATCGGGATGGTGAGTCGGTTCTGGGCAGGTGCGATCGGGCAGTTAAAGTTGTAGCTGAAGGCGCACGGCGGCAGGTAGGCCCGGTTGAAGTCGAGGCGAATCGTTCCGTCGCCCTCCGGTGAGACGCGCAGGAATCGGCCGACGCTGTAGGTGCTGACCCCGTTGGTCGCGTCGGCGAACACGAGGAGCAGGCTCGGCCCGTCCTCGAAGGCAACGAGGTTGTAGTCGATGCCATCCCTGGTGAAGGTGATCTCGCCGGGCAGGGCGCGCTGGCGGGTCCGTCCCTCATCCTGCAGGTGTGCGATGCTGACCTCACCCCGCCCGGGGATCGGCGTGAACGTCGCCTCGACCACCCAGTCCGGATCGTAGCGGAATGCATCGATCCGGCCGAAATCGCGGATTCCCTCGGAGGCGGCGTCCCAGACCCGGAGGGCATACCCGCCGTCTTCGCCGGCGATCACCGTTCCCGTGAGCGTGTCGCTGAAGCGGATGCTCGAGGGCTGCATCGCGTCGAGTCCGGCCACGAGCACCGATCCGTCGACCACGTCACCGTCGACGGTGATCCCCTCGCTCGCTGCCGCTGTCAGCGCGAGCCCGGACACCCCAGCGGGGAGCGGCGCCCAGAGCCCGGGGACGCCCCAGACCGGCTGGCCGACCGCGGGGTCACCGGTGATCCACTGGGTGTTCACGAGGGCGAGGTTGCCGCGCGGGCCGACGACCGCGCGGGAGCGTGCGTCCCGGAATTCGGCGAGCTGTGCGAGTGCGGCGTCCGTCCGGTCCTGGTCTGTGCTGCCCTGCTCTACCTGCTGTGTCATGCCTGCGCCATCCCGTCGTGTGAGTGTCTTCAGTGCAACGGTCACGGGCCCGGGTTTATTGCCGCGGCGGGCGCTATTTCGCGTCGCCGTAGTTGTCGACGGTGGCGACGGTCAGCAGGAAATCGACAGGGAAGGTGCCGAACAGGTGCCTCCCCGCCGTGGCCGCGGCATCTTCGATAATGGTCGCGACCCTGGCCGCCAGATGCTCCGGGGTATGCACGATGACCTCGTCGTGGAGGAAGAACACCAGGTGCGGGATATCGGCGAACACGACACCGCCCCGACCGGAACGGGACCCGGAAGAAGACCCGGAAGGAGCCCGGGAAGGAGACCGGGGCTCCAACCCGGATCCGGCATCTGCGCCGACGTCCGACGCCAGTCTCCGGAGTTCCCGCCGGATTTCCGCCATCCAGCACAACGCCCACTCGGCCGCACTCCCCTGCACCACGAAGTTGCGCGTGAAACGACCCCAGTCCCTGGCCTGGGTGCGCGCCCTCCGCTCATCGGCATCGCCGGCTCCCTCCGACGAAGCCAGAGACTGCGCGGCATACCATTCTTCTCCGGGAGGCGGCGAGGACCGGCCCAGCCTGGTCGTGACCTGGTCGCCGCGCTCGCCTGCGCGCGCGGCTGTCTCGGTCAACGCGAGTGCCCGCGGATACGCCCGCGCGAGCCGGGGCAGCAACCGCCCGCTCTCCCCCGTCGTCGCACCGTACATCGCGCCGAGCATGGCCACCTTGGCGTGGGCGCGGGTCTCGACGACGCCGCTCGCGACGATGCCGGCGTAGAGGTCCGTGCCACGGCCGGCATCCGCCATGGCCGTGTCGCTCGAGAGCGCCGCGAGGATGCGCGGTTCCAGCTGGGCGGCATCCGCGACGACGAGCTTCCAGCCCGAGTCCGCGACAACAGCACCGCGCACCTGCTTGGGCAGTTGCAGGGCTCCCCCGCCCCGGGTCGCCCACCGGCCGGTCACGACGCCGCCCGGCAGGTACTCCGGGTGGAAGCGACCGTCGACGATCCAGGTGTCCATCCAGTACCAGCCGTTGGCGCTCAGCAGCCGGGCGAGCTTCTTGTACTCGAGCAGGGGCTCGATCACGGGATGGTCGAGCTCCTTGAGTTCCCAGGCCCGGGTCGAGGTCACGGCGAGTCCGGCCCGGCGCAGGGCGCGGGTGAGCTCGGGCGGGGAGTCCGGGTTGACGAGGGGGTCTCCGAGTGCCAGGCGGATGCGTCCGACCAGTTTTTCGAGGAGCGCCGGCCGGATCCCGGGGCCGACCCTCGGACCGAGGACCCTGGTCAGCAGCTCGTCGTGCACGTCGGTGCGCCAGGGCAGTCCGGCGAAGCGCATCTCGGCGGCGATGAGCGCGCCGGCGGACTCCGCGGCGAGCAGCAGGCGCAGCCGCCCCGGCTCCTCGCTCTCGGCGACGGCCGTGAGCTGGCGCCGGAACTCGGCACCGGCGTCCGTGAAGCCCGCGTCCGCTTCTCCGGCGGGATCGATGTCCTCTCCGAGCAGTTCGAAAAGCGTGGCTCCGGGATCGCGGGTCTCCGCGACGATGGCGAGGGCGGCATCCCACCGGCTCGGTGCCGCCGTTGCGAGGTCGCTCGCGGCGGTGAGGACGGAGTGGCGCAGGATCGCGTGGCAGAGCCGCAGGTCGTGGGCACGTTCGACGCGGACGCCGGCCTCGAGCAGGACCGGGTAGATGCTCGCGGTGTCCTCCCAGAGCCAGCGCGGCGACCCGGGTTCCTCCTGGAGCACATACCCGGGGAAGTCGTCCGCCGACACCGGGCGGGCGGCACCGAGAGTCACACCCCCGGCGTTCAGCACCTCGACGAGGAACTCCCCGTTCCCCCTTCGACCGACCAGTATGTACACGCCTTCCATTCTGCCAGCGCGCACCGACGACCCTCGCTGCGACGAGCGACCGCGCACATTGCACGGGAGCGCGCACCAGCGCAGAGAAACCGTTAGGTTCCGCCGGTGCGCCGTATGGATACCGTGAGGACCCCATTCTCCGCCCCGAATCCGGCGTAATCCTGTGGAGTACCCCGGTTCCGACCCCGGGATACCCGCGCCTGCACCGGCGCGGTCACCGTGTGGATGGAGTTCTCCTGTGCCCGACCTCGTGCTTGACATCGTCTACGTTCTCGGCGTGATCGCCGTGTTCGCCCTGATCGGCCTCGTGGCCAAGGGAGTCGAGAAACTGTGATCGTCTTCGACCTGCTCGGCGCCCTCCTCGCCGTCGCGGCCCTGGCCTACCTCGTGCTCGCGCTCGTGAAGCCGGAAAGGTTCTGATGGACCTCTGGTTCGCCGTTCTCCAGGCGCTCACCCTTGCGCTTGTCCTCGCCCTCATCTATCGCCCCCTGGGCGACTACATGGCGGCGTTCTACCAGTCGCCGCGTGACAACCGGGTCGAGCGCGGCTTCTATCGCCTGGTCGGGGTCAATCCCCGGTCGCAGCAGACCTGGCAGTCCTACCTGCGCAGCGTGCTCGCCTTTTCCCTCATCGGCGTGCTTTTCGTCTACGTCATTCAGCGAGCCCAGGCGGTACTGCCCTATTCCCTGGGCTTTCCGGCCATCCCGTCGGGCCTGTCGTTCAACACGGCCGTCTCATTCGTGACCAACACGAACTGGCAGTCCTATTCACCCGACGTGACCATGGGCTATTCGGTGCAGATGCTCGGCCTCGCCGTGCAGAACTTCGTATCCGCCGCGGTCGGCATCGCCGTTGCGATCGCCCTGGTGCGCGGTTTCGCTCAGCGCCGGACCGGCACGATCGGCAATTTCTGGGTCGACCTGACCCGCGGGGTACTGCGCCTGCTGCTCCCTGTGGCGATTCTCGCCGCGCTCGTCCTCCTCGCCGGCGGCGTCATCCAGAACCTCACCGGCTTCACGGACGTCACCACGATCACGGGCGCCACCCAGTCCATACCGGGCGGGCCGGTGGCCTCGCAGGAGGCGATCAAGATGTTCGGCACGAACGGCGGCGGATTCTTCAACGCGAACTCGGCGCATCCGTTCGAAAACCCGACCGCGTGGACGAGCATGTTCCAGATCGTTCTCATGCTCGCGATCCCGTTCAGCCTGCCCCGCACCTTCGGCACGATCGTCGGCGACAAACGACAGGGCTATGCCATTCTCGGAGCGATGGCCGCCATCTTCGTGGTCTCCCTCACCGCGCTCACCCTCTTCGAGCTCGGCGGTGCCGGAACGGCCCCACTCGCAGCGGGTGGCGCCATGGAGGGCAAGGAACAGCGCTTCGGCATTATCGGGTCCGCCATCTTCGGGACGGCGTCGACCCTCACCTCGACCGGTGCCGTGAACTCGATGCACGACTCCTTCACGGCCCTCGGGGGCCTGATGCCGATGCTCAACATGATGCTCGGCGAGGTCGCCCCCGGCGGCACGGGGTCCGGGCTCTACGGAATGCTCATCCTCGCCGTGATCACGGTCTTCATCGCCGGCCTGCTCGTCGGCCGCACTCCCGAATACCTCGGCAAGAAGATCGGCCCGCGCGAGATCAAGATCGCCAGCCTCTACATCCTGGTGACCCCGACCCTCGTCCTCGCCGGAACGGCCCTGAGTTTCGCGATCCCCGCCGTGCGAGCGGATGTCGAGGGCACCTCCATCTGGAACCCCGGGCTGCACGGTCTCTCCGAAGTGCTCTACGCCTTCACCTCCGCGGCCAACAACAATGGTTCCGCCTTTGCGGGACTGACGGCCAACACGCCGTGGTTCAACACGGCGCTGGGCGTTGCCATGCTCCTCGGCCGTTTCCTGCCGATCGTCCTCGTGCTCGCCCTCGCCGGAGCCCTCTCCGCCCAGGACACCGTTCCTGCGACGCGCGGCACCCTGCCGACCCACCGCATGCAGTTCGTCGGGCTGCTCGTCGGCGTGACGGTCATCATCACGGCGCTCACGTACTTCCCGGTGCTCGCGCTGGGTCCGCTCGCGGAAGGGCTGCAGTAGCCATGACCACCGCCTCCGGCACCCAGGCTCCCCCGTTCCTCTCCTTGTCACCACTCACGCCGGACTCCCCGACGGAAGGGCAGCAGTAATCATGTCGACAGTCACCGAAGCATCCACCTCTCCACGGGGCGAGGGCCGAGCGCCCGCTGGAGAACATCCGCGGAAACGCGCATCGAGCGCGATCAACCTTGCCCAGCTCGTCGCTGCACTCCCGATGGCGGCGCGCAAGCTCGACCCCCGGCTGATGTGGCGGAACCCCGTCATGTTCATCGTCGAGGTCGGTGCCGCGCTCACCACGCTGCTCGCGATCGTCGAACCCTTCCTCGGCGGACCGGCCCGTTCGGGCGGCGGCGACGTACCGGCGAGTTTCACCGTCGGCATCGCATTCTGGCTCTGGCTCACCGTGATCTTCGCGAACCTCGCGGAAGCCGTCGCCGAGGGCCGCGGCAAGGCGCAGGCCGACAGCCTCCGCCAGACCCGAACGAGCACGATCGCCAACCTCGTGGCCGGCTACGACGAGGCAGCGGATGCCGCGGCCGAACGGGCCACCGTCTCCGCCGTCTCCTCCGCCGACCTGACACTGGGCGATACCGTGATCGTGACCGCCGGGGAGCTCGTCCCCGGAGACGGCGACATCGTCTGGGGCATCGCGTCGATCGACGAGTCCGCGATCACCGGTGAATCCGCACCCGTCGTTCGTGAGTCCGGCGGCGACCGGAGCGCCGTCACCGGCGGCACCCGGGTGCTCTCCGACCGGATCGTCGTCCGCATCACGAGCAAGCCGGGCGAGACCTTCGTCGACCGCATGATCGCCCTTGTCGAGGGCGCCTCCCGGCAGAAGACCCCGAACGAGCTCGCGCTCAACATCCTGCTCGCGAGCCTGTCGATCGTGTTCCTCGTCGTCACCCTCACCCTCAACCCCATCGCGGGATACTCCGCCGCCGCCGTGAGCCTGCCCGTCCTCGTCGCCCTGCTCGTCTGCCTGATCCCGACCACGATCGGCGCCCTGCTCTCCGCGATCGGCATCGCAGGAATGGACCGGCTCGTGCAGCGCAACGTGCTGGCCATGTCGGGACGCGCAGTCGAGGCGGCAGGCGACGTCACGATCCTGCTCCTCGACAAGACCGGCACGATCACCTACGGCAACCGGCAGGCACGGGAGTTCACCCCGCTCGCCGGGGTCGACAGAGGCGAACTCATCAACGCAGCAGCACTGTCCTCCCTGAGCGACCCGACCCCAGAGGGCAAATCGATCGTCGACCTCGCCATCGAAACCGGGTTCGGGAATCCGGGAATCCTCGACGCCGTCGTGGTGCCCTTCACGGCGCAGACCCGGATGAGCGGGATCGACCTGCCCGACGGCTCCTTCGTGCGCAAGGGCGCCGGCTCCGCCGTGCTCGCCTGGGTGAGCGAAACCACGAACGTCGAGTCGACGATCCTCGACGACCTGAACGCGACCGTCGAACGGATCTCAGAACTGGGCGGCACCCCCCTCGTCGTGGCCGAGGGCAGCGCTGCGGGCAACACGGCGGACAACTCGGCGGACCTTGGACCCGGGGCGCGGCGGATCCTGGGAGTGGTGTACCTCAAGGACATCGTCAAGGAGGGAATCGCCGAACGATTCGCCGAACTGCGCAGCATGGGCATCCGCACGATCATGGTGACCGGCGACAACCCGCTGACCGCCAAGACGATCGCAGCGGAAGCCGGCGTCGACGACTTCCTCGCCGAGGCCACCCCAGAGGACAAGCTCGCCCTCATCCGGCGTGAGCAGGAGGGCGGCAATCTCGTCGCCATGACGGGCGACGGAACGAACGACGCACCGGCACTCGCCCAGGCCGACGTCGGGGTCGCGATGAACACCGGCACCAGCGCCGCGAAGGAGGCCGGCAATATGGTCGACCTCGACTCTGACCCGACGAAGCTCATCGATATCGTCCGAATCGGCAAACAGCTTCTGATCACCCGCGGCGCCCTCACCACCTTCTCGATCGCCAACGACATCGCCAAGTACTTCGCGATCATCCCGGCCATGTTCGCAGGAGTCTTCCCCGGCCTCGCCGTGCTGAACGTGATGCAGCTGCACTCGCCAGCCTCGGCGATCCTGTCCGCCATCATCTTCAACGCGATCATCATCGTTGTACTGATCCCGCTCGCGCTTCGCGGAGTCACCTACCGTCCGGCCGCCGCCGCGAGCGTGCTCAGCCGCAACCTGCTGATCTACGGCCTGGGTGGTGTGATCGCACCGTTCCTCGGGATCAAGCTCGTCGACCTCTTCGTCGCATTGCTCCCCGGTTTCTGACCCGCCGGACCTCTCCCCAACCTCACTTCCACGGAAACGGACAACGTCACCATGAGTTCCCCTCGCAGCTCGGCCCGCCAGTACGGCGTCGCCCTTCGCGCCATGCTCGTCTTCACCGTCATCCTCGGTGTCGCCTATCCCCTCGCGATCATGGCCTTCGGGCAGGTCGCCCTGCCGAACCAGGCCAACGGTTCCCTCATCCAGGGGGGTTCTGGAGCGGTCGGCTCCTCGCTGATCGGCCAGTCATTCACGGATGCCCAGGGAGCGGCCCTTCCGGAGTGGTTCCAGTCCCGGCCATCCGCAGCGGGCGACGGCTACGATGCGGCGGCCTCCGGCGGCAGTAACCTCGGTCCGGAGAACGCGGACCTGATCGCCGCGATCGCCGACCGGACGTCCGCAATCGAGGGATCCGACGGCGTGACCGCCGCCCAGATCCCCGCTGACGCGCTCACGGCATCCGCGTCGGGTCTTGATCCCCAGATCAGCGCGGAGTACGCCCGGATCCAGGTGAACAGGGTCTCGGCGGCCCGCGGCCTTCCGGTCGCGACGGTCAGCGCCCTGGTCGAGTCTAGGATTCAGGGACGGGACCTTGGTTTCCTCGGCGAACCCACCGTCAACGTGCTCCAACTGAACCTCGCCCTCGCGGCGCTGCCCGGCCAGGGCTGAAAGGCGTGACATGAAACGCGGTCGACTGCGGGTGCTGCTCGGTGCCGCACCGGGCGTCGGCAAGACCTACGCCATGCTCGAAGAGGGCAGGCGGCTGCACGCAGAGGGCAAGGACGTCGTCGTCGCGGTCGTGGAAACCCACGACCGCCCTGCGACGGCCGCGATGCTCGAAGGACTCGAGGTCGTGCCGCGCCTCGTCAGGCGGCACCGCGGGATCGAACTCACCGACCTCGACCTGGATGCTGTCCTCGATCGCGCACCCGCGATCGCACTCGTCGACGAGCTCGCCCACACCAACGCCCCCGGACTCGCCCACGACAAACGGTGGCAGGACGTCCAGTCCATCCTCGACGCGGGCATCGACGTCATCTCGACGGTCAACATCCAGCACATCGAGTCGCTCAACGACGTCGTGCAGCAGATCACGGGTGTCCCCCAGCGCGAAACCCTCCCGGACAGCGTGCTGCGTGCCGCGGATCAGGTCGAGGTGATCGATCTCGCCCCGCAGTCCCTGCGCGACCGGCTCGCCGAGGGCCACGTCTATCCCGCCGCCAGGATCGACGCCGCCCTGTCGAATTACTTCCGACTCGGCAATCTCACCGCCCTGCGCGAGCTCGCTTTACTCTGGCTCGCCGACGAGGTCGACACGGCACTCAAGAACTACCGGGCCGAACACGGCATCGACAGCAAGTGGGAAGCCCGCGAACGTGTCGTCGTCGCGCTCACCGGCGGGCCGGAGGGCGAGACGCTGCTGCGCCGCGGGGCACGGATCGCCGGGCGCGCAGCCGGGGGCGAGCTCCTCGCCGTGCACGTGATCAGCCAGGACGGACTCCGCTCCGCACACCCCGGCGCGCTCGCGGCCCAGCGGGCCCTCGTTGAGAAACTCGGCGGCAGTTACCACCAGCTCGTCGGCGACGACGTCCCGACCGCCCTCGTCGAATTCGCCAGGGCCTCGAATGCGACCCAGCTCGTGATCGGTGTGAGCAGGCGTACCCGGCTCAAGGCGGCCTTCAGCGGGCCGGGAATCGGCACGACGGTCGTCAGGGAGTCCGGAGACATCGACGTGCACGTCGTCACGCACTCCGCCGCGGGCGAGCGGATGCGCCTCCCCCGGATCGGCGGTGCACTGAGCCTCCGCAGACGGCTGGCCGGCCTCGGCCTCGCCGTCGTCGGCGGTCCGCTGCTCACCGCGCTCCTCGTGGCGACCCACAGCGAGGAATCGATCACGAGCGAGGTGCTCAGCTATCAACTCCTCGTCATCGTCGTCGCCCTCGTCGGCGGACTCTGGCCTGCCCTGTTCGCCGCGCTGCTCTCCGGGCTCACCCTCGACTACTTCTTCGTGAACCCGCTCTACACCGTCACGATCGCCGAACCCGCACACGCCCTCGCGCTCGTCCTGTACCTGGCCAACGCGGGCGTCGTCAGCTACGTCGTCGACCTCGCCGCCCGACGAAGCCGCAGCGCCCAGCGCGCCGCGGGTGAGTCAGAACTCCTCGCCACCGTTGCCGGCAGCGTGCTCCGCGGCGAGGACGCCGTTCCCGCGCTCGTCGCCAGGACCCGCGAGGCCTTCAACCTCACCGGGGTGCGCCTGTTCGCGGGCGGGACGTTGTTGTACTCCGACGGCTCGCCCGCCCAGGCCGGCCCGGACACCCCCCTCGCAACGGTCCCCGTCGGCACCCGGGGCACCCTCGAGCTCTCCGGACGCGACCTCGCAGCGTCCGAGCGACGACTGCTCGGCGTGATCGCGACCCAGCTCGACGCCGCGCTCGAACACAGCGACCTCGCAGAGACGGCCAGTGCGATCGGACCGCTCGCCGAGGCCGACCGGATGCGCAGCGCCCTTCTCGCCGCCGTCGGTCACGACCTGCGGCGGCCGCTCTCCGCTGCGACAGCCGCTATCAGCGGGTTGCGCTCGGCCGAACTCACGCTGTCGCCCGCCGACAGGGAGGAGCTCTTCGAGACGGCCGAAGAGAGTCTCGAGTCGCTGGCCGGCCTCGTCACGAACCTCCTCGACGTCAGCCGGGTGCAGGCCGGTGCCCTCGCGGTCTCCCTGGGCCCCGTCGACGCTGCGGACGTCGTGCTCCCCGCACTCGATGAGCTCGGCGTCGGGCCGGACACGGTTGAACTCGAGCTCCCTCCCGGGCTGCCGCCGATGCTCGCCGATGCCGGACTCCTGCAGCGGGTCGTCGTGAACGTGCTGGCCAACGGCATCCGCTTCTCGCCGACGGGCGGGCGCGTGCTCGTCTCGGCGAGCGAATTCGGCGGCGTCGTCGAACTGCGGATCATGGACCGCGGGCCCGGCATTCCCGCCGACCGGCGCGATGAGGTCTTCCTTCCGTTCCAGCGCCTCGGCGACACCGACAACCTGACCGGCCTCGGCCTCGGCCTCGCACTCGCGAAGGGATTCACCGAGGGCATGGGCGGTCGGCTCGAGGCGGAGGACACCCCGGGCGGCGGGCTGACGATGGTCATCGCCCTGCCCGCATTCGACCCCGCAGCGCCGGCGGGCCAGACAGCCGGCACGGCCGCAGCCACGGGCACGGGCACTGGCACTGGCACTGGCACTGATGAGGAGACCTGAGTGAAGATCCTGATCGCAGACGACGACCCGCAGATCCTGCGTGCGCTGCGGGTCACCCTCGGCGCGCGCGGGTACGACGTCGTGACCGCCAGGGACGGCGCTGAGGCCCTCGCCGCTGCAGCGCATGAGCATCCCGACCTCGTGATGCTCGACCTCGGAATGCCGCACCTCGACGGGATCGAGGTCATCGCCGGCCTGCGCGGCTGGACCCAGGTGCCGATCCTCGTCGTCTCAGGGCGCAGCGGCGCCGCCGACAAGGTCGACGCTCTCGATGCGGGAGCGGACGACTACGTCACGAAGCCGTTCTCCATCGACGAACTGCTCGCCAGGATCCGCGCGCTCACCCGGAGGCTCGGCCCGGTCGACTCCGGTGCCGAACCGGTGATCATGCTCGGCACGATCGCCGTCGACCTCTCGGCACGGAGCGTCGTGCGCACGGGCACGGGTTCCGGGGGCGCTCCCGGAAAACCCGAGGCCATCCGGCTCACCCCCACCGAGTGGCGCATCCTCGAGTTCCTGCTGCGCAACCCGGGGAAGCTCGTCTCCCGGCAGTCGCTGCTGACGGACATCTGGGGTCCGCACCACACGACGGACTCCGGCTACCTGCGCCTCTACCTCGCCCAGCTGCGCAAGAAGCTCGAACCCGACCCGGCGCATCCGCGCTATCTGCTCACGGAGGCCGGAATGGGCTACCGCTTCACCCCCGATCCGTAGCACCTGCCGGTCTGCTGCCGGCCCTGCCTGCTGCCCGGCCCCTGCCTGATCCCCGCACCCGGCCCACCCGGACCGGGAGGGCCGGGTGGGCGGCGAGGGTCAGTCTGTCGTGTCGTCGAGGGAGTCGCTCGCGGCGTGGCCACCCGTCAGCGGGATGCGCACGAGTTTGCCGACCGGGGTCGGCGCTCCGTTCGCGTCCGGACTGATCGCATCCGTCGTGAGGTAGAGCGCACCGTGGCGCAACTCGATCGCGGCCGGCTGCGACACCGCCACGAGCGCACTCGGCGTGTCCGAACCGGAATCGAGCACCGACACCTGGCCGGTGCCGTCCGGACCCCCGAACAGCTCGGCGACGTAGATCGTGCCGTCGTCCTGCGAGACCGCGAGGCCCGTCGCACCGACGAACCCGGTCGCGACGAGTTCGACGTCACCGGAGTCCGGATCGACCCGGTACACCGAGCCGCGCGCGCCGAGGCTCGCGTCCTCCGGCCCGCCTGGGAGCGACGTGACGTAGAGCCAACCGTCCGGGCCGAGCTCGACATCCGTCGGAACCGGTTCGAAGCGGTAGTCGTGCCCGGCTGCACAGGCGGGGAAACCGATATCCGCGATCATCGCCGCATCGATCGTGATCGGGTCGCTCGGCGGAAGAACCGCGGTGGTGGACACCGTGCCGTCCCAGTCGACGTGCAGGATCGCGTTCCCGCCGGCATCCGCGACGTACACCCCGTTCCAGAGGGCGAGCGACGCGTACGGGTGCGTGTCGACGACCCCCGTGTACGCCGCCGGAATGAACGGCGGCTGGGCCGGATCGAACTGGGCGGCACACGCCGGGTCGAGGTCGACGAACCCGTAGCTGTTGTCCTGGTCCGGGTTCGCCGAATTCTCGTAGGCCCAGATGTCGGCGAGCTGTGCGTCGGTGCCGTCCGGCGCGATGGACCTGAGCGTGGCCGCGCTGTGGTCCTGCGCCACCCGGGCGTAGTAGACGGTGCCCTTCCGCGCGGTGACCGCGGAGATCTCGTCGCCCGGGGCGCTCGCGATGGTCGCTGTCGTTCCGTCGCGGGCCACCCTCGTGAGTTCGCCGGCGAAGTTCTGGCTGACGTAGACGGTGTTGTGCCGGCCGACCTCGAGGCTGAGCGGGCCGAGCAGGCCCTCCGCGAGCGTCACCGGCGCGCCTGTTCCTTCCCCGTCGCCGTCGCCGTGTCCGGATCCCTGTCCGGCCGATGCCGGGGTGGCGCCGAAGAACGCCACCGCGAGGGAGGCGCACGCCACCCCCGCGAGGAGCCGCCTGCGTAGTCCTGTTCCGTGCCGTGCTGTTCCGTGCCGTGCCGTTCCGTGCAGTCCTGTTCCGTGCAGTGTCCTGGTCATGATCTCTGTTCTCTTCACGATCGGCTCTCGCCACGACCGCTGGGACAGAAGCACCGGAAGACAAGCGCTGCGCAGGTACGCCGAGAGCAGATGACGGTTGCATGTTGTCAAGCACCGCGGAGAGAACGTGTGATGCACAGCGTCTCCCGGGGGCCGGCACACACACGGGTGCCGACGCTGGCAGATTAATCCGAAGCCTGTGCATTGTCTAGGTCTTTGCCATGAACCGAAAGGAAATGCCCGATCGGCGGGTCATTGACTTCGCTGGGGCCCGGGGCCACTATGTGTGGCATCCAGTGCCCCCCATTCCGCAGGGCATGCCTCAATGGGGAGGGTCCGTGCAAATTCCGGCACCATTCGAATACGCCCGCGCCGACACGGTCGACGACGCCATCGCACTGCTGTCCCGGCACGGCCCCGAGGCCCGCATCATCGCGGGAGGTCACAGCCTCTTGCCGATGATGAAGCTCCGGCTGGCCAGGCCGGAATGGCTCATCGACATCAACGACCTGTTCGAACTCGACTTCGTGCTGCGGGACGGAGACCGGTTGCGGATCGGCGCCCTCACTCGGCACACGACCCTCCTCGAGTCCGCTGAGATCGCCGCGCTCTTCCCGATCGTCGGCGACGCCGAGCGAGTGATCGCAGACCCGATCGTCCGCAATCGCGGCACGATCGGAGGTTCGCTCTGCCAGGCCGATCCTGCGGAGGACCTCGCGACCGTCTGCGATGTGCTCGGTGCCGAGGCGATCGTTCGCGGTCCCCTCGGCGAGCGGATGCTGACCATGACCGAGTTCCATCGCGGAGCCTACGAGACGGCGGTCGCCGCGGATGAGTTGCTCTGCGAGGTGCGCATCCCGATCCGGCCGCGCTCAGGAAGCGCGTACGAAAAGGTCGAGCGCAGGGTCGGAGACTGGGCCGTCGCCGCGGCAGGAGCCGCGCTCTCGTTCGCGGAGGACGGCACGATCGCGGAGGCATCCGTCGGCCTGACCGCCGTGGGGCTCGACGGCACCGTCGGCGCGGTCACGGAGCTGCTCCGCGGTGAACGCCCCGGCGAGCAGCTCTTCATCGAGGCCGGCCGCCTCGCAGCACTCGCGGCTGACCCGGTCGCCGACCAGCGCGGACCGGTCGACTACAAGCGGCACCTCGCCGACGAGCTCACCCGCCGCGTCCTGCGCCGCGCGACAGATCGTGTCGCGGAGTTCGCCGGCGCGACCGGGCACCCCACCACACCGCAGGAAGGCTGAATCCATGCAGATCACCATGACGGTGAACGGGACCGACGTGACCAACGAGGTCGAACCGCGCGTCCTGCTCGTGCACTACATCCGCGACGTGTTGAGGCTCACCGGAACCCACTGGGGCTGCGACACCTCCAACTGCGGTACCTGCGTCGTGCTCATGGACGGGCAGCCGGTGAAGTCGTGCACCGTGCTCGCGGCGATGGCCGATGGTCATGCGATCACGACGGTCGAAGGCCTCGCCACCGGTGGCACCCTCGACCCCGTGCAACAGGGCTTCATGGAGGAACACGGGCTGCAGTGCGGGTTCTGCACCCCCGGCATGATGCTCACCGCCCGCGCTCTCCTCGACGTGAACCCGCACCCAGACGACACCGAGATCCGCCGGGCGATCTCGGGGCAGATCTGCCGCTGCACCGGCTATGCGACGATCGTCCGATCGGTGCACTGGGCAGCAGACCACCCGGCGGGCATGACCGAAGCGGATGCCGCAGGTGGCGACCCCGCAGCGCTCGACGACTCGGCGGGCACGACCACGGAACCGGGCGCCGCCGCCGCGGAAGCGGCCAGGGCGATCCCGGCCTCGCAGACGGAACCGGAAGAGGTGACCGCATGACCATCCTGCAGGAACACGCACCCAACCCGGCGGCGGACGACGAGGGCCGCCCGATCGGCTACGGCCGGCTGCAACGCAAGGAAGACCCCCGTTTCGTGCGCGGCCGCGGCCACTACGTCGACGACATCACGCTGCCCGGAATGCTCCACGGCGCGATCCTGCGCTCACCGGTCGCGCACGCCCGGCTCGTCTCGATCGACACGACCGCAGCCCTCGCCCACCCGGGCGTCGTCGCCGTCATCACGGGGGCCGACCTGCTCGGCCTCGGCCTCGCGTGGGCGCCGACCCTCTCCGCCGACGTGCAGGCGGTGCTCGTGACCGACAAGGTGCGCTTCCAGGGCCAGGAGGTCGCCTTCGTCGTCGCGGAGGACCGCTACGCCGCCCGGGACGCACTCGAACTCATCGAGGTCGACTACGACGTGCTCCCGCCTGTCGTCGACGCCAGGAAAGCGCTCGACGCAGACGCACCGGTCGTGCGCGACGAGATGGAAGGGCGCACCGACAACCACATCTTCGACTGGGAGGCAGGCAACAAGGCCGAGACGGATGCCGTCTTCGCCGCAGCAGACGTCGTCGTCAGCCAGGAGATCGTCTACCCGCGATCGCACCCGGCTCCCATGGAGACCTGCGGCGCCGTCGCAGACTTCGACGCGGTGACCGGCAAGCTCACACTCTACGAGACGAGCCAGGCCCCGCACGCCCACCGGACCCTGTTCGCCATGGTCGCGGGCATCCCGGAGCACAAGATCCGGATCGTCTCCCCCGACATCGGCGGCGGCTTCGGCAACAAGGTCGGAATCTACCCGGGCTACATCCTCGCCGTCGTCGGCTCGATCGTGACCGGCAAACCGGTGAAATGGATGGAGGACCGCTCGGAGAACCTGATGTCGACCTCCTTTGCCCGCGACTACATCATGCAGGGCGAGATCGCCGCGACGAAAGACGGCAGGATCCTCGCCGTGCGCACCAACGTCCTCGCAGACCACGGTGCCTTCAACGCCACGGCGCAGCCCACGAAATACCCCGCCGGCTTCTTCCACATCTTCACCGGAAGCTACGACCTCCAGGCCGCGCACTGCTCGGTAACCGGCGTCTACACGAACAAGGCGCCCGGCGGTGTCGCATATGCGTGCTCCTTCCGGGTCACAGAGGCCGTCTACCTCGTGGAGCGGCTCGTCGACATCCTCGCCGCGAAGCTCGAGATGGACCCGGCGGAACTGCGCCTGAAGAACCTGATCAAGCCGGAGCAGTTCCCCTATCCGAACAAGACCGGCTGGGAGTACGACTCCGGCGACTACGAGCGTGCACTGCGGCTCTCGATGAAGATGGCCGGGTACGACGACCTGCGCCGGGAGCAGCAAGCCAAACGCGACCGCGGCGAACTGATGGGCATCGGTATCTCGTTCTTCACCGAAACGGTCGGTGCCGGCCCGCGCAAGCACATGGACATCGTCGGCCTCGGCATGAACGACGGCGCGGAACTGCGCGTGCACCCGACCGGCAAGGCGGTGGTACGCATCTCGGTGCAGAGCCAGGGCCAGGGCCACGAGACGACCTTCGCCCAGATCGTCGCCGAGGAGATCGGCATCCCGCCGGAGGACATCGACGTCGTGCACGGCGACACCGACCAGACGCCGTTCGGCCTCGGCACCTACGGCAGCCGGTCGACCCCGGTCAGTGGCGCCGCCGTGGCCCTCGTCGCCCGCAAGGTGCGCGAGAAGGCCCGGTTCATCGCCGCCGCCATGCTCGAGACCCGCCCGGAAGACCTCGAATGGGAGAAGGGCCGCTGGTTCGTCAAGGGCGACCCGAGTGTCGGCAAGACCATCGCCGAGATCGCGATGGGCGCATACGGCACCGTAGCCCTGCCGGAGGGGATCGACGGCAACCTCGACGCCGAAGTGACCTACGACCCGCCGAACCTGACCTTCCCCTTCGGCGCCTACATCTGCGTCGTCGACGTCGACCCCGGCACCGGGCACGTCACGGTGCGCCGGTTCGTCGCCGTCGACGACTGCGGTACCCGGATCAACCCGATGATCATCGAGGGGCAGGTGCACGGGGGCCTGACCGACGGCGTCGGCATGGCGCTCATGCAGTTCATCGAATTCGACGAGTCGGGCAACAACCTCGGCGGCTCCTTCATGGACTACCTCATCCCGACGGCGATGGAGGTGCCGGACTGGGAGACCGGGTACACCGTGACCCCCTCGCCGCACCACCCGATCGGAGCGAAGGGCATCGGAGAGTCCGCGACGGTCGGTTCACCCCCCGCGATCGTCAACGCGGTCGTCGACGCCCTCGCCCCGTTCGGGATCACGCACATGGACATGCCGTGCACGCCGGCACGGGTGTGGGCGGCCATCCAGGGTCGTCCCCGCCCGCCGATCTGATTGCCGTGCCGATGCCACCGATTCCGGACGCCCTCGCCCGCAGGGCGCACGAACTCACCGAACGCCGCGAGCCGTTCGTCCGCGCCACCGTCGTACGCGCCCAGCGTCCGACGAGCGCGCACGCCGGCGACACCGCCGTTGTGGATGCCGCCGGACGGATCGACGGGTTCGTCGGCGGTGCCTGCGTCGAGGCATCCGTTCGGTACTACGGGCTCAGGCAACTCGCCGCACGCGAGCCCGTCCTGCTCCGGGTCGTGCCAGGGGACCCGTCCGGCGTGGCGGAGGACGGCGCTGTCGAGGTGCGGAACCCGTGCCTCAGCGGGGGCGCTGTCGAGATCTTCCTCGAGCCGTGGCATCCGGCACCGCGGGTCATCGTCGTCGGCGCGACACCGGTCGCGCGGGCCCTCGCCACGATCGGGGTCGACCTCGGCTTCGACGTCGAGCTCACCGAGACGATCGGCGCCCCCGGCACGGCCACGTCACCGCGCCGGGACGACGCCGCACTCATCGTCGCGTCCCACGGCCGGGAAGAGGAACCCGCCCTCGAGGCAGCCCTCCGCGTGGGGGTGCCCTATGTCGCGCTCGTCGCGAGCCCCACCCGGGGCGCCGCAGTGCTCGCCTCCCTCAACGTCGACGCCGAGCAACGCGCCAGGGTGTTCAACCCTGCGGGACTCGACCTCGGCGGCCGGACCCCCGGCGAGATCGCGGTGTCGGTCTTCGCGCAACTCGTCGCCGAACGTTTCAGGCTCCGGTCGGCGGGGCTCGCCGGGGCTGCCGGGGCCCTGCCGCTCGCGGTGTCCCCCGGGGAGGCCGACGCGATGTTGGAGCCTCCGAGCGCCATCGATCCGGTCTGCGGGATGACGGTTGCCGCCCTGCCCACGAGCCTGCACTACGAGCACGCGGGGACAACACACTACTTCTGCTCCCCCGGCTGTCGCGCGGCCTTCGTCGCAGATCCAGAGCGCTTCGCCCTCACGAAGACCCACGTCCACACCTCGACCGTGGAGCACTGACCATGGCACCGAGCGTTGAGGGAATCCCCTCGAGCCCGGCCAGGGGCGGGGCGACGTCCGCTGTCCGGGCACTGGTCCCTGACGTGCCTGCACTGCAGGCTGCGCTCGCCGCGGAGGACTACCTCGCAGACGAAGGCCTCGCTACGGCCCTCTTCCTCGCGGTACGCCTGCCGCAGCCGATCCTGCTCGAGGGCGAACCGGGTGTCGGCAAGACCGAGGCGGCCAAGGCGCTCGCGAGGGCTCTCGACACGCCCCTGTTCCGGCTCCAGTGTTACGAGGGCATCGACGCGGGCGAGGCCCTCTACGAGTGGAACTACCCGCGCCAGCTCCTCGCGATCCGGCTTGCGGAGGCCAGCGGATCAGGGATCGACGAGGATGCGCTCTTCGGGCCGGAGTACCTGCTGCGACGCCCCCTCCTGCAGGCCATCGAACACCCCGGTCCCCGGCCCGCCGTGCTGCTGCTCGACGAGATCGATCGTGCGGACGCCGAGTTCGAAGCCTTCACCCTCGAACTCCTCGCCGAGGCCGCCGTGACGATCCCCGAGCTCGGCACGATCAGGGCCGCGGTGCCGCCGATCGTGATCCTGACTTCGAACCGCACCCGCGACCTGCACGACGCCCTCACCCGGCGGTGTCTGTACCACTGGATCGACTACCCGAGCCCGGAACGGATCGCCGAGATCGTGCGCCGCCGGGTGCCCGGCAGTACCGAACGCCTCGCCCTCGACGCCGCGACCGCGATCACCCGGTTGCGCTCCCTCGACCTCGTCAAACCACCCGGCATCGCCGAGGCCATCGACTGGGCGGCTGCGCTCGCCGTTCTCGGCGCCGACCGTCTTGATCCGCAGTACGTCGCCCAGACCTGGGGGTCCCTGATCAAGAACAGGGACGACCTCGATCTCGCGCTCGCGCGCGGGGCCGACTGGATGGCCGGGAGCTGACATGGCAGAGATGACCGAGCGCGCACCGGCGGATGCCGCCCCGCGGGTTGAACCGGCCGCATTCGCCGCGGGGTTCGTCACCGCGCTCCGCCGCGCGGGCCTGCCCGTTTCGGTCGACGGGGCTGCCCGGCTCGCTGACGCGGTCCAGGTGGTGCCGCCGACCCGTCGCTCGGCACTCTATTGGACGTGCCGCATCGTGCTCCTCTCGTCGAGAGACCAGCTGCCGGTGTTCGACGCGGTCTTCTCTGCCGTCTTCGACGGCCTGCTCGACCCGGCGGACCAGCGCGGTGACCCGAACGCGCCGCCGGCCATCGGCTCGGAGGCCAGGACCCGCCCGGCGCCACACGACGACCTCGCCGCAAGGCGGCAGGAACCGCGCGAAGGACCAGAGACCCGGGCTCCGACGCCTGCTCCCGCAGCAGGGCCCTCAGATCCGGGCGCCGTCGAACGCGAGACGATCCTGATGCTCGCCTCGCTCGAACGCCGCCTGCACGACACCTCGTTTTCGCTCCTGAGCGCTGAGGAGACAGAGCAGGTTCGGAACCTCGTGCGCCGGATCTCGCTCTCGACCCCGCTTCGGCGCAGCAGGCGGGTTCGGCCGACCCGAGCGGAGGGTGCCCGGCTCGACCTGAGGCGCACCGTCCGGGCCGCACACCGCACCGGCGAGGAGCCGATCCTTCTGGTCTCCTCCCGCCGCAGGGAACAACCGCGCAGGCTCGTCCTGCTCTGCGATGTGTCGGCGTCGATGGAACCGTACACCCGGGTGTTCCTCACCCTGCTCCAGGGCGCCGTTGCGGGCGCGCACGCGGAGGCCTTCGTCTTCTCGACCGGGCTGACCCGGCTGACCCGCCAACTCGCCGTCCGGGATGCGGACGCCGCGCTCGCGAGCGCCGCGGCGAGTTCCTCGGACTGGGCCGGCGGCACCCGGCTCGGCGACAGCATCCGCCGGTTCATCGACGACCACGGTCGGCGCGGACTGGCCAGGGGCGCTGTGATCGTGGTGCTCTCCGACGGTTGGGCCCTCGACGACCCCGCTTTCGTTGCCGACCAGATGGCCCGTCTGCGCCGCCTCGCGTACCGGATCGTCTGGGTCAACCCGCGTACGGTCGCTCCCGGATTCCAGCCGCTCGTCGGAGGGATGAACGCCGCCCTGCCCTACATCGACGCCATCGTGAGCGGCCACAGTTACGCGGCGCTCGGCGAACTCGCCGACCTTATCCGCGCAGAACGGCTCGACCCCCGCACTCGTCCCGGCACCGCATCCAGCGCCGATCCCCGTACCCGACCCCACCCGACGACCAGAGGACATGACCATGCAGCTTGACAGCACCTTTTCCGTCACCGCGCCGATCGAGGAGGTCTGGGCGACCCTGATGGACTTCGAACGTGTCGCCGGTTGCGTACCGGGAGCGCAGATCCTGAACCGTCTCTCCGACGACGCCTATCAGGTCGGCATGAAGGTGAAGCTCGGACCGGTGGCAATGCAGTACAAAGGAATGATGAACGTGATCGAGCGGGATGCAGACGCCCACCGGGCGGTCTTCGAGGGGCGCGCCCAGGAGGCGCGCGGCCAGGGCACCGCGCAGGGCACGGCGACGCTCGTGCTCACCGAGGCGGACGGGACGACCCACGGCACCGTGAACGCCGACGTCGATCTCTCCGGGAAGGTCGCCGTGATGGGCAAGAGCATCATCGGCAGTGTCACCGACCAGATGATGGCGCTTTTCGCCGAGAACCTCCAGGCGATGCTGAGCGAGGTCCCCGCGACGGCGGACACCGTGCCTGCGAACACGGTGCCCGTGAACGCCGAGCCGGGCGCGACGGCACCGATCGGCATCGTGAACCCGGCGGATGTTCCCGCCCGGCCGGTTCCCAGGACTCCGCCGCCTCCGGCCGCCGGATCGAGCCTCGACGCCTTCAGCTTCGCCAGGGCGATGATCATGGAGCGCCTCAGCAACCCGGCCACGCTCCTCGGCCTGCTCGCCGTCGTCGGCTTCGTCGGCTACCGGCTCGGCCGGCACGGTGCAGCCCGCTCGGCCGCAGGCATCCGCCAGGGGCGCCGACCGTGAGACTCCGCAATGCGTGACGTCATCGAAGAACTGGTTCCCGCCTGGGAACGCGGGCGGACGGCGGCGCTCGCCACGGTCGTACGCACGTTCCACTCCGCGCCCCGGCCCGCAGGAGCATCGATGCTCGTCACGAGCGACGGCGCCGTCGTCGGCTCGGTATCGGGAGGCTGCGTCGAGGGCGCCGTCTACGAACTCGCGCAGGAGGTGATCCGCACCGGACGGCCGGCCCTCGTGCGCTACGGCATCAGCGACGACGACGCCTTCGCGGTCGGCCTGACCTGCGGCGGCATCCTCGACGTCTTCGTCGAACCGGTCTCCCGCGAGACCTTCGCGGAGCTCGACACAGTCCTGCGCGACCTCGCGACGTCCGTTCCGGTCGGTATCGTGACCGTCATCGAGCACCCCGACCCCCGCATCCTCGGCCGTCACCTCATCGTGCGCGGCGACGGGGTGACCGGAGACCTCGGTTCCGAACGGCTCACCCACGTCGTGGGCGACGATGCCCGCGGCCTCCTGGCGGCGGGACGCACCTCGACGATCGGCTACGGGCCGGACGGAGAACGCGACGGCGCTGAACTACGCGTCTTCGTCACGAGCTTCGCCCCGCGGCCACGGATGCTCGTGTTCGGCGCTGTCGACTTCGCCGCGGCCCTGACCCGGCTGGCCGACTTCCTCGGGTACCGGGTCACCGTGTGCGATGCCCGCGCCGTGTTCGCGACTCCTGCACGGTTCCCCGGAGCCGACGAGGTCGTCGTGGCCTGGCCGCACCGCTACTTCGCCGAGCAGAATGCCGCCGGCCTCCTCGACGCGCGCACCGTCGTCTGCGTGCTCACCCACGATCCGAAGTTCGACGTCCCTCTCCTCGAGCTGGCCCTCTCCGACGACAACCTCGCCTATGTCGGCGCCATGGGTTCCCTGCGCACCCACGACGACCGCCTGGACCGGCTGCGCGCGGCAGCCGTGCCCGAGGTCGCACTGGCGCGGCTGCACAGCCCGATCGGCCTCGATCTCGGCGCCCGCACGCCGGAGGAGACCGCGGTCTCGATCATGGCCGAGGTCATCTCCGGAATGTGGGGTGGCACCGGTGAACCGCTCGGCGACCGCCGGACACCGATCCACCACGACCTGGCCGCCCACGACATCGTCGACGTGCGCGACGAGGATGACGCCCGAAAGCTCGTGTGACCATGGACCAGACTCCGGGCCGTGCAGTTCGTCCCGAGATCCCCGCGAGCGTTCCGAGTCCGATCCGCACGAAGGCAGCATATGGGCCCCTGGGCCGGTGGCTCCTGGCCAACCGGGTGCAACCGGTGGGTCTCGAGAGCGCAGAGGGGACGGCATCCACCCACCCCTGGTGGCAGGTGATGTGCCTCACCGGCGTCGACTACTTCTCGACCCTCTCCTACCTGCCCGGTATCGCAGCGCTCGCCGCCGGCGCGCTCTCACCCGTTGCGACCCTGCTCATCGTCGCGCTCACCCTCCTCGGCATGCTGCCGATGTATCGCCGCGTCGCGAAGGAGAGCCCGCACGGGCAAGGGTCCGTCGCGATGCTCGAGCGGCTGCTGCCGTTCTGGCGCGGCAAGATATTCGTGCTCATCCTGCTCGGCTTCGTCGCGACCAGCTGGATCATCACGATCACGCTGTCCTCGGCGGATGCGACGGTGCACATCCTTGAGAACCCGTTTGCGCCGAGCTTCCTCGCGGGCCAGGCCGTGCCGATCACGGTCGTGCTGCTGCTCATCCTCGGCGGAGTCTTCCTGCTCGGTTTCAGCGAGGCCGTCTCCGTCGCCATTCCCCTCGTCGCGGTGTATCTGCTGCTCAATGGAGTCGTGATCGGCGTCGGACTCCACGACGCCTTCACCGAACCCGGGGTGATCGCGAACTGGACGGACGCACTCACCGCACGGGGAAGCGGTTTCGGCGATATCCTCGGGCCCGCCGTGATCGCGTTCCCGCTCCTCGTCCTCGGTCTCTCGGGTTTCGAGACCGGGGTCAGCATGATGCCGCTCGTCGCCGCGGACGGCAGGAGCCCCGAGGAACGACTCGCCTCGCGGATCCGCAACACCCGCAGGCTCCTCACGACCGCGGCCCTCATCATGAGCGTCTACCTGCTCTCGAGCAGCTTCGTGACGACCGTGCTCATCCCACCGGCCGAGTTCGAGGCGGGCGGCGCGGCGAGCGGGCGCGCGCTCGCCTTCCTCGCCCACGAGCGCGTCGGCGAGGTCTTCGGGACCGTCTATGACGTGAGCAGCATCCTGATCCTCTGGTTCGCGGGTGCGTCCGCGATGGCCGGACTGATCAATATCGTGCCGCGGTATCTGCCGTCGTACGGGATGGCGCCGGACTGAAGCCGCGCCATCCGCCCGGTCGTACTCGTGTACACCGGGGTGAGTGTGCTGATCACGATCGGTTTCCGGGCGGATGTGAACGCGCAGGCCGGCGCGTACGCGACCGGGATCCTCGCCATGATGGTGTCCGGCGCCGTCGCCGTGACCATCTCTGCCGTCCGCCGCAGGCAACGCCGCGCGAGCATCGGCTTCAGTGTCCTGTCGCTCGCGCTCCTCTACGCCCTCGGCGCGAACATCGTCGAGAAACCGGACGGGATCACGATTTCAGTGTTCTTCATCGCGGCGATCATCGCCGTGTCCCTGATCTCACGCGTGACACGGACGACCGAGCTCCGGGTGGACAGCGTCGAATTCGACGGGATGGCCCGGCAGTTCGTCGCCGATTCCCTCGTCTATGACGGCGCCCTGAACATCATCGCGAACAAGCCCCAGAGCGGCGACCGCGCCGAGTACGCGGCGAAGGAGGCCGACCAGCGTGGGATGAATCCGGTTCCCGGAACCGCGGACGTGCTCTTCCTCGAGATCGAGGTCATCGACCCCTCCGGCTTCAGCAAGATCGTGCACGTCCGGGGAGTTGAGATCGAAGGCTACCGGGTGCTGCGCGCGCAGAGCCCGGCGGCGCCGAACGCCATCGCTGCGATCCTGCTCGCCCTGCGGGATGCCTCCGGGGTACGCCCGCACGTCTACTTCGAATGGTCGGAGGGGAACCCGCTCTTCCATCTGATGCGCTACCTCCTGCTCGGCCAGGGCGACACCGCCCCCGTCGTGCGGGAGATCATGCGCGAGGTCGAACCCGACCCGCTCCGCCGTCCGGGCACCCACGTCGGCGGCGGCTGAGGGGTTCGCCGTCGACTAGGTGGCGGCGAGGATGTCGATCAGGCTGATGTCGGGGTCCCTCACGAGCAGGGTCGGACCATGTTCGGCGAGCGCTGCCGGGATGGCCCCCGTGAGGTGTGCCTGGCGATCCTCCTCGGTGTCGAAGGTATCGAAGATGCCGAACGTATCGTCATTGACCCGGAAGGCGTACCAGGTCCGGGTGCCCGGCTCGGCGGCCGCCAGTGCCTGTGCACCGGCGAGGAAATCCGCGACGGCCTGTTCCTGCCCGGCCCGGGCCTCAACGACAGCCAGCACACCGTATTTGAGCGTCATCGCATTCTCCTCTGTACGTCGGCCCGCCTGGGCGGCGGTCCCGTCGTGAGCATAGGAAGAGACGCCCGAACCGGCAAGGGGGCACTCGTCAGGAGTCAGTGTGTGAAGCCCGGATGCTGCCCCTCGACGGGCATGGGACCTTCGAGCCGGTCGAGATACGCCGTCTCCTCCTCGATCACTGTGAGCAGGCGCGCAGCGAGGTCCATGCTGAGCCCATTCCGTACGACGATCCGCTGGACGGTCATCTCGGACAGGTTGTCGGGCATCCAGTACGCGGGAACGAGCCAGCCGTGGGAGCGCAGCCGGTCCGACAGGTGGAAGAGGTTCCAGTTCCGGGTGTGGCCGGGGGTGAGGCGCCAGGCGAAGACCGGGATGTCCGACCCGTCATTCCACAGTGTGAAGGCACCGATCTTCTCGATGCCGCGCGCGAGGTACCGCGCAACGTCCTGGGCGGACTGCTGCACGGCACGGTAGCCGTCGGATCCGAGCCGAAGGAAGAGGTAGTACTGCAGGAGCACCTGCGCGCCGGGACGCGAGAAGTTGAGCGCGAACGTGGGCATGCTCCCGCCGAGGTAGCTGACATGGAAGACCAGGTCCTCTGGCAGTGAATCCTTCGACCGCCAGACGATCCAGCCCAGTCCCGGGTAGACAAGGCCGTACTTGTGCGCGGAGGTGTTGATCGAGTGCACCCGTACCAATCGGAAGTCCCACTCGAGCTCCGGCTGCAGGAAGGGTGCGATCATCCCGCCGGAGGCCGCGTCAACATGGATGGGAACGGACACTCCGGTTCGCGCCTCGATCTCGTCGAGGGCGGCGCTGATCGCCGCGACCGGCTCATAGACCCCGGTGTACGTCACACCCATGATCGCCACGACGCCGATGGTATTTTCGTCGACGTAGCTCGCCAGGTCGTGCCCGTCCAGGCTCGGATGCTCTTCGCTGATGGGCACGAATCGAGGCTCGACGTCCCAGTAGTTGCAGAATTTCTCCCAGCACACCTGTACCGCGGAACTCATCACGAGGTTCGGCTGCGCGGTCGGCTTCCCGGCCGCTCGCCTGGCCTGCTGCCAGCGGCGTTTCAGGGCGAGTCCGCCGAGCATGCAGGCCTCCGAGGAGCCGATCGTCGACGTGCCGATGGTCTCCATCGGCTCGGGCGCGTGCCAGAGGCCGGCGATCATCCGCCAGCAATACTCCTCGATCGCGGCGGTCTGCGGATACTCGTCCTTGTCGACGATGTTCTTGTCGAAGGACTCCGCGTAGAGCCGCCCGGCGTGCTCGTCCATCCAGGTTCCGACGAACGTGGCGAGGTTCAGCCGGGCGTTTCCATCGAGCATGATCTCGTCGTGGATGATCTGGTATGCCGTCTCCGGTTCCATCGGGCCCGCGCCGAGGACGTACCGCGGCGCAACGCTGTCCTCCCCCGGGCGAGAGAAGAGTGGGTTGATCTCGAAGAACTCCGGATTGAACTCTGGGTCGGCCTGCATGTGGTCCATGCTGCCGCACTCACCGCGCATCACGCTTGACCTCCCGGCTGCGTATTCACTGAGAGTCATTGCTCAGGACTATTCACCGATATATCTTTAAGCCATCGCCGATCCTCTCGACCGTCGACCACCCGCTTCCCGATTGGACACCACCATGCACAACGATTTTCGCGAACCCCAAACCCACGACTCCGGCGACCGGCACGAGCGCCGCGGCTTCGGCCGGGGCGCCGGGCCCGGTTTCGGAGCCGGTTTCGGCCCGGGCTTCGGCCCGGGCTTCGGCGGCTTCGGCCCGCGCGGCTTCATGCCGCCGGGTGCCCAGCGCAAGCTCAAGGGGGATGTCCGCCTCGCCATCCTCTCGCTGCTCTCCGAAGCGCCCTTCAACGGCTACGGACTGATCAAGGAGATCACCGAGCGCTCGGGAGGCACATGGCGCCCGAGCCCCGGATCGGTGTACCCGACGCTGCAGCAGCTCGTCGACGAGGACCTCATCGCCCCGACCGGTGACGGCACCGGCACCGAATTCCAGCTCAGCGAGCCCGGCCGCGCCTACGTCACCGAGAACGCGGACGCCCTTGCCCGCGTCTGGGACAGTTCGACGGCACGCGTCGAAGCCGAAGCGAATCTCCACGAGAGCGTCGCCAAGCTCATGGGCGTCATCCACCAACTCCGCTTCGCCGCGACCCCGGAGCAGCGCGCGAAGGCCGTCACCCAGATCGACGACCTCCGACGTTCCCTCTACGGAATCCTCGCCGACTGACGGCAAGGTCCCTGCCGGCAGTGGTTGGTGGCGACAGGGTTCAGTCGAGGTGCTCCGCGGCCGCGGCCCGGATCGCCTCGTAAATCGTCGCGAGGACGGGCGTGTGCAGCGTCCACTGCTGCCAGTAGAGCACCACATCGATGTGCCGGCCCGGCGCGAGATCGACGAGCACACCGTCGGCCTCGCCGCTGAGGATCTGCTGGTTGGGCACCATGCCCCAGCCCAGCCCGAGGCGGACGGCCTCCGCGAAGTCCGCGGACCCCGGGATCGAGTGCCGGGGAGGCGTGAGCGGCCGACGGCTCCGCCCCCGGAGGAAGCGGTCCTGCAGGTCGTCCTTGGCGTCGAACACGACCATGGGCGCGCGGGACAGCGCATCCGCTGTGGGCCCCGCGGCGAACCATCGAGCGGCGAAGCTCGGGTGCGCCATCGGCCGGTAACGCATGCTGCCGAGCCGGGTGACGGAGCAACCGTGCACCGGACGCGCGTCGGTCGTGATCGCGGCCATCACCGTTCCCGCGCGCAGCAGTTCGGCCGAGTGATCCTCGTCCTCACGGCGTACGTCGAAGGTGATCGAGTCGGGCAGGCCGGCGAGTGCCGGAAGCACCCAGGTCGCGAGCGAGTCGCTGTTGACGGCGAGCGGAACGCCCGCGCGCGCTTCCGACTCCGACCCGGAGACGACGTCCTGGACGAGAGCGTCGATCTGCCGGGCCAGCCTCAGGTACGGCAGGCCGGCATCCGTGATCTCTGTCGGTTTCGTCCGCCGCACCAGCACCCGGCCCGCGGAGGTCTCGAGGGCCTTGATCCGCTGGCTGACCGCGGACGGCGTGATGTGCAGGGTCGCGGCGGCGAGGTCGAAGGAGCCACGATCGATCGTCGCCGCGAGGGCCCTGAGCTGCGCATTGTCAATCGTCATGATTAGCCAGACTAATGCCTCCTAAGAAAGTTTCGTTGTACTCATCCTTCGCCGCCGAGGTACGGTCGGAGAATGATCCTCACCACCCTCGCCGGCCTCGGCTTCGGCCTGTCCCTCATCGTTGCGATCGGCGCCCAGAACGCCTACGTGCTCCGGCAGGGACTGCGCCGGGAACACGTGCTCGCCGTGGTGATCGTGTGCGCAGCCTCCGACGCGATCCTGATCCTGGTCGGTGTCGCCGGATTCGGGGCGCTGATCCGCACGGTGCCGTGGTTGCTCGTCGTGGTCCGGATCGTCGGTGCCGCATTCCTGCTCGGCTACGCGGCGCTCGCCGCACGTCGGGCCGTTCTCCCTCGGCCGCTCGACACCTCGGTCGTCGGCACTGCCGCGAGCCTCACCCAGGTCCTCGCGACGACCGCGGCGCTCACCTGGCTCAACCCGCATGTCTACCTCGACACCGTTGTCTTCCTCGGCTCCGTCGCCGCCGCCCACGGCGACGAACGCTGGTACTTCGGTCTCGGGGCGGTGCTCGGCAGCGTCATCTGGTTCACAGCGCTCGGTTTCGGCGCCCGGCTGCTGCGCCCGGTCTTCGGCCGGCCGGTGTCGTGGCGGATTCTCGACATCGGAATCGCGGTGATCATGACCGTGATCGCGGTGAGCCTGCTGCTCGGGATCGGAACCTGAGTCCCGGATCGGAGTGTGCCGGGCCTCATCGGCTTCACATCGGGCCCCAAGGCAACCGATAGGAACCGAACCTACGGTCGGTTCATGTCGAGGAAAGGACCCACCATGATCGCCGCCGCACTTCAGTCCCGTTCGCCCAGCGACGTCCAGGTGCGCGCGCTCTCGAGACGGGAGTGGCGGGTCAGCGACTCCCGGATCGCGAAGGACAACGCGCTGAGCGTGATCGGCTTCATCGCCAGGAACCGCGACGGCTACGAGGTCATCGAATTCGGCACCCCGGTCGCCCGGATGGTCCGGCCGGACCTCGCGAGTGCAATCTCCTGCTTCGTGAGTGAGGCCCCGCCCGCATAGGCCGACACCTCGCTCAGCGGCCACAGCAGCCTCGAAAGCGCGACAGGATAGGGAGATGACTCCTTCCCGCGCGGACCCGGAACCGCCGGTGGAGGACGAACGCACCGGTAACGGCCGATCCGAGGTGGAATCCGGTGCCCTGATCGCCGCTGCGGTCGGCGCGCTCGCGGGGCTCCTCGCTGCCGTGATCGTGTTCGGTGGCCGTGCCGTCGGCCTCGCCGGCGAAAATTCCGTCGGCGGGCTCTCGGCCCAGATCGCCGGACTGATCGGACTGCTGGTCTTCGGATGGTCCTATGTCCGTTTCACCCGGCACTCTCCGCGATGGCGCAGTCGTGCCCGCATCCGACGCATCCTCGACACCATCGGGCTGTCGGTGACCGGTGCCGCAATGGCCGGCCTCCTGATCAGCTCGGTCTACGCGGTGTTCCAGCTGGCCTTCCGCGAACTGCTGCTCGACCCGTTCGCGGCGACCCTGTTCGTCACGCTGACGGTCGCAGCGAGCACCTTCGCGCTGTTCCTCCTCGCCGCGGAGATCACGACGACCCGCCTCGCCTCACTCCTGGGCCTCTTCCTCGCCGCCGGGGTATTCTCGAGCATGCTCACGGCGGCCGACCCGCGCTGGTGGCAGGCGAACTTCAGCGCACTCGGAATGGGGGACGCAACCTCCGCATACGCGTTCAACCTGACGATCCTCCTCGCCGGACTCGTGATGACGACCCTCGCGGACTACCTGACCCTCGACCTGCGTTCGCGGCGGAGCGCCGCAGGCAGCGACCTCCGCGGCGTCCCGCTCGTGCGGATCATCATCATCATCGTCGGCGTTGCGCTCATCGGAGTCGGCCTCGTGCCCGTCGACGTCAGTTTCGTCGTGCACAACACCTTCGCGACCTCTGCCGTCGTCGGCTTCGTCGCGCTCATCGTGCTGGTCCCGCTCGTCCTGAAGGACCTCCCCCGGAGCTTCGTCGTCACGACGACGGTCTTCGTACTCGCGATCGGCGGTGCGGTGCTGCTCTGGTACCCGATCGGGTACTACAACCTCACCGCCCTCGAACTCGTCGCCGTGCTGATCGTGTTCGCGTGGTTCGTGCTGTTCGTGCGCAACGCGTCCGTCGTCGCCCCGGCAGCGGATGCCGCGGTGCCGCTGGCAGAGGCGGCTTCCGTGGCCATTGTCGGGGCGGGGGCGACGGAGGCCGCGTCGCCGCATCCGCTACCGGACGCGGCAAGAGGCGGCCGCGCCGCGGGCTGGGTCGCCCTCGGCGGGCTCATCGGCGTCGTCGGGTTCGCCATCGGTCGGCTGGGCCGCCGCTGAGGCAGTGCAGCCATCGGCGCCGAGAACGGCGCCGCAAGCACGGCGGCACCCCGACCGTCCTGTGCTCGGAATCCGCGGACCGGTTGTCAGGTCGCTTTCGCGTCAGTGGTGGCTCAGGTGGTCGTTGTCCTTCCAGATGCCGTCGCCGGGCATGTCGAGGCGGTCGGTCAGCGGCACTCGCCAGAGAGGCGTGTCGGTGGGTTCGCCCCAGTAGTCCGTGACGCGCACGGCTTCCCCGTTCTCGAGTTCGCCGATGGTCACGTTGCGGTAGAGGCGTCCGTCGCCGTAGTTGCAGGTCCACTCGACCACCAGGACATCCCCGAGGCGCAGGCGTCTGCCGACTTCCAGTGTCAGTTCCGCGAAGTTGCCCTCGACGCTGCCGATGAGTGTGCTGGTGCGCACGATTTCGCCCATTTGCGGCCATTGGCGCACGACATTCTCGGCCAGGGGTACGCCGAGAATGTAGGCCAGGCGGGTCTCGCCATTGGACTCCTGATTCGCATTCATGCAGATCACGTTCCTTCCGTGGTTCAGTTCAGTCGGCGCCTCTCACCGCGCCACATTCCGGTTGTCCGATTAAAACTCGTCCGGGGCGTTGAGGGAACGCCAGAGCTGCGCTGCAGCGTAGGTGCGGAGTGGCCGCCAGTGTCAACGGAACGGTCCTTGTCAATCGGTCAGCGCGAGGTTGCGCGGATAAGGGGTGTGAGTGATCTCCCGGACCGGAAGAACCTGGCCGGCCACGAGGCGTTGCAGGGTGAAGCGAGCAATGCGGCCTGTATGTCCGTCATCTCCGGGCCGACCGGGTTCACCCCATTCGATCTGGGTCGTGCCGGATAGCTGCAACGACTTGCCGGTCGCGAAATCAATGACCAACAGGGCGGCTTCGGGGTTGACGGTGATGTTGCCGAAACTGTTGAAGAGGTTGTTGCCCTGGTAGTCGGGCCACCACAGCCCGTGCCCGTCTATGCGGACGAACCCGGACGGACCGCCACGATGGGACGCGTCGGACCCCCGCTCGGGATTCACTGTGCCGAGGAAGAACGTGTCGGCGGCACTGATCAGCTCACGGTCTTCCATCGAGAGCGTGCTGCCGTGTCTGACGTGCTCGCTGCCCGCCCCATCGATCTCATCGGGCACGAGAACACGTTGCTGGATATATTGCGGGCAATTGCCGAAGGCCTGTTCGACGTCCACGACAAGGAGATCGCCGCCGCTCACCGTGAGTGCGCCGTTGATACGCACCCGGCGCCGGGTGGCGAATTCAACCGTGACCATCCCGATCTTCTGACCGGCCTGCAGCCCGCGGAGTGGGTCACCCGGCGGGATCACGGCATGAACGGCAACGGAGGTGTCGGACAGCACCTCCAAGAAACCGGGACGGCCGACCAGCGGGGACGTCCAGAGGCGTCCGGAGCGATCCCTCCCGGAGATGACGAGAAACGTTCGATCGCTGAGAAACCCGGCCATCCCGGCGGTCAGAGTGACAGGCCCGAGCATCCCTGACAGGCGGGCCGCGTCGATTGTGACACCGGCCTGGCGCTGCACGGCCAGTTCGCCGGCGTGAAAGCCGACGTCGGCGAGTTGGGGCGTCCCGATCATCGTCATCATCTCCTGGAGAATCGAGTCGAGGATTACAGCCCGACGACAGGCCAGTCGTTTTCCACGTGAGCGAGCACGTTGAAGTAGTTGGTCAGAATGTTCAGCGCGAGGTTCGCGACGACCTCGCCGATCTCCGCGTCGGTCACACCAGCGGCACGGGCTGCACCAAGCGCGTCATCGCCGACGTCACCGGCATTCTCCGCGATAGTGTTGGAGAGGGTCAGCAGTGCGGCCACATGCGGGTCACGTGACTGCGCTCGGCGCGCGGAGTCGAGCTCGGCAGCATCGACCTTGGCGATGTTGCCTCCGATGAAGGTATGGGCGGAGAGGCAGTACTCGCAACCGTTCAGCTGAGCGGTCGAGATAGCGAGGCGCTCGCGCACCGCAGCAGAAAGGCTGCCGGATCCGACTGCGGTGGAGAGAGCGAGGTAACCCTTCAGCAGGGTGGGGCTGTTGGCCATGACCTTGGCCATGTTCGGCACGAGACCCAGTCCCTTCTGGACCTGGTCAAGCAGGTCCCTTGCGACGCCCGTCGCGGTTTCGGGCTGGATCGGGACGATAGCAGTGATGGTGGCAGTCATGGTTCTTCTCCTCGTTTTCTAATGCATGAACTCATGTTCATCCGTGACAATTACTATCACGATCTTTCTAACGTATGCAAGTGATTTCTTCCGTGATAGTTTGTCCGCATGGGAAACAGGAGCTTGGACCGCAGCTGGGCGCTCGCCGACGAGCCGATGCCGGTCCGCCTGATGGCGACTATCTGGGCAGACACGGAGGGCCTTCACGACGACTTCGCGACACCGACAGGCGTAGACGCCTGGCTGGATGCCGTCCGCATCGATCGGGCAGGCGCGGCAACGACTCGGGACGAGTTCCTGACGGCACGGAATCTGCGAGACGCGGTGCGCCGATTGGCAGCCCACGTGACGGACGATGATCGTCGGACTGCCGAATCGCCCATGGCGAGCGTGGAGGACGCGCTGCTCACTATCAACGCCGCCGCCAACCAGCGTCCGATCCCGCAGCTGCGGCTGAGCGGAGCGGCTCTCGCGCTCTCCCCCGAATCCGCGGTTTCTCCGGTGGTTGCCGGCCTCGCCGACGTCGCCTACCACGCCCAGCACCTGCTGGGCGAAAACGGTTCGAATCTGCGGGCATGCCACGCGCCCGGATGCGTGCTCTACTTCGTGAAGACACACCCCAGACGGGAATGGTGCTCGGTCGCTTGCGGCAACCGCGCTCGCGCTGCGCGGCATTACCAATCGGTACGCTCCGCGCGTACGGCACACGAACTCACGGCTCGCTGATGCGCCCGGGCCGGAGACGATGCGCCGACGAGATGATCCTTCCGGCTGCTTTCCTCCGCCTGTGGCCTGTATGGGAAGTACGAATATGAGACTCCTCCTTGTTTCGGGCAGCACTCGGCAGTCTTCAACCAACAACGCGGCGCTGACCACGGTGCGCGACCTGGCGCCAGCAGGCTCGATCGCACTGGTGTACCAAGGCTTGTCTGCACTACCCGCCTTCAACCCGGACGATGACCACGACCCGGTTCCAGGTCCGGTCGCGGAGTTGCGACAACAGATCAACAACGCCGACGTGGTGGTGTTCAGCACGCCAGAGTATGCCGGGACACTCCCGGGCAGCTTCAAGAATCTTCTGGATTGGACTGTCGGCAGCAGCGTTCTGACCAGGAAGCCGGTCGCGTGGATCAACGTGGCCTCACCGGGACGCGGGCACGGTGCACTCGCCACATTGAGATCGGTACTCGGCTATGTCGACGCACAGGTACTCGATGGAGCGTGCATCGACCTCCCGATCGGGCGGGACCTGGTTGCAGCCGGTGCTGTCACGGCGCAGCCGGAACGCGAAGCACTGGCCCGCTGGTGGGCGACAATGCAAGAGCATTGGCCCGCGGAAGAACTCGACGAGAAGCGTTAGCGTTCGGACCGGCTTGCGCGCTCGCCACCCACTAGTACGCTGACGAGAATTCATCGATTCGGCTGGCGCAGGACGGGAACAACGATGTCAACTTTTCGGCAACTCCACTACCGTGACTCACCGCTCGTGCTACCCAATGCCTGGGACGTCGGCTCGGCCCTGGCATTCGCGGACGCCGGATTTCCGGCCGTCGGCACGACGAGCTTTGGCATCGCGGCCAGCGCCGGCCTGCCGGATGGTGGCGGGTCCAGCAAGGCGGCAACCGTCGCACTTGCGGCGCGACTGGGCCGCATGTCGGTCCACATCACAGCGGACGTCGAAGACGGCTACTCCGACGACCCAGCGGAGGTTGCGGAGTTTGTGGCCGAGCTAGAGGTCCTGGGCGTGGCCGGCGTCAATCTTGAGGACAGCCGGGATGGGCATCTCGTGGATGCATCGACGGCTGCCGCCAAAATCAGCGCCGTCAAAGACCTCAGCCCCGACATCTTCGTCAATGCGCGGGTGGACAATCTCTGGTTCGGCGAGCACGCGACTGTCGAGGCCGTCCTGCTTCGAGCACGCACCTATGCCGACGCCGGGGCCGACGGAATCTTTGTGCCCGGCCTCGTGAATCCTGAGGACATCCGGAGGATCACCGCGGTTGTGGCGCTGCCGGTCAATGTGCTCGCGCACCCCTCCCTGACTGTGGCCGAGCTCGGCGATCTGGGGGTGAAGCGTGTGAGCTCGGGGTCGCTGCCGTACCGTGCAGCCATAGACAGGGCCGTGGACACTGTCACGGCCCTGCGCGATAACCGTCAGGCACCGACCGCGACGTCCTACTGGGAAATGCAGGCTCGCCTCGTGGCTTTCAGTCGAGCCAGCGGGAACTGATCAGAAATTCAGGCCATCCTGGTCGTGGCGGGTGCACGGAGCACCTTTTCCAACGGTTTACCCTTCGCAATCTCGTCGACGAGCTTGTCGAGATAGCGAATCTTTTGCATGAGCGGGTCCTCGATGGTCTCCACGCGGATGCCGCACACCACACCGGTGATCAGCGACGCGCTGGGATTCATCGGCGCCTCTGCGAAGAACTCCTCGAACGTTGTTCCACCCTGGGCGTGACGGCGAAGCGTCGTGTCGTCGAATCCGGTCAGCCACATGATCACCTGATCGAGCTCCATCTTCGTCCTGCCCTTGCGCTCCACCTTCGCCACGTAGAGCGCATACACCGCTGTGAACTGGGTACCGAAGATCCTGGACACGATGCCAGCGTAGGCGAGGGGTGTCTCAGGGTCAATCGTCTCCGAAACCAGAACGACGCCGAGCTCTGCGCGCAATCCGTGCCCGCCGATCAGGTGACGAAAGACCCAGACCAGCATTCTTGGGCGCACGATCGCCGACCGCAGGACCGGGCGGGTCGACGACGGTAAGCAAGTCTGCTCGGTCGCCTTGTCGGATCGTTCAACCCTGCGGCCGACCGACCAAATCGACGACGGCGGACTGCCCCCGTTGATTCACAGTGAATGCCGCACGGTCATGCACAGTCCACGTGGGATGCTGATCCTGTGGATCTGAACACAGATGCCGACACGCCGGCCGTTATCATCCGGCCATATTGTCAAGCGGATGCCACAGACACGTTAGCGATCTTCCTTGCCGCAGTGACAGAAACCGCTGCCGCCGACTACTCGCGGGAGCAGATTCAGGCGTGGGCGCGGCCAGAAGCGCGCGAGCTGTCCGCTTGGCATACGGCGATGCAGGCGCGGAACAGTTGTGTGGCAACCGTGGATGGTGCGCCGGCGGGTTTCTCCGACGTGGACGCTGAGGGACATATCGACATGATGTTCGTCGCCCCTCGCTACCTGGGACGCGGGGTGGCACGGCAACTGATCGGCCACGTGGAGGCCCGCGCGCGCCAGGAGCAGCTGACAGAGCTGACAGCTGACGTCAGCATTACAGCCCGCCCCTTCTTTGAGCGCTCCGGATTCACCGTCGAGGCAGAACAACATCCGGTGACGGCCGGCGTGCAGCTGACCAATTTCAAGATGAAGAAGAAGCTAGTCGGCGGCGAGGTGTCCCTCAGCGGGCAGCTTGTTTGTCGCACCCAGGACCAAGCGGAAACTGTCCGGGAATACCTGCAACTGCACCTTGCCCTCACCCGCGCCGAACCGGGATGCCTGTCGTTCAACGTCACCCGGACGAGCAATCCCCTGGTGTGGCAGGTTGAAGAGCGCTTTGAGCACGCATCCGCCTTCGAAGCCCACCAGGAACGTGTCGCCAGCAGCGAGTGGGGTCACGCCACCGCGGGAATCGAACGCCGCTACTCCGTGATCGGACTCTAGCCGCTCGCCCGTCGCAACAGCTCCCCCGGCACCACATGTGGGCAACCTCGAGCCTCCGCAATTCACGCTTGGTGCATGTCACTCAGGGCAGAGAATCGATCGTCAACTTCCAGCCAATCCATCGGTCCTGGTCGATCGCACTTCCGCGCTGAAATGTCACCGTGGCCGTCCGGCTACCGGAGACCCTGCTCTGTCGAGCTACTGCCCAAGGCGGCCTGAATCCTCCGAATGATCGACCCGAGGATGCCCGACGCGAGAAGACCTGAACCGAGTGGGCCCGCGGAATCCTCACCAAGGGGCGGCAACTGCCGAAGCGCCGCCCTGACTTGGGCATTCATGTGCTCGAGCTGCCAGGAGACCTCATCGGAGACTGCCGTCGCCTGATCAGCGGCGGCTAGCCCGGCGGCTTTCGCTGCGTATGCGGCTGCGCCGAGTGCGTGCGCGCCCATGTGCGCGACGCCGGAAGCTTGTCCGGCAGCCCGAGCAGCTGCCACTGCCGAGGGAGAGTTCACTGCCTGCGCGGCCCGACCAGCAACGAAGCGCCTGCGAATTTCACCGGCGGTATCAAGATCACCCTGAGCAAATGCCCGAGTACGAGCGATGGCATCACGTGGCCGGCCGTCCGTTGGCGCCTCCGTTTCGAAATGGACCAAGACTCTCTCAGCACAGTCAGCAGCCCAGGTTGCGACGAGGCGTCGGTCAGCTTCGCTGAGTGACTGCGGGGAAGGCACGTCTCACCTGCTCGTGCGGCCGTGCCCCGGCCGTCGCAGGCCGAGCCAAATCAGGATGATGCCAACGATTGCGAGGATGAGCCCGATGGAAAGCCACATCCGGCTACCTGTCATGAAACTTCCCGGGATCAGATTCATGCCCTGCCCGGTCCAGACGCCACCAAGGATCAGAGCGATCACGCCGACGGCGATGAGGGCGATGCGTCCGCTACGGCTAGTCACGTCTCCCAACGTACCCCGGCTGACACGCACGTCGCCCGGTTGAGGTTCCCCAGGAAACGGGGAATCCATCGAGATCAGGTCTCGGAGCGAATGACAGAAACTCCGCAGTTAGGGTTCACGGGTTCCAGTGAACAGGTGGTCTCATGCAGCTCCAGGAGTGTCCTGTTCTGTGAGAACTTACAACTGACACAACCCCTGAGCAGAGTCATCTAGTCGAGGGGCTCCACCCATTCAGACCGCCATCCGGGTGCCTCCGACTTTCGCGTGTAATAGCGGGTATCCCGGATGATCGACCCGTCCGCTCCGAACTCCAGGATGACCACCACGTGCCACACATCCCCGGCATAGTCATTCGTCCCCTCGACGACCCAGATTTGCCCCGACCCCACGACTCGGCGCAGGGTGATCGAGGGGGGAACAGGAAAAGCCTCCTGCATTGCCCGCATGGCCTCACGTCCACGGATGCGCTCCCCCGACTGCGGCATCTCCATCACGTAGGCCTCATCACGAAGCCGAAACTCAGCGTCAGGTGAGAGCCCCTCCTTGGTGAGGCCGAACAAACGCTCGAGGCCCTCGCGCATGGCCTCCGGATCGTTGTCTGTGATTGCCCGCAGAAAAGATTCGCGCACATCGAGGTCGCTCATTCTTCCTCCCGGTCAACGTTGAAACTCGACTACGAGCATTCTGCTCCTCTGCCGAGGAAGCGGCACGCTCGTCGTGCCTAACGGCGTCGGTGTGCTCCGGCAGGCGCATCCCAAGACGTTCATTGGCGGCCCCGGCTGCGAACGCGCTCCCACTCTGACGGAGTCAGCTCGCCCGGTTTGGACCACACCTGGTTGGAGACGCCCAGACAGCCGAGGTCGTGCACGTATCCCACTCGTCGAAGCGTTCGGAGGTTACCGGCGTCGAGTCCCAACAATTCACCTGCCTTCGCCGACAGCGTGGCCACGCGCCGGGAGTGGCCGAAGGCGAAGGGGCACTTGAGGTCAACGAAGTCGCCTATCGCGCACACCAACCGGTCGAGACTCTCGTCGGTGAGTCGGACCTCCCGATCGGGTGCATAGCCAAGAGCATCACTCCAGGAGTCACCGGCGGGCACGGGCGCAAAGATCTCGTCGGGCGAGCCAAGCGCAGCATCGACGACGTCGGGATCGAGGTGTCCGCCCCGCCTGCTTCTGGCCATCGCGATCACGGCGTCGAGCCCGGATATCCGGTAGTGAACTTCGGCGACATCCGCGAACTGGGCGACTCTCATTTCGATCGGGATCTTGTCGCAGGAAACTGCCGCCGGCAGGCCCTCGCCGTCGAATCGCTCGAAGGTGTACGCGAGCGTGTTCTCGACATCCGCGGAAAGCCCAATCTGCCGGCCCAGGGCAGCTGCCGAGGTGCAGTGCGAGTGGATCAGGCTCGCGAGTTGGCCACGGGTATCCCGGAGCAGAGTGCCCATCACCTTGAGCCGTTGCGGGAGGGATTCGCCCTTTGCGATGTTGCCTAGCAGGAATCGCATGTAGGGCATGCCTGACCAGTCGACCAGATACGCCTTTGCAGGTCCCCTGGGACAGAGGCTCAACTTCCAGTGACAGTCACCCACACCTCGGCGAGAGGAATGAAGCCTTCACGACTCTCGAGTCGACCACGGCGCCTGTGTCTCAGCGCTCCTCGCTTCCCAGATCAATGCGTTCCGCAATCTCGGAAACGTCGTCAAGCCGCCCGGAAGAAACGTCCATGATGAATTCATAGGCCTCATCATTCGACCAGGTCAGCCGTCTTCCATTCATACCGAGGAAAGCGAGCAGAGCAGCGAGACTCAGGCGTTTATTGCCGTCAATCAAGCCGTGGTTGCGGGCCAAGGAGTGCGTCAGCGCCGCGGCCTTCTCGTTGAGGCTTCCGTAGGCATCCCTTCCGAATGCGCTCGCGCGCGGACGGGCCAGCGCCGACTCAAGCAGCCCCTGGTCACGGACCGGCATGTCTCCTCCGAGGGCCCGCTGCCCGACGTAGAGGAGATCAGCGTAGGTGAGATAGATCACTTTCCCAGGCGTTCAAGCGCTTCGGCGTAGCGCGGGAGCTCCTCGTCAAGGACACTACCCAGAAGGTCCTGTCGGCTGTGGTTCTCGACGTATTCACGCACCGCCTGCTTGGCGATGTCCTGCATGGACCGCCTCTCGTACTCGGCACGGCGACGCAGAGCGTCCGCCTCGTCATCGGTCAAGCGAAGGGTCATTGGCATGGACACACGGTATCACCCGTGACACCGTTCTCGATAGCGTCCCGATAGGGGTTGGGCTCGCGGGCCACGCAGCGGAACCTTTCAGTTGCCTGACCTGCACGGATCGGACAATCGTCGCTGGCTCGCCGCTTGACGTTGCCCGAGCATCCAGCCGGCACCGAATGCGAGCACTGCCAGCCCGACAATGAACAGCGCGATCCCGATCTGACTCCGTGGCGCGAACTGTAGGCCTCGTGGAGAGAACGTCGCGTTGCTGAGCGGCGCGCGTGTCGCTGTGCCGAGCATCACCTCGATGATGTCCACCCGTAGGTGTTCGAGGTCACTCCAGACCGAGCGAACTCGGTCGCGCATCTTCTCCATGAGCGCCGTCAGTAGGCGGGCACTTCGGAATAAACAATGGATAGAGACTGCATGCATCAAGTCTCGCCCCTTCTGTGAGGACAAGAAAACCTGATCAAACCATACTTTGGAGTAGGGCGGCCGGGACTTGAACCCGGGACCGACGGATTGCGTTGGGCGCTTCTTGGCCAAGCGACTCAGCTTTCGAAACCTAGACTCATCTTGACTGATCTCGATCTGATCAAGAGTTCCTTGCGATGTTTGGAACATACTTTATCGCAACCCCTCGGCCCGCCTCGGCCGGTCTCGAGGCAATAAACGTTGAATAAACGTGCACGCATCAATTCCCCATTTCTCTCAGGCTGTCGCTGAAAGTCGTGCGGCTGCCCGATCTTGCACGGGGCGGAGATTCTTACCTGACTAGTTGAAGACCATTCAACCGTCGACCAGAATCGATTGTCCGGTGATGTAGTTGGAGTCGGGTCCGGCCAGGAAAGAGACGACGCCTGCGACGTCGGCGACCTCGGCAAGGCGATTCAGGGCGATACCCCTAGTGAACCGCTCCCATCCCCACGCCTCCGGCTTTTCATCTGGCACGAGGCCTGACATCGATCTGCTCAATGCAGACCCGAAACGCCGCGGACGCCGTCGATGACTCGTTGGCGCTTACCCGATCGCGTCAGCGACCGATGCCCTGAGCGCGGGCACTAAGTCAGCCTCGAACCATGGATTGCGCGCTTGCCAACGGAAGTTGAGCGGGGACGGGTGCACCACGGGAAACACCTCGGGCAGGTACTCTCGAAACGCTCGGACGTTCTCGGTGAGGTTGCTCTTGGCTCGGCCGACCAGATACTGGTCTTGCGCGTACTTGCCGACGAGCAATGTCAAACGAATCCGCGGCAGCTGGCTCAAGATGAGCGGATGCCATCTCGGTGCGAAGTCTTTTCGGGGTGGCAAGTCCCCGCTGGTGCCTTTGCCGGGGTAGTAGAAGTCCATCGGCAGGATCGCGAACAGCTCGGGGTCTCGGAATTGAGTCTCTGTCACACCCAGCCACATCATGAGCTTTGCGCCACTTGCGTCGTCCCAGGGGATGCCGGAGGCTTGCGCCCTCTGGCCAGGCGCCTGACCGATGATCACGATCCGAGCGGCAGGGTCAGCAACGAACAAAGGCCCCACGCCTTGCTTCGCCCAGTCCGAATTCGCGGGATCCGTGTTGATGGCCCGCCGGATCTCCTCAATAGTCACGTGTTGTTCCAGATGTCGCGTTCTCGATGGGCGAAAGTGGCGAAGCCGATCGGGTCGCGGTTCAAGACTTCGCGGACGGTTTCGGTGCGACCGGCGGCGAGTCCGAGCCGGGCGGTGGTGTAGATGGCCGTCGTGACGGCGACCAGCCCCCATGGCATCCCCAAAATGCGGCGTGCGTGACGAACGTAGCGAAACATCCCTGGTCGGGCATAACGGATGGGGCGGCCGAGTTCCCGGGTGAGGATCCCGGCGATCTGGTCATACGTGAGCGCTTCATCTCCGGTCACCGTCAACGCAGCGTTGGCATAGGAGAGCGGGTCCAGAAGTGCGGCCGCGGCCACCGCGCCAACGTCTTCGGCGTCCACGAACGCGGTCGCGCCCCGGCCGGCGGGAACCATGATCTCGTTCCGATCGCGGATGTCGGTCAGGTGGGTGGTCGTGAGGTTTTGATGGAAGAAGGACGCGCGCACAAACGTCCACGAAATGCCCGAGGCGCGCAACCACGACTCGATCGCAGCATGGGGCACGATCTTGTTCCCTTCGGCACCCTGTAGCGAGAGGAACACCATCTGCTGGACGCCGTGGTCACGGGCATAGTCAAGGGCGGGGACCATTTGGGTCTTCGGCTTCCCGAGCTGCGGCGGACGCATAAGAAACATGCTGTGAACCCCCTCGAACGCCGAGGCCCAGGTTGACTCATCCGTGAAGTCCAGCGGAACGGCCTGCACGCGGTCGCCGAACATCCGGGAAACGGACTCAGCGGTACGACCGGCAGCTCGCACAGGCCGCCCCGCGGCCAGGAGCCGCTCCACAACGACCCTGCCCACGTTCCCGGTCGCGCCCGTGACCAGAATCACTTCGCCTGCCATCGGGTTCCTCTCCCCCGAGCAGACTTCCCTCTTCGTTCGATCATATGTGTAGAGTACACCTATGACCGAGAGTCCCTGGGAAACGATTGACGCCGCCCTGATCCGAATGCGACGGCTGCTCGAGCTGCCGGCGCACCTGACCAGCACGGTCGACCTGTCGGCCATGCTCGTCACGGACACGGTTGCACGTCTCAGGGACAATGGGGAGCGGGCCCGGATCGCCGATATCGCAGCGAACCTGACGGTGAAACCCTCCACTGCGAGCCGGCTCGTGGCGTCGACTGAGGCGGCCGGTTTCATCCGCCGCACGCCCAGCCCCGATGACCCGAGGAGTGTCGCCCTCGACCTGACCCCGGCCGGTGAGGAATTGAACGCGACCGCGAAGGGCTTCCGAATCGGTTTCCTCCGGCACGCCGTGGAAGGCTGGGATGACCAAACCGTGACCGTTTTTGCCGCTCTGCTCGACCAGTTCTCCCGCGCGACAGCCACCACGCCATCGTCGCATTTCGGAGGATCCTGACACCTGAGGGCGTCTGCCGATTCCCGCGGGACACTGCAGGCCCATCAAGTGAGGCACGGCGTCGGGGCTATGGGCGTTGGAAGATGTTGAGAATGTTGCCCTCGCTATCTATGAACCACGCTGCTTTCCCGACTGGGGTCGTTGCGACGCCGTTCTCCGTCTTGAGCCCTGGAAAATCGTATTCTTCGAAGACAATGCCGCGACTTTGAAGATCTGCCACCTCAGCATTAATGTCGTCGGTTCTCCAGCCGACCTGCGTGTTCTGGGCCGTACCCGCATTGTCGGTCTTGTACAGCAGGAAAGTCGTTCCGTTCCCGCATCGATATTGGACGTTCTCCTCGTCCATGACGTCCGCGGGCTCAAGCCCTAGCTTGTCCCGATAGAAGCTTCTAGCCCGGGCCATGTCCTTCGCTGGAAGGACCGCGAAGACCTCATTTTCCTTCAGCATGCTTATCACTCCTTGTGGTTTTAGAACGGCTTGCTTTCCCCGACGGATTCGGCACCACGCCGGACCGGGCCGCCTTTGTCCTTCGGCACTGTCCGGTTTCCGGGCAGCCCTTTCATCAGTGCGCGTCTGGGCCGGACCGACAGTCCGGCAATGTTGATGGCGTCTGTCAGCGTCATCATGCACCGGATTAGCGTCCTGAGATACAGGCAGGCAGGACTTGGTCGGGTGGTCCTGAACGCTTCTACTAACGCCAGCTGAAGACAGATACAGTTCTGCGCGACTGGACTACTTTTTTTTGGAAACCGCTGGCGATATAGCGGGGGAGGAAATGGGGCCTGCCGGGCCCGAGCGTGATGCACACGAAACCGACAGCAAACGCTATTTACTTGGCACTGTTCCAGCTTGGCTCGAACGCCGCGGAAACACCCACTCCGATACGTGTCGCAGCGCGATATCGCTCGACGGCTGCTCGTCGAGCGGAAAGTATCGCGATAGCAGCGCACAGAAAGACCACGGCCTCGCGCGCTCGGTGTCGGCAATGGATCTTGATCTGGCCAGAAGAATTCACCTTGTTGTTGTAGCGACCTGACGCCATGCGTGTTTTCCTGTCTCCGGCGCCAATCGGTGACGCTCAACTAGGGAGGGCATGACATGGGTGCAGTAGCGGCGCATCGAGTGATCGTGTTCCTGCAGGAGAACAAGACCAACGATTTCTACTTCCCAACCCTGTCAGCCTCGGGCGCCCTGGTCGAGAACCGCGGCAACCTCTTGACGGCGGGACCGAACTTCGATCAACCTCACGATCGCAACAGCTGGGTGCACTACGCGATGGGCGACTACCCGGCCCTGCCCGCCCAAATCGACAATGACACGGTGAACCCGTTCTACAGTTGGCTGGCCAAGGAATTCGTTTTCGCCGACCATCACTTCGGCGCGGGCTCGAACTAGACGTCCGGACACATGCTTGCTATTAGCGGCCAGATGCCGACGCTGAAGAATCCGCCGTTTGTCGTGCGCGCGAACACAGACCTCGCTACGAGAGCCTAGGCATTTAGCCAACGACGGCATCGATGACTCGGATGGACACCGAGATCCGGCTAAAAGTGATGACGAAATCGTCCGCGTTCCTGGGTCACTGCTGGGCTCTGCGAACCTAGCCCGACTTCGCGACACTTCCATTTCCACTGCCGGCACGGTGAGATTTGTCAGTCCGGCTCGTCGCTGTCGGTGTACTCCCCTTCATCGGACCCGTCCCCGGGCTTCGCGGGCCCATTGCTATCGGAGACGTTGTCGGTGTCAGCGCTCACTGAATCCAGGTCCGGATCCACGTCGGTGTACTCACCCTTTTCATCCGGTTCGGCGACTGCCTCGCTGGTGACTCGGGGATCTTTGGGCGGAAGGCCATCTTGTCTGTTCATTTCGCTCCTCATTTCCGTCAGGCCCTACGTCGGCGTCGACTAAGTAACTCCGTTCGGCCACATTCTTGCCGGTCCCGACCACCGAGACAAGCCATGCGGCGCACGGGTCCTATTAGACTTCCTGCGCATTCCAGGAGGGTGTGAGCGCGGACAGATGCGTCCATCGACATCCTCATCGCCGCCCACGTGTCGCAAGGAGGGGCGGCCGCGTTGATGCTGCCCGCTCGATGGCGCTCGTTGGATGAAGATACCCATGACGGCCTCCAGGGGCACCGTCGTCACGCTGGGTACGCTGCCGCTCATCCAGAGGTCGCCGAGACTGACTGACCGAGACCGACCATCGATGCGGCTTGGGTAGCCTCTCTATGCGCACGATGTGGTGTCTAAAACCGCTTGAGCGGCAGGGGGATTCGAACCCGCAACCGTTTCCTTATTGCTTCCAGGATGCGTTGTCGGCGGGATCATTCACAGACAGGCTGCGTCTCCTGTGCTGCGCATGAATCAGCGCGACGACCCCCACGGCGATGGTCGCCGTCGCGAATAACAGGCTAGACGCGGTCGATACCGCCAGGTCCGGCACTCCGGCCCACCACACCCGATTGAAAAGGGACTGGTGCGTCCTTTCCGGTACGACAACGAATGCGACGAACAATGTGACCACTGTTACGAGCGCGGCGATGACCCGCAGCATCGATCGTGCGAGGCGGCCCAGGCGCCGGCGCACGAACGAGACGGTCAGAAGGATCAGAGCGGCCAGCTGGAGAAGGGGCAGCGCAATCATAATGATCGGCGCGGCGGCGACAACGGGATCAACCACATGCGGGGCCGCCGTTGTGCCGACGATGGTGTGGAGGAGCTGGTAGGTGAATTCGCTGAATCGGCCCGAATCGGTGCCGAGCCCGGTGTTGCTCAGCACGACGACTCCGAAGCCAAGGTCGGGAGAGAACGCCAGGTATGAGGTTTCCCGTGTGGTGTCGCCATCGTGCTCATAGATCAGCGGGAGGGCCGGGTCGTCGAAGTTTTCGTCACCATCGTGTAATTCCCAGAACGAGCGCACGTACCAGCCACTCGCATACCTGCTGTATTTATCGACGGCGGCCAACGGCACGTGATCGGCCGCGAACACGGCGGAGTCGATGCCGGATGGCCGACCCAGCTCGGCTTCGAGCAGGCGGGAGAGATCGACCGCGGTCGAGCTCGTATAGGCGGATGGTGCGCCCATCGGCCAGCGCGGGCCGGGCGTTGTCGAGTCGATCATCCCGAACCATGTGTAATGGCCCGGCGCTAGCCCGTTCGCCTGGGCAGCTGTGAGGTCGCTCGTGGTCGTGTTGAGCCCGAGGGGCCGGGCCACGAGGCTCTGTAAGGCGGCCTCAAATGTCTGCCCCGTGACCTCCTCGATGATCGATCCGAGCAGGGTGTAGTTGCCATTCGAGTATTCGAACCTCGTGCCCGCCAGCGACGACGACGCGGTCGTCAACAGATGGCGTGTCTCGGTTCCGAGTGAGGTGAACGCAGGCGTTGGGTCGAACACATCTGCCGTGCCTGCGGCAGTGCTGATTCCTGACGTGTGGCTGAGGAGTTCCGCGACTGTCACGTCAGCGAAGGGGCTGCTTTCGCTGCCGAGACGGCGCAGCAGCGTACCAACCGTGTCGTGGAGAGACAGCTTGCCCTGTGCAAAGAGTTGTTGGATCGCGAGTCCCGCCAATTGTTTCGACGTCGACCCGAGCACGAACGGTGTGTTGAGCGTGACGGCGGGCCCGCCCGGTGTCGCGTCGCCGAATGCCCCCTCGAATAGGACCGATCCCTCAGACAGCACGACCACGGCGAGGCCCGACAGCTTCAGATCGGCGCGCTCCTTTTGCAGAAAAGCATTGATCTCGGACGCCGATGCCCACCCGGGCGACGGTAATTCAGTGGCGCGAGCGGACACCGTCGTGCCCCCTGCGAGCGACGAGATCAGGACGACCGCGCTCATCAAGCCGCACCACAGGGGAACTGATCGGCGGCGCTCGCGAATCGTTCGCATGCGCGTGATTCTAGCCCGGCGTCGTGACGGCACTCCGCGAGAAACTCGCCCCGCTGGTGCATCAGGACATCAGTGATATTTAGATAGTTCGGTCGCCGTCCGCCCGGTCGCCAGCTCCGGCCACCCCGCCGCCCCCGCCGACATCGCGCGCGTCACCCGGTGCTCCGACACACCAATGATTCCTGCCCATGAAGTTCCTCCACTGGCTCGCGTCGCAGTGCAGATCGGACGGGTAACAAGATGGCCGTGGTTTGAGCGCAGACACCAGGGTGATCACGCGGGATGGGTGCAGCATGACCTTGCGTCAAAGCCGCCGTCTGTTGGGGATCTATGTGTGCCCCGGACGGATTCGAACTCTGAAATGCGTCCCATCTGGGCCGTCACCCCTGGCCGGCGTCCCCTTGTTCTCGAAGGATCCCGCGGTGACCGTCGCCATTTGCGGCGACACGGTCTCCGGGATCCGTTACAGCACGCTCAGGGACGCAACGCCGGGTGCTTGACGTAGAGTATGGTCGGCAGCGTGTTGAGTTCGTTGTTCGCACCAAGGGTTTATCGCCCGCCGCCAGCCATTAATAGCGGCCACGCGGACCCAGCCCAAAAGGACTTACTCAACGAGCGAATCTGCGGCGATCGCGAACCTCAGGCGCTCCGCGACTGGATGATTGGTGAAGTGATGAGCACGTGGACCTCTGACGGTGCGGAGCAGGGCCCTGGCGCTCTCGCGCCTCAGGCCGCCGAAGACCCCGGCCTCCAGGAGGACCTGGGCGAGTTCTGGACCCGCAACCTCCTCGAGGCCCCCGGGGCGATCGTGTTCTTCAAGGATCTGCAGGGCAGGTTCATCCGGGTCAGTCCGGCGTGTGCGGCCCTCACGGGCCGGACGCCGGAGGAGTTGGTCGGTCTGACGGACTTCGATCTGACGGATCGGGCGCACGCTCTGGAGCTCCTCGCCGACGAGCAGCGCATCATCGCGACCGGTGAGCCACTGATCGATAAGGCTGAGGTCGACCGGCTCGTCGATCGGCCGGGCACGTGGGTCGAGACGAGCAAGTTCCCGCTGCGCGACGCCACCGGCACGATCGTCGGCACGTTCGGCGCCAGCCGGGACGTCACCCGCCAGGGGCGAGCCGAACAGGAGGTCGCGCGGATGGCGAAGGCGGCGGCCGACGAGCACGCGCGGCTGATAGTGGCCGAGGCCCAGCTGCGGGCGGTGCTGAACGGCTCGACCGACGCGATCGTGAAGTACGACGGCGATCTGCGCTACAGGTACGTCAACCCGGCCGGTGAGCGCGCCCGTGCCACGACGCTCGAGCAGCTGATCGGTCGCACCGACCGTGAGACGGGGATGGACCAAGGTCTGCTCGCGATGTGGGAGCCCGCATTGCGAGCAGTGCTGCAGACCGGTGAACCGGACGAGATCGAGTTCTCGGCGCGCGACCTGCAGGGCGGCGAGAAGTGGTTCCACACCACCCTGTCACCCGACCGGGACACGACCGGCGCCCTCGTCGGGGTGCTGACCTCCATGCGGGACATCACTGAGATCAAGCGTGCAGAGCAGGCCCTGGCCCACCATGCCATGCACGACTCCCTGACGGGCCTGGCCAATCGGCACCTCCTGACGGACCGCCTGGGTCAGGCTCTAGTCCGCATGGAGCGCGCTGGGAACCGGCTCGCGGTCTTCTTCGTCGACCTCGACCGCTTCAAGGACGTCAACGACACGTACGGCCACGAGGTCGGAGACAGCGTGCTCATCGAGGTCGCCCGCAGGCTGGAGCGGGCCGGACGCCGCACGGACACGATCGCCCGCCTCGGTGGTGATGAGTTCATCGTCCTGTGCGAGCAGGTACCTACCGCCGACGACGTCGAGCAGGTCGCCGACCGCATCGTGCACGCCATGGCCGAGCCGTTCGAGGTCGGCACCCTGACTCTGCGTCTCTCAGCGAGCGTCGGAGCCGTCGTCACCGACGATCCGGGAACCGATGCCTCGAGCTTGCTGCGCAACGCGGACTCGGCGATGTACCGGGCCAAGGAGGGCGGCCGGAACCGGTTCGAGATCTTCGACCCGCTCGCGCCGATCGAGGCCGCCGAGGGCTCCGCAATCGAAGCCGAGCTGCGGCTTGCCCTGGAGAACAAGGAGTTCAGGCTCGTTTACCAGCCACGGCTCTCGTTGGCGGAACAGCATGTCCTCGGGTTCGAGGCGCTGATCCGCTGGGAGCACCCCCGGCGCGGGACGCTCAGCCCCGCGGACTTCCTCGCCGTCGCCGAGGCCCGCGGCCTGATCGTGCGGATCGGCGCCTGGGTGCTCGACACGGCCTGCGAGCAGCTCGCGGCGTGGACCGCCGATCGGGACCCGAACATCGCCTCGTTGACGATGTCCGTCAACGTCTCGGGTCGGGAGCTGCGCGAGCGACACTTCGTGGACCTCGTCCGCAGTACCCTCGAGCAGCACGGGCTCGCGCCCGGCCAGCTATGCCTCGAGGTCAGCGAGCGAGCCCTGGTCTACGATGGGCCGGACTCGCGCAGGACCCTCGAGGCGCTCGCCGCCCTCGGGGTCCAGCTCGCGGTCGACGACTTCGGCGCGACGTACACCTCACTCACCCGGTTGCCGAAGTTCCCGGTGGGTGTCGTCAAGCTCGAGCAGCTGACCGTGTCATCGCATGAGCGCGGGATCGTCGCGGCGGTCATCGCGATGGCGCATGGCCTGGGCATGAGCGTGGTCGGTGGGGGCATCGAGACGGTCGCCCAGCTCAACGACCTCCTCGACCTCGCCTGCGACGACGGTCAGGGGTTCCTGCTCGGCCGCCCGCTCTCGATCGCCGACGTTATCCAGGTAATCGCGGCCGACGGCGCCACCCTCCGGGCCGAGGCCGCGACCCAGCACGTGAGCATCAACAACTGATCTGCACGACCAGATGAGCCGCAGGACCGCGGCCGGCCCGGGCACAACGCCGAGTGCGACCGCCGCCTCGCGCAGGGCGAGATCAGCCTCCTGCGGGGTGAACCCCCGCCGCCGCCGCTCTTCGAGGAACCCCTACCTTCTGATAAACCGGTCGTGAAACTCTTCAACCGTTGCTGGATGCCGCCGTGGCGCATGCTGACTAGGGGTGAACAGCGCAGGAATCAAGGACCCATCCTCCCTCTCGTCGCGTTGTTCAATCACGGCGAGGCACGGAAGGCATCGGAAGGATCCCGCGCCCGCTCGAACTGTCCGGTCGCAAAACGGACTTGCGTCACGTAAACCTGCTGCCAAGCTTGGTGATGCACGGGCCACCTAACCTGTGTCGTCCGGGTCGTACAGTTCAAAATCGGTCATTTCGATTGCTTCTGAAAATCCCCCTGGCCCAGCCGAGAGTGCGTCGTAGGCAAGTGTGCAAAGGCTTTCGACCGCGTCCGTGTAGTCCGGTACTGGCTCACTCCACGCCTTCGGGACGCTGATCAGTGAACTCGTCGGGCCCAAAACGAGACTCACAACCATTGGTTCGCCGTCATCGCCGAGCGCTGGAATCGCCACAATCTCGTTTCCCTGGCCGCGTGCAATGGCGGCAGTCAGGTCCGGCGACATCGCCCGTCTCTACCGGCGTGCCGTTTGTTTGCCAACGGCGAGACTGCGTCATGAGTTCGGGAAGGCGCAAGTCGTTCAGAAGGGCAGGGGCTGCCAGGAAGGCAAGCGGTGATAGCGCGAGCGCGATGACTGGCCACCAGTGGATCGGTTCGTCTGGGCCCAGAGATTCCCCGAGGAGGGCAAGCCAGCCCCGCATATATGGCGCGGTGCTTGACGCGACAACCCGACAACAGTTGATCAATCTGGCCATCGAAAAAGTCCGCTCGACCCATCCGGTCGCCCGTCCCATCACGACGGCACTCACGAACCACTCGTGGACGACGAGGCCTGGGACCACGTGCAAGAGGTGCTGGCTGGACGACGCATCGCCTTCGGCGATGACGTCAGTAAAGGGTCGGTACGATCTATCTGATGCCCCCGGATACTCGTAGGCTTGACAGCATCGCGCTCATGCTTCATACATACGCACAACATCTAGCGGGGAGAGAAGCATGACGACAACCAGCGATATCAAGACGGAACCATCGACCGGATCACGGAAATACCTATTTGCCGTCCTCCGAGTGGCCATCGTCGCGCTAGTTGTGATCGCCATCGTGGCCACCTTCTTCGACACAGCGACGCGAGCGAACATCAACCCGTTCAACTTCTTCGGCTTCTTCACGATGCAGAGCAACATCATCACCGCGGTAATCCTGCTCCTCGCCGCTCTAACCACATTCATAGGCCGCACACAGACGCGACTTCTCATGTTCGCGCGTGCCTGCGCGACGACCTACATCGTGATCGTCGGCATCGTCTATAACCTCCTCCTGGCCGGCCTAGAGGGAGGCGTCTCACTCGAGTGGGCGAACTGGGTGCTCCACGTCGCATTCCCGATCTACGCCGCACTGGACTGGATCCTCTTCGGCGACCGCACCGCCCTGGCGTGGAAGCGACTCTGGGTCGTCCTGATCTATCCGGTGCTCTGGATCATCGTCGTCATCATCCGCGGTGCAACTGACGGCTGGGTGCCCTACCCGTTCCTCGACCCCGCCACTGGGTACGGAAGCGTTGCGATCTATTCCATCGTCATCTTCGTCGCCACCGTAATCGTCGGAGCTGTTATCTTCTCACTGAGCCGTGTGCGGATCATAAAGCCGTAGGCCTACCAAACATCTTGTGCTCTATGTCAAGGCAAAACCCAAAGTCATCGATCGCTGAGATCGTCTTCTAAAAAATGGTTGACGAGAGTCAAAATGAATATCAGCTCTGGACTCCGACAATAGAAATGGACTAAGGCGAACGGGCGACCTGGGATGGTCAAGAGTCGTTTCTGCCGATAACAGCACCGAACTGTCTTAATAAGTCGTCGACGTTGAAGACTCCAATGAAGCTGCGCGGATAGGCAGTGAAATTGCGACTTGGATCGCACCCTGTGGACGACAAGACTCCGTCGTCTACACACAGATTACCCTTAGGGGTTTGCGAGTCGAGATTAGCCTCGCTGCTCCGAGTCTGGCATGGCTGTTAACATTCGTTGCCGAGCCATGCCACGAGGGACTACGTTTGGGATCAATAACCACGCTCGGGGGGGGGGATAGGAAATGCCGAATCGCGAATTGCTAGACGCGATCATTCGCTACATAGAAGCACGATCGTCGGAGAATGTTTTCAAAACGTCGACAACGGAGCTCAGCGCGGACGAGTATGCACACCAAGCCATGGCGGAGCTCACGGCTTTGATCGATAAGAGGGTCACGGCCGCTCTCGTCGCACACGACAAACACATGATCGACCTTCTGCGCGGCTAGTCCAGGGAAGCGAAAGCGTCCGTCGCCCGTCGGCGAGGGACTTCACAATTTGAGGCAGAATCCTACGATGGACGATGACGGCATCCCCTGGGAGGGACCGGTATGTCCTGCCTGCGGCCACGAGATGAACGTGGCGACGGTGGAGACACCATACGGGCTCCGGGTGCGTCAACTATGTCCTGAGTGTCAACTTATAGATCTCATCCCGCGCCCGTTTGATAAGTAGGCGCGGGTTCGGGCCTCTGTTAAGCGCGCAGTCGCAAAAATAGGCGCCGCGAGACCCGCGGCTGCCTTTTCCGCAGGGCGCGGAAACAAGATATTCAAAACCCTTGGATACCTTCACCGCTCGCCCTGAACGTCGTCACCTTGCTGGTCGATTTCCCCGGAAGCGCCGAGCCAACGGTGAGAAGAAGCCCCCGCGTGATGTTCATCGCCCTGCCTTGGCAGTATCCAGCCAAGCGACCGCTCTCAGCTTCGTCGAGCGGGTCATCACTCCGGCTGCTCCCGGAACGTCGCGCGGCCTCCTGGGAGTGACCATTTTCGGGGTACACCTTCCCTCTACTGACGTCCAGCATCACCAGAATTCGTGCACATCCGGGTCACCCCATTCGTAGGCAGGGACCGCAATCGTCTCCGAATACCCGGTCTCTCCAGGTGCGGACGCCGCCTGGCCGAGAAACTCAAGGTGCGTAACGGCCTCCGCGGCGTCGGGTTCAGGCCAGAAGGATTCTTCCGGGATAGCGACGAAAGCGCTTGTCGGCCCGAGGAGAAGTGTCGCTGTCACGACTGCGCCCCCGATCAATACCACCGGGATTGACGCGACTGCAGACCTATGTTTGGCATTGAGCACGATCAAGAGACTGACGAGGGAGTCTGCGATTCGATCTGCCGTCAGGAACGAAGCACCGCCGAACATAATACGTCTCATTCCCACACCCTGAACTCGTATCTATCCCGGCGCAACCGGGTTGACATGATGTGCGTATCGGTGAGATATCAGGCCCACACCAACGCCTCCTTCGATCTCCGCACTTCGCCTGACACCACGCATGCCTATTCGCACGCATTCGAAGGCAAAGTGCACTTCTGACTCACGTCGACCGCGAACAAGGTTGGAAAGGGCGCGGCAAGAATACGAACAGTTTTCGAGCCGCTAGCCGGAAACCCAAATTGACCAGACGACCCTCCTGAAAAAGGCGATTGCGTGCGCTGTTTCGACAAGTCGCAGGCTCGCGTGAAGCTATCGTCTTCACATGCACCTGATGGCGCGTGAGCCAAAAATCATACTGGTCACCGACACAAAAATGCCCTAACATTTCGCTTGTGCGCTGGGTTGGCGTCTCCAGGGCATGAATCGGGGGAATTGTGAAGAGAATGTCGTACTGCGGAACGACGTTCCTAACCACAAATGCTGTTGCGGATGCGCTATTAGAATTCGCCGCAGCGCTCACAGAGCAGCACAAATCTGAAGTAGTGGAGGTGCCGTCCTATAGCGCAGACGGTAGCGAAATACTCATTCACCTTCTCGTAGCCCCCGGCAGTGAACTCATCAGCATTCCCGAGAATGCCGTTGGTGACGAACCCGAGACGCACTATGCCGTATCCGTCCTTCGCGACCACATCGACTCTCTCCTTTCGGAGTTCAGGGCTGAAAGCACCGTCACGCGTGCAGTGGCATCAAGGTCAGCAGGCTGGTCGACCGAGGACCACTGGGACGACGTCTACTAACTCCGGCCAACATCTACCAGTCATGCCCGATGTTCGCACTGAAACAGCTCACCATTTGAGGTCCTGATCGGACGAGGCCGTCCTTGACCCCTCAGTCGCAGTGAGACCTGTGGCATCCCTCGACGTGTCGAAATCACGACCGAGCTGACCGAGAAATCTCCGCTGCTAGGCGCCGCGCTACTCCCCCAAACAGCTATCCGCGTCCGGCTATGCAGTGTCGCGATCTGCGTCGAGATCCGAGCCGTCCCAGTCCATGATTGCGTTCCGAGCGCCGAGGATGTGAGCGCGCATCGCTGCTTCGGCCCAGAGGGCGTCGTGTGACCGAAGCGCCGTGAGGATGTCGCGGTGGTGATGATTGCTGCTTGCCCGAAAACGCTCGCCATCGCGTCGAAAGACACGCGCCATCATCGGGATGCGTCCGACAGAGCCTGTCAGTTGAATGAGCGGCTGGTTCCCGGACGCCGCCACGATCGTGTGATGGAATTTGGCGTTGAGTTCGCCAAGTCGCGTAACTCCTTCATCGTCACTCGCAAGCACGAATTCGTCCATCGACACGATGAGTTCAGCGAGTTGTTCGAGAGTTTCATCACTTATGCGGGTGGCAGCCAAACCGGCGGCCCTGCTCTCCAGGCCCGCGCGCAGGCAATACGTCTCCCGTACCTGTTCCTGTGTCCAGGAGACGACCGTCGCCCCTCTATTGGGCGTGAAGTCAACAAGGCCGGCTTCGTCCAGACGACGCAGGGCCTCTCGGACAGGGGTCCGGCTGAGACCCAACTCGTCCGCCAAGGACTGCTCCCGGAGTACTGTACGTGCGGGTATCTCACCTGAAAGTATGCGACGCCGGAGGTACATGAACGCGGCCTGTCCGCCCGTCACCGCCTCCGCACCACGTGTTATCTCTGCAGTCCGCGCTGACGCCATGGCGTCTCCATTTCTCACAAACCTGCGCGCCACAATCCGGGCACACAGACTATTTTCGGGTGAGCCGATTATCACCCAAGGGCCTCACTTAGGCAACTATCGCCGCGCCAGCCACAGCGACTGGGGCCGGCGTTCCAAACTCTCGAGGGAATGACTGCGCGACCTGACGAGGCCAAAAGTCACCGTCGGTTCTACCTCAGAATCAGCTGCATCGGTGTGGGGAGAGCTCAGCGCCGCATGTGGCCATGGCCTATCGCTAGATCAGGTCTATCCCAGCGTTTTCCCACTCACAGTCCTCCTTCGAGCACTGGTCGATCCAAGTGCGCATTCCGGGCTGGACCACAGTGGAATACGGTCCGTGCACGACGCTGCTGTCGCAGTTCGGGCAAAATAGAAGATTCATGCTGTCACGGTAGCGCATCACCTATTTGGGGGCCGACGGCTGCGGGTTAACTTCACGCCATTGACACATACACCAGAGGAGGCGTGCAGTTCGTGGTCACGCCGTCCACGGGTCCCCGCGAACGCGCACCCGCAGGCCGCCCTCCAACTCAGATAAAAAATCACGGCTTCGGCCGCATCCCGGTCCGAGAAATTGTTCGGGCTCTGCGACACCATGACCAACGCCATCACATCAGCGGACATCGACGGGCGACCAGGCTTGAAAGAGCGACCTAACCCGCCAAGCCAACGCCAAAACTTGATCAGCGCCCTTCTAGAGCGAGTGACTCTCTGACAGACGCCGGTATATAGCGGGGTGAGGATCTTGGCTTAGCCAGATGCCGGGCAGTCTGCGGCCGGCGGTGTCGATTGGATTGATGAGGACCGTGGGAACTAGGCCGCGCTCGTCCCGTCTGACCAAAACCACAAACGTCGGGCTCAGAGCGTCGTTACCCCGGAGGGTAACGGCCGTCCACATCGTTGCCATCGGGGTTCCCTCAGAGTGATTCGTCTCATTTAGAGCGTAGTAATTCAGGGTGCGGCCTCCTAGCCCCCCCCGTTCACCCGGTCGGCGCGGCATGGAGGTTGTTAGTGAGTGCATGTGCTGCCCGCGAAGTACTATTCGTTTGCGCCCGTCGACACTTCCGGAACTAGGGGTAAGCGATGGGCGCTGCTAACACTGTGTCTTGATGCGGTCATGTGCTTCCCGTTCCGAGGTGGCGGATAGTGCCAGCATCTGTGCCTGTACCGACCGGATCGGCCCGAGGTGGGTCAGCCGATCGCTGTGGTGTCGTCCACTTTCCCTAGCGAGTATTCGATGGTCGTGCTTTGGCGAGTGGCGGTTGAACCGGGCGCGCCAGGTGTGAATCCGATGGATTTCTGGGCGGCAGCGTTCATGGCGACAAAGCCGATTCCTGAATGACCTAAACCTCGTATCGTCCGCCCGGTTGGTTCCCATGAGGGCGTTGGTCGCGGGGATACTCACCGGGGAGGACTCCATGGAGAGCGGTGCTGCGTCAGGGCACGCTGTGGAAACTGTTCACCGGACCGACGTGCCGACGATTCGGTGCATTTCCGCGGGCGCTCTTGTCCAATTGTGTCCGCCAACTCGACGCCGCCGCCTCCGGGCGGCTGGGCAACCACGCCACTGCAACTCCGATCGTGGCCGGTATCGATGGCGTCACCCTGGCACCGCTTCACCGGAAAACGATCGGTGCGCTCCTGGGTCTCGGCATCGTGCACAGCGGATACTCCTCCGGCGGGTCCCGTGCGCTTTCCCACCTCCCGGAGACCGCTATGAAGCGGTTGACCTCGAGAATCCGGACCAAGGGCCCACCCCTTTCGGGGGCCATCCGCGTCGGACCGAGAGTGCTACCTTCAAGTCAGGTGGCTACCGGCCGCCGGCGAGACGGGTGTCAACGTCCATCGCACAAGGCACACCCGCCGTGAGACGGGGTCGCAAAGGCACGGGACCCTCGGGCCAGCCGGCCTACCGAATGGCTAGGACCTACGCGAAATGAGCTTCCCCTTCCTCACATCCGTCAAACCGATCGTGCCCGAGACGCGCCCTGAGCCCACACTGGTCCTTCCGGAAGATTCAGTGGAACCAAGAGCCAAGATTCTCTGGTTTGGTTCCGCCCCGGCAGTCGCCCGGCCGATCAACACAGTCACAGAAGAACCTCAACAGCCTGACCCCAGGCACCGCAAGCCGGTGGACTGATAGGAGTGGCGGCCGTCCTCGTAGTAACTGTGACCTGATGCGAAGAATGACCTCCGCGGCTAGCACCATCGGGCCCTGCCGTGATAGATGGGCACACCATTCAACGGCCCAGAAAACCATCAGGCGGCCGCACGAGCGTCACAGAGAAAATGATGGGAGGAAGCATCATGATCGCAGGCCGATTGCAGGCCCGAACGGCAGACGACATTGAAGTCCGCGCTCTGTCCGGTTGCGAGTGGAGAGTCATTGACCGCCGCATTGCTCCAGACAATGCTCTCTGCTTGATTGGCTTCATTTCGAAGAACCACGGCAGTTTTGAGGTGATGGAATTCCTTAACTCGGTTGAACGCGCCGTCTTTCCCAGTCTGAAGGGGGCAATATCGTATTTCGTGAACTCGCCGTCCAGCATTCCTGGCTGCAGCATTTCAGAGACAACGAACAAGGCATTCAGCTAGCCGGATACTGCCGGCGTCCCGAACTGCCCTCGCCACCGTTCTCTGGTCGAAGTCCTCGGTCCGCCGGGCACGGCCTATCGCGGCACTGACTGCGCGAAACTGGCAGACCTGATGTAGAACTTTCTTGCTGGCGTTAACAGCTATTTAGTCATCCTTGGAGGCCTGGGCTTGATCGGTCGGGGCGGAATCCCGATCAACTTGTCGCGCCAACAAGCATTCGCGCACCTGACACTCACGCGTCTTGTCGTGACTTCATCAGTCGGCACAGCGAAGCGGCCCTCGCAGGCACTGGGTACAGCTGGTGCTACACGCCACGTCGTCCGGAGATGGAGCGCGCGAGAAAAAGGATCACAGCGATGATCGCCAAAACGATGCCCACCCAGAGAAGGAACTGGAGAGACTGGACAAAACCGCCCGTAATCAGCAGGACCACGGCAATAACGGCGATGACAATAAGCAGGAGATTCATGATGACGACCCTTCATCTCACCAATGCTTGATGATGCGCCGAGCATATCACCGCGGTACCGGCCTCGCATTCCCGTCGGGTAAGGAGCGCGATCGATCGTCGCGGGACGACCGGGAGATATACGAAGTGACTTAAAGTCCGAGTCACTCACTCACGGCGTTAAAACCCACCGACACTCACGGGTGGCACAGGCATGGGATGGGTTTCCTATTGCGAACATGTCGGCGGCACCCGTGCTGCACGAACACCCCCGCCCGCACCGCCCTCGGAACATCGAATCGGAAAGAGCCCAAGCCTCCCCGAAGGACCCCAACGCGACTATTGTGTCATCACACCCGCAGTGGCAGATGAGCGACGATACGCGGAATTGGCAGGCGCAAAATGGGCAGGCGCGGAATTGGTCTGGTCGGGATCGTGTATCTGGTCATCGGGGTCGTGGTTGCTGCCACCCACGGTTACCTCGTGGCATGGAATGTTCCCAACAACGTCCTGGAAGGCGTGGCGGCGATTGCGCTCTGGCCTCTTGTGGCCCTCTTCGGAGTCGATCTGCACACCTTGATCGCATATGAATCGGAAAACTCACGCTTCTGACCGGCCTTCACTGTTCGTAAGTGAAGTCCCCTCCGCAAAGACGCGTGCAGGCCGGAAGCAACAAATCCACCAGGTGTTGCAATGACCAGCTGAATCCACCAGGTCTTCAAGATCGGAATCCGCACAGACCGGCAACGTGCAGACTCCATCTCTACGCCTACGTGAATATTGGCTTCGATGGGCACCACCTCTGGTGCGAGTGAGCCCCACTGTTCAGATGCGTGATTCGTATCGTTCAGCCCCACCACCGGCGTAGTTGA
>NZ_SOFK01000035.1:0-42195 GCF_004402675.1 Cryobacterium sp. MDB2-A-1 | reverse complement strand
AGTGGGCAGATCTCATGGCCACCAGCGGGCAGTTCTACTGGCCGTCAGCGGGCAGTTCCATGGCCGCCTATGGGCAGCTTGTCATGGCCGCCGACAGAGACGCACGCTGACGGTGCCGCTTCTGGCGAAAGCCCAAGCGCGGATGCTGGCCGAAGGCGTCACAGATGCTGCTCTGCCCGCTGCCGAGCTACCCGATGATCTCCGTCCCCATCTCCCCTTCAACGACGCACAAATCCGCGACGCGCTGCCCGATTCGGACGGCTTCGGATGGCGCGATCTGCGACTGGGTGGCTCTCTTCAATGACGCCCCGGACAAATGCAGCTGACCTACGCGGCTTCGGTCGAGAATGCTCTCGACGCAGCGAACGAGGTGACGCATGACCAGTCCGGAACGTGGTGAATGGCCGGCGAGCGACCGTGGGTACCGGCGCTCCGAAGTGTCGGCGCTCGTGGGGCATGGTGACGCCATCTGGGAGCGCGCCACCAGGGACGTCGTCCGGTGGCGGGTGAAAACAGCGAGCGGGTTTGCGGTCGACTCGACCGGGCCGGTGTCACAGGGGGACCATGTCATCGTCACCGCACGTGTGCTCACTGTGACCGTTGTCGAGCCCGTGGAGGTCGTTGAGGTCGTCAAGGAGTCCGACCGGGTCGGCTTTGCATACCGAACCCTGCCTGGGCACCCGGTCAGTGGTGAAGAGGCGTTCATCGTGCACCGACGTGGCGACGAGGTGCGTCTCACCGTGCGCTCGCTCACGCGACCTGCGCCACAGCAGCCTTGGCGAGCCCTCTACCCACTATTGCTCATCGCCCAACGGATCGCGCGTAGACGCTACCTGCGGTCACTTCGCTGAGCCACTGGCGCGGGCTGGTTCTGAGCATGAGCCGGGTTTCCTCTCTGGCCGGAGTCGTCCTTTGAGGCGCTTCCCTGCGCTCGGAACGTCCTGCACGTCGCAGAATCCGCGTATACAAAATTAAAATGATAGTTTTGATTTAAATACCTAAATGTTTGGAGTCAACATGCTCTCTGCCCAGTCTCTGCCCCTGATCGAAGCGACGTTGCCCCTCGTAGGCGAGCGCATGCCCGAAATCGCCAGGAATTTCTACGGCCGCATGCTCACCGCCCACCCCGAGCTCTTCGACGGCCTGTTCAGCCGCTCGAATCAGAAGAACGGCTCTCAGCAGCAGGCACTCGCCGGCAGCATCGCAGTGTTCGCGACGCACCTGGTTCAGAATCCCGAGACCACTCCCGAGGCCATGCTCTCCCGCATCGCGCACAAGCACGTCTCCCTCGACATCCGGCCCGAGCAGTACGACATTGTCTACAAATACCTCTTCGAAGCCATCGCCGACGAGCTCAGCGACGTCATCACAACGGAGATCGCCGGTGCCTGGACCGAGGTCTACTGGCTGATGGCCCACGCCCTGATCAAGATGGAGAGCGGACTTTACTCCGGCCTCGCAAGCGACAAGCCCCTCGCGCCCTGGGTCGTCGTGAAGAAGGAAACGGCCGGTACCGACGCCGTCACGTTCACCCTCGAACCGGCCGATGACACCCCGGTCTCGCCCGCATTGCCCGGCCAGTACGTGAGCGTCACCGTGCGGATGCCCGACGGCATCCATCAGGTGCGGCAATACTCCTTGTCAGCCGGCACGGCCACGACCCGCGTCTTCACCACCAAGCTGGATGCGAACGGCGAGGTCTCCCCAGCCCTGCACCGCGACGTGCAGGTCGGCGACACGCTGATCCTCTCTGTGCCCTGCGGGGACATCACCCTGGACCGCGGCGACGGCCCGCTCGTCCTGGCCTCGGCTGGTATCGGCTGCACGCCAAGCGCGTCCATCCTGCGCTCGCTGGTGGACGGTGCCTCGAAGCGCGAAGTGCTCGTCCTGCACGCCGAAAGCAACCTGGAACGCTGGGCGCTGCGCGACCAGATGAGCGAGGACATCGCCCTGCTCGAGGCCGCCGAGCTGGAGCTGTGGCTGGAAATCCCGAGCGCCGGTCACCACGAGGGTTTCATGTCTCTCGAGAATGTGACCATTCCCGACAACGCCTCGGTCTACCTGTGCGGGCCGCTCCCGTTTATGCGCAGCCTGCGCTCGCAGGCGCTGGCTGCAGGGGTCCCTGCCAATCGCATCCACTACGAGATCTTCGGACCCGACCTCTGGCTCGCGGGCGTCTGAGCGCTACCGGGCAAAACCGATGCGAGGATGATCGCATGACCAAGGACTTCGTATCGCGTCGACCAGACGTTGTAGCGGTCGAGCTTGTCGGCGGATCTGAGAAGCGCGAGCTGGAACTCGTTGCCTATGACGACAGCTGGCCCGTTATCTTCCTTGCCCACCAGAATCGTCTGCGGAAGGCGCTCGGAACGACGGAAGTCGAGGTTGAACACATCGGATCGACCTCGGTACCCGGGCTGGCGGCCAAGCCGATTATCGACATCCTGGTCACGGTCGGCGATATCACGGTGGAGGAGGACTATCTCGGACCTCTCTTATCCGTGGGATACGAGTTGCGCGTTCGTGAGCCCGGCCATCGCCTGGTGCGAACCTCGGCACGCGATGTGCACATCCACATCCTGCAAAGAGGCGATTCGGCTATCGACAGGTACCTCCTCTTCCGCAACCGTCTTCGTGCGGATGCTGACGACCGGTCCCTATATGAAGCGACCAAGAGCGCGTTGTTGGGTGAGGGTTTCGACGACATGAATGCATACGCCGAAGCCAAGGCCGACGTCATCGCGGCGATCATTGCGCGTGCACTTGCGTCCGGAACCTAGCCTCACCAGAATGTCGCAGGGAAGCTGCCGTCCTGTGGATCCGACGGCCCGTTGTCATACGGGACCGCAGGGAGGGACTTCTAGCGTGCGCGCATGCTGTTGTTGCGGGGGTCGTGGGTGAGTTCGGCGAGTCCGAGCGCTTCGAGCAACGGCGGAAGATACATGCCGAATCGCCCGCGGTATCCGTTCCGGAGCCCGTACCAGCCGCCGAGCGGGTTGGACTCGGACCGGCCCCACGCCTCGACACTCCCCTCAGCCGGGACTTTCTTCTCGTCCGCGGCACCCAGCGGTACCCAATCACCATGCTCCGTGAGCCAGGTGTGCAGGTCCTCAACGGCTCGGGCGTCGTAGCTGAGCTTTGTTGATCCGACCTGGCAGACCAGGCTCGGTGGTGTGCTCGACTCGTCGCGGTACATCGTGTACTGGCTCGTACCCGGCGGGGTGGACAGAATCCACGGTTCGTCTTTGCTTCCAGTGGTCATGAGCTACGTATATCACGCACCCCGCAGCTTGGGAATGCCGGGGGTCAGGTCGTGGACGCCGTGTAGATCCGCTCGATGGAGGTGGCCAGCATTGCGTTGAAGGCTGCGTCCGATTGCTGGACGGTAAGGCCCTCGAGCAGCGCCCGGCTGAAACTGGCGCTCAAACCGTGGTTCTCGGCCAGCAATCGGCAGGCCTCACTTTGGCTGTAGCCACCGGAGAGTGCTACCACCCGCAATACCAGCGGATGCTCGATCAGGTCGGTGTAGAAGTCGGGTACCGTCGGGATCGACAGCTTGACGATCACAGGCTGGTCGGTGGGGAGCCGGTCGAGGGCCGCCAACACGTCGGCTTTGAGCAGGTTTTCGGCTTCGGCCTTGTCAGGGGCATGTATGTCGACTTCGGGTTCCAAGATCGGCACCAGGCCATGGGAAAGAACCTGCGCGGCGACGGCAAACTGTTGGTCGACGATCGCCTGGATTCCGGCGGGGTTGGCTGACTTGATCACGGAACGCATCTTCGTGCCGAACATCGTGCGTTCAACGGCACGGGTGAGGAGGGGTTCCAGCTTGGTGAGGGGCCTCATCAACTGGACGCCGTCCTCCTCAGCGGCCAGGCCCTGATCGACCTTGACGATTGGCACGATACCTCGGGCGGTGAGGTACTCACCCGTCAACTGGCCGTTAACGGTGCGGTCCATGGTCTGCTCGAAGAGGATCGTCGCGAGGATGCGGTCGGAGGTGAAGCTTGCGGCCGTCATTACACGGGCACGCATCTGATGCATCAGGTCGAACATCTGCTCATCGCTGCCGTACGAGGCCGGGTCGATGCCATAGAGCTTCAGAGCGCCACTCGTGCTGCCGCCGCTTTGGTCAAGTGCTGCGACGAAGCCGACTCCGGTGTTCATCCTTGCTGCTTGTTCGGTATTCAAAGTCCCTCCAAAAAGGTCGTGGACTCGAGTCCAGTTTAGCGAGCGGTGATCGTCGCCCGAGCGGTTCACCGCGCCGATTTCCGGCTGTCGGCCCAGGCCTCGTGCCGGCACCGGGTGATTCTCGAAGCTGAGCCAGCGTCATCGGATGGACTGACTCGATTGGTGCCCGGGGACGTTACCTGCGTGGTGCCTTGGGCTATGCCACCGGCGCCCGCACCAGCTTCGCCAAGGCGGCCGGTCTGGTGCAGAACTCACGAACCCGGCCGCACCCACTTCCGTCGCACCGGAACCCCAAGTGGCGGCTGCGGCTCCCCGAATGCCCGGCGTCGCAGCGTCAGGAACTCGCGCACGGAATTGTCGGCAGACGGCCTTTAGCTGCCGTTGTACTCGTCATCGGTGATGTGCTCAAGCCAGGTGGTGGTTTTGGCCGGGTCGTCGCCCGACTGAACCATGGCGATGTGCTCCATGAAGACGCCGGGGGCTGCCGCGTGCCAGTGCTGTTCGCCTGGCGGGGTGTAGAGCGTCTGGCCGGGGTGGACCTCGATGATCGAGCCGTCTCGCGCTCCGAAACGGGCGACGCCCTGCGTGACGCGGACGTACTGGCCCAGTTCGTGGGAGTGCCAGGCGGTGCGGGCTCCTGGAGCGAACCGCACCGTCACGACGACCATGCGCTGGTCGGCCTCGTGGGGCAGTGCGATCGGGTCGAGCCAGACTTCACCGGCGAACTGGGCGGCCGGGTTGAGTGTGGTCGGTACTGCAGGTTCGATGATCATGATGTTCCTTACTCGTTCTTGGAGAAATACTGCTTGGCGACGCCCATTGCGGCCATGCCCCGGGGCCAGCCGGCGTAGAGCGTGACGTGCGTGATGGCTTCGATGAGTTCGATCTGGGTTACGCCGTTCTTGACGGCGTGATCGAGGTGGAAGGTCAACTGGTCGGTGTTCCCGCCGGCCGTGAGTACGGCCACGGTGATCAGGCTGCGGTCGCGGGCGGAGAGTTCGGGGCGGTTCCAGACGTCGGCGAAGAGGACGTCGTCGGTGAGTTCGGCGAGTTTCGGAGCGAAGTCGCCGAACAGGTTCCGGCCTCCTCCGACCTGCGTGCGTTGGCTGGTCATGGTGTTCCTTTCAGGGGTGGTCGATGGTGCGGGGAGCGGCAGGAGTGTGTCGTTCAGAAGGCGATCATGACCTTGAGGGCTTCGCGGTCGTCCATGGCACGGTACGCCTCGGGGACGGCGTCGAGGGTGACGGTACGGTCGAAGACCCTTCCGGGGTTGACGGTGCCGTCGAGGATCGCCGGCATCAGCCGTTCGATGTAGGCCCGCATAGGAGCCGGGCCGCCGGTCAGGGTGATGTTGGCGCCGAAGAGGCTGCCGAACCCGATCGGTGCGTCCTCATACTGGGGAACGCCGACGCGGCTGATGACTCCGCCGGGCCGGACGATGCGGTAGGCCTGTTCGTAGGCGGGCAGATGCCCGACCGCTTCGAGCACCTTCCGGACGCCGTGACCGCCGGTGAGTTCGCGGACCTTGTTGATGCCTTCGTCGCCGCGTTCTGCGACGACGTCGGTTGCGCCGAATTCCCGCCCGAGGTCGGTGCGCGCCTGGTGGCGCCCCATCAGGATGATGCGCTCGGCGCCGAGCTGCTTGGCTGAGAGGACCGCCATCAGGCCGACCGCTCCGTCACCGATGACCGCGACAGTGTCTCCGGCGGTGACACCAGCGCGGCTGGCTGCGTGCCACCCGGTGCCGTAGACGTCGGACAGGGTCAGCAGCGAGGTGAGCAGCGGGGACTTCTCGTCGATGCCGGGGACTTTCACGAGGGTCCCATCGGCGAAGGGGACCCGGATGCCTTCGGCCTGGGCGCCGCCTATGCCGGGCATGTCCCAGAATCCGCCGTGGATGCAGGAGGTGTAGAGGCCTTCGCGGCAGAATTCGCACGTTCCGTCGGAGAAGGCGAACGGAGAGATGACAAGGTCGCCGGGCGCGAGGGTGCGGACGTCGGATCCGACTTCCTCGACGACGCCGATGAATTCGTGCCCCATGGACACCCCACCCGGGGTGCTCGGCATGCTGTGGAACGGGTGCAGGTCGGAACCGCACACGCAGGCCCGAACGATTCGGACGACGGCGTCGGTGGTGTCGTGCACGACGGGGTCGGGGGCGTCGACGAGACGAACGTCGCCAGCACCGAACATGTATATCGCTTTCATTGCTATCTCCAGATGTGTTGCTGTCGATTGGTCGAATGGTTGAGAAATTGTGGGAAATGGTTGCTAGAGGCGGACGGGGAAAGCGGTGCGACGTCCGTAGACGGTGAGCAGGAGCGCGGTGAGGCCGAACACGATCATCACGACGGTGAGGACGAGGCCGTCGAAGACTGTCAGTAGGGCGGCGCCGAGAATGCCGGCGGTGAAGATGGCGAGGTTGAACGCCACCGGCAGGAACGAGTTGGCGATATCCGAGTCGTTGCCTCCCGTTGTGGTGAGAGCGGCTTGGACCTGGGCGGATACCCCGCCGAACGCGATTCCCCACAGAACGGTCGCGACGACGATCGCCGCGGTCGAGGTGTGCCCGATGAGGAGGACAACACCGGCCATGATGAACAGCGCCGCGCTGCCGTGCAGCAGCGGTCTCGAATAGCGGTCCAGCAGCGCCCCGGTGATGACGATGCCGCCGATCGAGGCGACTCCGAAGATGAAAAGCTGAACGTCGACGGTGAGGCTGCTGCTGGTCGCCCTGAGGTACGGGGAGAGATAGGTGTAGATCGTGTTGTGCGCCAACATCCAGGTGAAGATGACGGACAGAATGATGGCGATGCCGGGGATTCGGAACACCCGGACCAAGGGCAGTCGTGAGCTTCCCGGCTGTCCGTGGGCGTCGGGGGCGATCGCGGCGATGAGCGCACCGGCGATGATGGCCACTGCGGTGAGGCCGCCAAATGCCCACCTCCAGTCGAATGTCGTTCCAAGCCAGGATCCGAGGGGTGTACCGAGGGCGAATCCGACCGGTGCCCCGCCGGAGACGATCGCCAGGGACAGCCCTGCGCGGGACGGCGGGCTGATCTTTCGACCGTAGGCCGCGAGCATCCCCCAGATGATTCCTGAGAATGCCCCCGCAACGAACCGTGACAGCAGGGACAGAGCCACGTCGCTGGAGAGTGCGGTGACGCTGTTCGCGAGGATGAGACCGAGGATCGTTCCGAGGAGCAGGGGCTTTCGGCGCATTCCCCGGGTCAGGGTGATGGCCGGGATCGTGATGATGACCGTGCCGAGGGCGTATGCGCTCACAAATAGCCCGACGGTGCCTTCGCTGGTCCCCATGCCGGCGGCGATGACCGGAAGCAGGCCGGCCGGCATGGTCTCCATCGCCACGAGAACGAAGCCGATGACCGCCAAGGCAACCAGGGTTGCCAGAGGCAAACGCTTCATCGTCTCGACGGCGGCCGGTGGTGGCACCGTGATGGTCGTGTTCAAGATTCTCCTCACCGCCGACTGTTGCATGCGTTACTGCCCACGGGTGCGCAACGGTCCACACCGTGCCCGCCGTGAACAGCCGGTTGTTGCATATGCCTCAGTCAACGCGCTGTGCACCCCGGGAGGGAGTCTCTGTCGAGGGGTGTACCAGCAGGGCACCCCGCGCCCAGTGCCGGAGACGTAGTCTCGTCGACATGGACAATCACTCCGAGGTACGCGAATTCCTCATGTCCCGCCGCGCGAAAATTGCTCCGGAACAGGTGGGCCTTCCCGCCGGAGCAAACCGGCGGGTGGCGGGGCTCCGTCGCACCGAGGTGGCAACGCTCGCCGGCGTCAGTGTCGAGTACTACGCCAAGCTCGAACGTGGCGCGATCGGAGGGGCGTCCTCCTCCGTTCTCGACGCCCTTGCCCGCGCACTCAACCTCGACGACACGGAACGGACCCACCTCTTCGACCTCGCCCGCGCAGCAGACGGCGTCCCATTGTCCGGACGTCCGCGCAGGCGCGCCACAAAGAACGCCGTGAGCAGGCTCAGTCTTCACTGGGTACTCAGCACGATCACCGACGGCGTGGCATTCGTGCGCGACCAGCACCAGGATCTTCTCGCCACAAACGAACTCGGACGTGCCTTCTACTCGCCACTGATCGGCGACGGTGGGCGCACACCGAACCTGGCCCGGTTCCAATTCCTCGACCCCGCATCACGCGACTTCTATCCGGACTGGGATCTCTTCGCCGGAATGTGCGTCGCAATCATGCGTGCCGAAGCAGGGCGCGACCCCAACGACAAAGGCCTCCAGGACCTCGTCGGCGAACTATCCACCCGCAGCGACACATTCCGCCAGCTCTGGGGGGCCCACGACGTCCGCACCCACGGCTCCGGCACAAAACGCTTCAATCACCCCGTCGTCGGCGAGCTCACTCTTGCCTATGAAGAGCTCATCATCACCGCCGACCCAGGATTCGTTCTTATGATCTACACCGCGGAACCCGGCTCACCCAGCGCAGAGCGTCTGCGACTCCTGGCCAGCTGGGCAGCCCCGCGAATCGAAGCGGCCGAACCCCGGTAAGGGCTTCGCTTCAGTGAGGCGATGTTGCCTGCTGTTCATTCACCGATCAGGTGCCGACGAACGAAGGGACTACTGGGCGGGACGCCTCGACCCGTAGAAGCCGGACTTGATATCGTCGACAAGGCCGGCGTGCGTCGGTGTCCAGCCGAGCAGGTCCTGCGTCCGGGCGCTCGAGGTGGGAACGTCCAGGCCGAAGAACATGCCGATCCAGCCGAAGTGCGCGGCGGCATCTTCCGGGGGAATCGACACCAGTGGGATGCCTCGAGCGTCGCCGATTGCGGCGGCAATCTCGAGCGACGAGATGCCCTCTTCGCCGACGGCGTGCACGCGGGATCCGGCAGGCGCCTTCGCGAGTGCGAGTGCCACCATCCTCGCTGCATCCAGACGATTCACGGCAGGCCAGCGGCTGGAACCGTCACCGACATAGCCGGAGACACCCTTTTCGCCGGCGATCCCTGAGATCACCTGCATGAATCCGTGGTCGCCCTCACCGTGGACTGTCGGGGAGAAACGGAGGGCGACGGAGCGGATTCCGCGGTCGGCATAGGAAAGCGCGAGCGCCTCTGCGCCCCCGCGCGGCGCCTCAGGCCCGCTGAACGGAACCGCGTCGTCCTCGCTTGCGAGCCTGCCAGGCGCGAGCCCCGCAACACCAGACGCGAACAGGAACGGGCGATCCGAGCCGGCGAGGGTGTCCCCGAACATCTCGATGGTGGCTCGCTCGGTCGCGCCGGCACCCGCCATGTCGGAAAAGTCGTGCTTGTATGCCAGATGGATGACGCCATCCGCTGCTGCCGCCGCCTCGCGCATGCTGTCGAGATCGTCGAGATTCCCGCGATGGGGAGTGACGCCGGCGGCCTGCAGTTTCGCGAACGACTCGTCGTTTCGCGCCAGGCCGACGACCTCGTGTCCGGCAGCGATGATTTCCTGGGATACGGCAGAGCCGATCCAGCCGGAAGCGCCGGTGATGAAAATACGCATGAGTGACTTCTCCTTCGAGACGCGCGCCCGGTCGGTTGCCAGGCATCGGCTACTGATGTCAGTTGCTGACGTCAGAGTAGCACGTAATGTCAGCGACCGACATCAACTCGAAAGATCGTAGACTGCCTTTCATGGGACGCTGGCTACCGGATGCGCACGGTCGGCTCGCGCGCGCCGCACTGGAGCTCTACTCGGAGCGCGGCTTCGAGCAGACGACGGCCCTTGAGATCGCGGAACGAGCGGGTGTTACTGAGCGCACGTTCTTCCGTTACTTCGCCGACAAACGGGAGGTGCTCTTCCAGGGATCCCAGGAACTCCAGCGCATCATCCTCGCGACCATTGCCGAGACGCCCGAAGATGTGCGACCGGTCGACGTGGTCATTGCGGCCATGAACAAGGTCGGCGGACTGGTCTTCGACCGTGCACACTCCATTCGGCGGGCCGCGATCATCTCGGCCAATCCCGCACTCCAGGAGCGCGAACTGCTGAAATTTTCGACCCTGAGCGCATCCGTCGCGGGGGCGCTGCGCGAGCGCGGGGTTGCGGAGCCGTCGGCGACCCTTGCCGCCGAGACGGGTGTGACCGTGTTCAAGATCGGCTTCGAGAGATGGATCACGGGTACGCCTTCCGAGGACTGGGCTGAGTGCATCCGTGACACCGTCTGCCAGCTTCGTGAGGTCACACCCAGCATCATCGTTGGCTAGACCTGAACGCGGAGTAGCTTGAGAGCATGACCGAACAACAGCCCTATGCGGTCGTGGGCAATAACGATGGTTTCGAGTTGCGTCGCTACCCGGAGCATCTCGTCGCCGAGGTCATCACGACAGGGCCATTCGAAGATGCCGGCAATCGTGCATTCCGATACCTGTTCGCCTATATCAGCGGTGAGAATTCCGTTCGTCAGAAGGTCGCGATGACCGCGCCTGTCGTGCAGGCCGAGGCGTCGACGAAGATCGCGATGACCGCTCCTGTCGTTCAGGAGGCCGTCGGCGGAAAGCCAGGTGATCCTGGCGAGAAGGGGGCGTTCCGCGTTGCCTTCGTGCTCCCCACGGGCCTCACGATCGAGACGGCTCCACAACCGACCAGCCCGCAGGTGCGGCTGAGGAGCATTCCGGGGAGTCTCACCGCTGCGGTGAGGTATCGCGGCCGGTGGGACGAGGCCGGGTATGCGCGCCATCTGGAGTTGCTCCGGGGAGCGATAGCCGCCTCTGGATTCACGGCGTGGGGAGAGCCCCGTTTCGCCCGTTTCGATCCACCGTTCATGCCCTCGTTCCTGCGTCGTAACGAGGTCCTGCTCGATATCGTGCCCACCGAGGCAGAGACTCGGCCGTAACCTCGTCAGCCAGGTCGAGGGCGCCCTGGCCGACTTGACGCACAGGCGCTGATGGGAATCGAAGAGCCGCAGCCGGAACGCCGGCCCATCCCTGCTAACCCCTGGCGGGATCTCTGCCAACCCCTTAGCCGACAACCGCTTGGACGACAAGAAGGGCAAGAAATAATTCGTGCCTCCGGGCGGGCCAGTGCATGATGCATGCACCGGCCCCACCAATGGCTACTCGGTCACGAGTACGGCTTCCCGCTTGTCGGGCTGGGAATCGGGGCGCTCGTCGAGTGCATGGCCTTCCATGTCAAGATTCGGGAGGAGGCGATCGAGCCACTTCGGCAGCCACCACGCGGCCTTGCCGAGCAGGGACATCATTGCGGGCATCAGGATGAGGCGCACGATGAAGGCGTCAGCCATCACTCCGACCACGAGCCCGAAGGCGATGGATGCGGCGATCGGGAAGGTGCTCGTCGCAAAGCCCGCGAAGACGACGGTCATGATGGTTGCCGCAGCCACCAGGACCGGGCCCGAACGGGAGAAGCCTTCGATGATCGCCTGCTTCGGCGACATTCCCGTGTTGTGCATCTCCTGGATCCGGGACACCAGGAAGACCTGGTAATCCATGGCGAGCCCGAAGAGCACGCCGACGAGCAGGATCGGCAGGATGCTCATCATCGGGTCGCCCTGGGGCGCCGGGATCAGGGGATCGAGCCAGCCCCACTGGAAGACGGCGACGCTCGCGCCGAAGGAGGCGCCGACGGAGAGCAGGTAGCCGAGGGTGGCGATGAGCGGGATGAGCAGCGACCGGAACATGACGATCAAGAGCACCAGGGAGATGACGACGATGACAATGAGATACCGGATCAGCGCGTCCTGGAGGGCCTGGTCCTGGTCGATGCCGATCGCGGTCTCTCCGGTCACCTCGAGGTGGATTCCGGGCACAGAGTCGGCGTCGGTGCGGATCTGCTGGACGAGGTCCTTCGTCTGCTGATCGATGGGGCCTTCTGCGGGGATCACGGTCAGGAGTGCGACGTTTCCGTCGGCGCTGATCGGGCCGGGAACGACCATCTGGACACCGGGAAGGCTGGCGAGTGCGTCCTGGACGGATGCGGTCTGGGCGGTGATATCGCCGTCGGCTTCGGCGAGCACGACGAGCGGGCTTTGCACCCCGCCGAATTCGTCGATGATGAGGTTGTACGCGGTCCGCTGCGTCGAGGTCGGGTCGGCGCCGCCGGGGATGCTGAATGCGGTCTTCATGCTGAGGATGGGGGCGGCGACAATGACAAGCACGACAACGCCGGCGAGCAGCGACCGGACCGGATGGGCGACGACGAACGTCCCCCAGCGCCGGAGGAACCCTTTCCGAGTGGGGGACTGCGCGTCCGTCGAACCATCGGATGGCGTCCCGAAGGCGTTCGAGCGGCGGGTGCGTTGCTTCTTCGGCAGAACCCGGCGTCCGAGGGTGCGCATCAGGACCGGGAGGAGGGTCAGGGCCATCAGCACCGAAACGAGGATGGCGAAGGCGGCGGCGATGCCCATCTCCGTGATGAAACTGATGTTCGCGACGAGGAGGCCGACCAGGGCGATGATGACGGTGAGGCCGGCGAACACCACAGAGCTTCCGGCGGTTCCCGTTGCCCGGGCGACGGAGTCTTCGACGTTCCTGCCGCTGCGGAGCTCGGCGCGGAACCGGGTCAGGATGAACAGGCTGTAGTCGATCCCGACGGCGAGGCCGAGCATGGGCGCGAGGATGATGGTCGTGTCGCCGATCGGGGTCAGCGCCCCATAGGCGAGAACGCCCACGAGGCCGACGCCGACGCCGAAGACGGCGATCAGGAGGTTGACCCCGGCCGCGAGGAGCGACCCGAAGGTGAGGATCAGGACGAGGAAGGCGACGATCACTCCGACGCCCTCACCGATGCCCGCGGGCGGGGCGCCGAGCGGGACCAGGTTTCCGCCGACCTCGACCCGGAGGCCGTCAGGGGCATCCGCTTGCACGGTGAGGGCTGCCTCGTAGGAGGCTTTCTGCTGGTCGGCGGATAGGTCGCCGAAGCTGAGCGTCGAAACGGCGGTGCTCCCGTCCTGGGAGATGTACGGCTTCTGCGCGTCGAAAGGGTCGCTGACGGACGCGATGTCCGGGATGGTCGCGGCATCGGCCAGGACGCCGGCGATCTGAGCGGTGGCGGCGGCATCCGTGACGGCGGCCCCCGTGTCGGACTGGAAGACGAGCTGCAATGAGGAGGGCGTGCTGGTGCCCAGATCGGGGAATTCCTGGCTCATCCGCTCCAGCGCCTGGGAGGACTGCGTGCTCGGAATCGACGTGGAGGCCGTTCCGGGGGAGCCCTGGCCGCTCGCAACGACCAAGGTGCCGATGAGGCCGACGAAGATCAGCAGCCAGGCGCCGACCACCACCAGTCTGTGCCGGGCGCTGAAGCGCCCGATGAGGGAAAGAAACGTGGCCATGATGCTCCTAGGACTCGCGAAGAGAGGCGTCCGGGCATTCGCGGTCGGCCGGTTGGGCCAGGCGGATGCTGCCGTGCGGCAGGGACAGTTCCTATCGTTCCCGCGGGGCGGCTCGGCCACCTCGTCCAGGCGCATCGGCCGGTCTACTGCGTGCGCAGTAGACCGGGTGTGGGAGTGAGCCGGCTACGCGGAGAGCCCGGCGCGGTAGGCGAAGGTGACGAGCTGGGCGCGGTCACGGGCGCCGAGCTTCATCATCGCCCGGTTGGCGTGGGTCTTGACCGTGTATGGCGAGACGAACATGTCGGATGCGATCTGGGCGTTGTCGCGCCCCGTTGCGATGGCGATGACGACGTCTCGTTCGCGGGGTGTGAGCACGGAGAAGCGATCGACCATGGCCGCGTCGACAGCCGGGCGGTGTTCCTCGGCGACGTGGTGGATGAGCGCCGCGGTCGCGGCGGCGGACAAAGCGCCGCCACCGGAGGCGACGTCGACGATCCCGGCCACAAGTTCGGTCGGTCCGATGCCCTTGCTGAGAAAGCCGTTCGCGCCGGCCCGGAGTGCTGCGAAGACGTTCTCGTCGTTTTCGAACGTGGTCAGGATGATGATGCGCAGTTCTTCGGGCGGAAAGTCGAGGCGCAGGCGCCGGGTGGCTTCGACGCCATCGATTCCGGGCATGCGGATGTCCATCAGAACCACGTCGACGGACAGCCCGACGATCTGCTGGAGCGCTTCGAAACCGTCGGCGGCATCCGCCACGACGTCGATGTCCGGCTCCGGGGCGAGGATGGCGCGCAGCCCGACCCGGATCATCTCCTGGTCGTCCACGATCATGACCCGGATCATCGGATCCTGCCTCCGTCGACCCGGAGGGTCGCGGTGACGTGGAAGAGGTCATCACGGTCCTCGACCACGAGTTTGCCGCCGGCCGATGCGGCGCGTTCCCGCATTCCGACGAGACCGTAACCGCGGCGCGGGGCCAGGTCTGCCCCCGTCCGCGTCCGCGCAGGGGAGGCGATCTTCGCGGTGCGCACGGTCTTCGGATTGGAGACCGTGATCGTGAGGACGGCGCCGGACAGGGTCGTACTCAGCGTGACCGGTCCCGAACCGTGGCGCTGGGAATTCGTCAAGGCCTCCTGCACAATCCGGAATGCAGCGGTGCTCACTTCGGGATCGAGCGCGGCGGGTGCCTGGGTGAGGTCGGCCCGGACATCGACCCCGGCGTTCCGGCAGGATTCGATGAGATCGGGTATCCCGGAGAAGTCCGGCGCCGGCCGCAAGCCGACGCCGGAGTCGCGGCCCTCGGTGGTGTCGGAGCGCAGCACGTGCAGAATGCGCTGGGTCTCGAGCAGGACGGATTGGACACTCGTGCGCGCCGAGTGCAGGGATTCGCGGGCGACGGCGGCGTCGCTCGGCAGGTTCACTTCGGCGACGCCCAGGTGAATTCCGAGGACGGCCACCTCGTGCCCGATCACGTCGTGCAGGTCGCGGGCGATCCGGAGGCGTTCCTCGGTGACGCGGCCATTCGCCTCGGTATCCCGCGCGGCGAGAGCGTCGAGCGTGCGCTGTTCCAGCTCGTTTCGATAGCGGTCGTGGCTGCGCACCGCGCTTCCCGCGGCGGCGGCCATGAAGCCGAACGCGAATGCGGTGAAGGCGGTCGGGCTGCCGAAACCGATTCCGTTGTACATCACGGCGGCGAAATACAGGGTCGGTCCCACGAGCAGGCCGACCCATACGCCCGGAAGTGCGCGCAGGGTGACGGAGAAGGCGGTGAACACGGCAATGTTCCAGGTGATCAGCGGATCCCAGGCGACCGTGGCCGCGAGCAGCGGCGTGAGGGTGACGATCACGATGCCGGTCCAGGGATACCGTCGGGAGACGAGGACGCCGAGGAGAGAGACGGTCAGGGGCAGATATCCGAAGAGGCTCGTGCCGTTGGCCAGGGGGACACTGAATTCGGTCGCCGCGGCAACGAGTGTGACCGCGACCGCGGCCAGGTCGAGTGTTCGCGGATTGCGGTACCAGCGGGGTCGATAGGCGGCGAGTTCTCTGGGGGAGGCCGACATCGTCACCTGTCGATCCTCCCACTCGAGGACGCGCGACGGCCCGTGTGGATCTACTGCGTTCGCAGTAGATCCACACCGGCCGCATGACACACCGGGATTCTGGCTGTTCCGGGCTACTTGACCGAACCGCGGGTGACCCCGCTCACGACCCACTTCTGGGCGATCACGTACACGACCAGGAGCGGTGCGAGGGCCATCAGATACGAGGCGAAGGCCACGGGGTAGTTCGTGTTGAACTGGCCCTGGAAGATGAACTGCGCCAGCGGCAGTGTCTGCGCCGAGGGGTCGGACAGCACCACCAGCGGCAACAGGAAGTCGTTCCACGCCCAGACGCAGGTGAGGATGCCCACGGTCGCGTTCATGGGGGAGAGCAACGGGAAGATCACCTTCCAGAACACCGTCCAGGTGCTCGCCCCGTCGAGGCGGGCGGCTTCCTCCAGCTCGACCGGAATGGAGTTGATGTACGCGACGAAGATGAAGATGTTGAACGACAGCCCGTAGACCGTGTACAGCAGGATCAGGCCAACGGGAGTGTCGATGCCGAGCACCGCTGTCTCCTTGACCACCGGCAGCATGATGATCGGGAACGGCACGAAGATCGCGGCGAGGAAGTAGAAGTACAGCCCCTTGAAGAACTTCCTGTGCATGTTGCGTGCGATCGCGTAGGCCACGAGCGAATTGGTGAGCAGGGTGAGGAAGACCGCACCGACTGTGATCAGGGCCGTGTTGAGCAGGGCGCGCGGGAAGTTCGTGAGTTCGTAGGCATCCGCGAAGTTCTCCCAACGGATGCTCGTAGGCAGTTCGAACCCGGTGCCGCCCAGTTGGTCCGGCGTCTTGAGGGCGGTGACGACGGTGAAGTACAGCGGGATGAGTACGGTGAGCGAGCACACTGCGATGAGTGCGGTCAGCCACCAGTTGGTGCCGCCGTTGCCGCCGTCGATGCGTCGGCGGGTGCGCGGTTTCGCGATGCCGGCATCCTGCAGGTTCGGCGTCGGCGACGCGGTCGGGGTGGTCAGGGTATCGGTCATGAGAAGCTCGCCTCCCGGCGCTGCAGGAAGCGCAGCTGGACGAATGAAACAATGATGATGACGAAGAGGTAGATGACGGCGTTGGCCATCTGGTACCCGTACTCTCCGCCCTGGAAACCGCCTCGGAAGATGACCAGGGCGATGGATTCGGTGGACGTGCCCGGACCGCCCGCGGTGAGCGCGACGATCTGGTCGAAGACCTGCAGGAACGACTTGAACGACAGCACCATGTTGATGGTGAAGTATGCACCGATGAGCGGGAACGTAATCGATCGGAACCGGCGCCACCCGGATGCGCCGTCGATGGACGCAGCCTCGTACAGGTCTGCGGAGATGGTCTGCAGGCCGGCCAGATACAGGATGACGTTGAATGCCGCTGCCTGCCACACCGTTGTGATCACGATGCCGACCCAGGCGAAGTCCGGGCTGGCCAGCAGGTTCGTGGCCAGACCTGGCATCCCGATGGCCGTGAAGATCGCCGGGAAGGAGTTCGCGAAGAGGTAGTTGAAGACGTATCCGATGATCAGGATGGCCAGCACGTATGGGATGAAGAAGACCCCGCGGAAGGCCGCCTGGAACTTGATCTTCGAGTTCAGTCCGAGGGCGATGGCCAGGGCGATCACGTTGACCAAAACCGTGGAGACGATCGCGAATCCGAAGGTGAACCCGTAGGAATTGAGCACGCGGTCGTCCTGGAACAGGTTGACGTAGTTGGACAGCCCGACGAAGTCCCAGGTGCCATAGCCGGCGTAGTTGGTCAGGCTGAAGAACATTCCAGAGAGCACCGGGACGGTGTGCAGGCCGAAGAAGATCACAACGGCCGGCACCACCATCCAGTAGAAGGTGCGCGGGGTGCGGGCGAACGACGACCGGGCGGATGCCGGTGCCGATACTGCAGGTTCCGGCCGGTGTTTCTTGATCCGGACTGATGCTGTCGACGTCATCGTCATTTCCCCTGTCTCTGAGTAGTCGTGCGGGCCGCGACCTTGCTCCATTCGGAGTCCAGGTCGCTCAGGAAGGTTCCGGAATCGCCGCTGATCACGAGCGATTGCAGGAGGTTCACGAGCGGCACCGCGGCGGGAATCTGATGGTCGATGAAGCCGACGATCTTCCCGGCGGTGAAATAGGGTTCGAGTCCGGCCAGGGCGGTGTCCGTGTTGGGGGTGGCGTTCGCCAACGGCGAGAACGTGCTCTGAGCCTCGGAATATCCGGTGACGACCGCGGGAGACATGAGGTAATCGACGAACTTCTGCGCTTCGGCAGGATGCGCGGTGTCCCGGCCGATGGCGATCCCGACATCGACACCGGAGACTACGACGCGGGCGTCGGCGTCATCGGTGACCGGGTAGGGGAACGACCCGATGCTCGCCTGGGGATTGTTGGCACGAATGGCAGGAATTGCGTACGAGCCCTGAAGGTACATCGCGGATTCGCCATCCGCGAAGGCCTTGTTGCCTGCGTTGTAGTCGCGGCTCGCGAAGTTGTCCTGGCAATAGCTGAACAGGGTGACTTCCTTCTGGGCCGCGGTGGCGAAGTCCTTCTGGAACGAGACTGTGCCCGAGGAAACGTTGGAGCCTTCGGCACGGAGGGCGTCGAAGAATCCGTTCGGCATCAGCGTTCCGCCGAGGTTGACGAACGCGGGGGCGGCGGTCCACGCGTCTTTCAGGGTGCAGAAGAAGGGCGAGACGCCGTTGGCTTTGAACTTCTCGGCTGCCGCAACAAGCTCTGTCCACGTGGTGGGTACGGTGACGCCGTTCTGGGCGAAGATGGTCGGGTTGTACAGGATGCCGGAGGCGTTGCTGGCGAAGGGGAGTGCGTTCACTTCCTTCCCGCCGTCGGCCGCGCAGGTTCCGAGCGCCTGGACGATGTTCTGTACGGCGGGGTTGACCGTCGCTGCCACGGGGGTGGCGGCCAGGTCGGCGAAGATGCACGCCCGGGCGAGTTCGCCGCAGTTGCCGTTGGCATTGAGGGTCAACACGTCGGGCACCTTGTCCTTCACGAGCAGGGTGCGGATGGCGGTGTCCGGGTCTGGCACGGAGTTCTGGATGACCCGGATTCCCGGGTTCTCCGCCTCGAAGTCGTCAATGATCGACGCGAACTCCGTGACGGCTTCCGGCTTGAACTGGAAGAAGTTCAGCGTGACGATGCCGGTATCGGGTGCGGAGCATCCGGAGAGTCCGACGAGAGTCGCGGCTGCGACGACCACGGCGGTTGCCGTGATCCGTCTGCGATGCCGGAGCCCGGTGCGGTTGGTGTTTCTCATTGCGCCTCCTTGCGCTTGGTTCCGCCTCAGGCGGAAGTGATCTCGATGATGACGAGGTGTTCGGGAAAGAGGACCGGTCCGTGCACGCCGATGGTGCGCAGGGCCCGTCCCGTGAGGGTCAGCGGCTGGTGGGACCAGGACAGGGGCGACTGGCCGGCGTCCGGGCCGGTGGATGATTCGACGAGCATTCGGACCTGATAGCGGGACTCGTCGTCGAGACCGGCGAACCGGAGCGGACCGACCGGGTAGAAGGAGCTCGCGCGCACCTGGGTGAAGACGAAGAGTGCGGTGCGCTGATCGGAGGACACCACGCCCCGGAGGTCGACGGCCGGATCCGGGTGGTCGACGTGGACGGCGGTGCCGGTGTGGAACAGGTGGCGACGAGACTTGTACAGGTCGATCCAGACGGCCAGCTCAGCGGACTCCGATTCGGTGAGGGTGGTGATGTCCCACTCGATGCCCAGGTGGCCGAGGACGGCCACGCCGGCCCGGAGCGAGAGATCGTGCCGGCGCCCCGTGGAGTGTGACACCGGGCCGCCGATGTGGGCACCCATCAGTTCATAGGGCACCAGGAGGCCCGTGTACTTCTGGATCGTCAGTCGTTCGATCGGATCGATGCAGTCACTCGTCCAGATGCGATCGGTATGGTCGAGAATGCCGAGATCGACGCGGGCTCCGCCTGAGGCGCAGCTCTCGATCTCCAACCCGGGATGACGCGCCTTCAGTTCGTCGAGCAGGTCGTAGAGGGCGACGACGTTCTCGTGCACCGCGGCCCGGCCGGTGCGGGTGCTTCCCGCGTCGACGAGGTCCCGGTTGTGATCCCACTTCAGGTACCGAATCGGGTATTCGGACAGGAGGGCATCGAGCCGCTCGAGAATGTAGCCGTAAGCATCCGGGTGCGACAGATCGAGGACCTGTTGTTGACGCCCCTCAACCGGGAAACGGCCCCCGGGCTGCAGGATCCATTCCGGGTGGGCTCGCGCGAGTTCGGAATCGGGATTGACCATCTCCGGCTCCACCCACAGCCCGAACTGCATGCCGAGTCCTGTCACTCGTTCGATGAGCGGGGAGAGCCCATCTGGCCAGACGTCGTCGTCGACGTACCAGTCACCCAGTCCGCTCGTGTCGTCGCGACGACCGCGGAACCAGCCATCGTCGAGCACGTACCGTTCCACGCCGACCCGGGCGGCGGCATCCGCGAGCCCGAGCAGGCGATCGAGGTCGTGGTCGAAGTAGACGGCCTCCCAGGTATTGAGGGTGACCGGACGTGGGATGGCTGGATGCGTAGGGCGGGCGCGGAGCCGCGAGTGGATGCGCCCACTCAGTTCGTTGAGGCCGTGGCCCCAGGAGGCGATGACCGTGGGAGTGGTGTAGCTCTGTCCTGGACCCAGCTGAATTTCACCGGGCGCGAGGAGCTCGCCGGCCTGGAGGAAGACCGACCCGGTGACGAGTCTTTCGGCGGCAAGCCGGTGGTTGCCGCTCCATGCGAGATGGACCGCGTGCACCAGCCCGGCTTCAAACCCGAAGCCGGGGGCTCCTGCGCACAGCAGCAGAGTGGCATCGGCACCCGGCCTCCCCTTTCGGCTTTCACGTTCGTGCCGTCCGATGGTGAACGAGTGCCGTTGCGGAGTGCGTTCCCGCAGGTGCCGGCCGCTCATATCGAGGATTTCCGCGGCCGTGCCCGGCAGAGGAACGGTGAGGCAGAGGTCTTCGAGCTGGTAGTCGTCGAGGCCGGCGTTGGTCAGCGTGAGCACCTGGCTCAGTACACCCGCTGAGTCGATGTCCAACCCGAGACGAAGTGTCAGACCGGCATCGGCGTCGATCGCCAGCAGGACGAGCTCGGACGGGCCGCTCTCCATCCCCGTCACGCAGAAATTCGGAGAGAACGAGCGTCCATGCCGGCTACCGCGAAGACCAGGAGTGCCCTGCCAGCCCTCAGACTCCTGAGGCAGCACCGTCAGGCGCGCGGGCTCATCGAGGCCACCGGAGACCCGTTGCGGAAGGGAAGCCACGACGATCGCCTGGGCCTCGTCGGCGGAGAGGTCACCCTGGTCTTCGCCCCAGTGCACAACGGCAGGGAATCCGCCACCGTCGAAATCGAGGATGACGCTGGTACCGCCATTGCGGAGGTGAAGGACAGTGCTGTCGTGGTGCATGTGTTATTTCTATAGTGGAAATAACGTAGTGTCAAGATCGAGTTTCCGGCACAGTGGTTGGAGTCATTCGACATCGGGTCTCTGATTGGGGCCATTTGGGAGTGAAAATGCCGGTCATTATGATTCATAATGGAAATAACGAGCCGGTTGAGACGGCTGCATATTCTGAGCGGAGGGCGCGGTGACGACTGCGCATCGGAGTGACGCCCTCACTGGGCCCGCGCGGGACCTGGCACGGGAAGTACTCATTCATGGCCCCATCACGCGGAGTGAACTGGGCCGCAGGCTCGGGCTTTCGCCGGCCACGCTCACGCGCCTGAGTAAGCCTCTGTTGGATGAGGGGCTCCTGGTCGATGCTCCCGAAACGATCGAACGGTCGATCGGTCGTCCCGTACGGCCTCTCGATGTGAGTGTCGATTCCCAGCGTTTCATCGGCGTCAAGCTCACCGCCGGAGAGGTCTTCGCCGTGGCCACCGATCTCCGGGCAAACCTCGGAGCCGAATGCGTCATCGAGCTCAGCGGCCATGAGCCATCCCAGGTCGTTGCGGACATCGTGCGGGCCACGGTGGAGGTCGGTGGAATGGACGGTGTGACGGCGATTGGCGTGACGGTCGGAGGCCAGGTGGGCCGGTCGCGCTGGGTGGAGCGGGCACCGTTCCTCGGTTGGAAGGGTGTCGATCTGGGTGGACTGCTCCACGACGCACTGGGCGTCCCGGTGGTCGTGGAAAACGACGTCGTTGCGCTCACGGCGGCCGAGCACTGGTTCGGGATCGCCAAGGGAATAGAAGACTTCGCGGTGCTGACCATCGGTGCGGGGGTCGGCTATGGGCTTGTCATTCACGACCGACCGGTTGTCAACAGTGACACCGGCCTGGGCCTGGGCGGGCATTTTCCCCTCGATCCCACGGGCCCACTCTGTGCAGAGGGGCATCGCGGGTGTTCGACCGCCATGCTGTCGATTCCGAGCATGACGGCCAGCGCCCGCGTCGGGCTGGCACGCGATGTCGGCTACACCGAGCTCCTCGATCTGGCGGATGCGGGGGACCCGGTTGCTGCGCAGGTCGTCGGGTCAGCGGCCCGGTCGCTCGGTCGCCTGATTGCGGCGACCGCCAATCTCGCCATGGTTCAAACCATCGTGTTGTCCGGCGAGGGCGTCGGCCTTGCCGATCGGCAGCTGCCGCGCATCCTTGAGGCGTCGCGTGCCGATCGCGACCCGGACGCCGTACCGGTGCGCATCCTCGTCGACCGCTCCGGATTCACGGCCTGGGCGCGGGGAGCGGCGGCCGTCGCTATCCAGGCATCCTTCGCCTGAATCGGACCGGTTGATGCGGGGCTCGCGCTCTCGCGTCACCGCACACGCGCGAGCCCCTCGCCCGTCCCGAGAAGCGGGCGGTACGAAGGGCTCGCAACCCCGGAGTGTGGCCCAGGGCTAAAGGCGGGTCCGCCTGCCGGAACCCTCGTTCGTGTCGACGACCCGGATCAACCCGGTGCGTACCGAGAGGACCGGCTCCGCTGTCGGGTTGGCGCCCACGGAGAGCGACTCGTCGAGCATCTCCTTGTTGAGCGACTGTTCGCCTTCCGCCTCGTCGATGTGGGTGGCGAGCGGCTTCTCGACGACGAACATCAGCAGCACGGCGGCGACCAGAACGAGCGGCACCATGAACAGGAAGATCGGGGCGAGCGCGTCGTTGTAGGCGTTGACGATGATCGTACGGGCGGCTTCGGGCAGGGCGGCGACGAGCGCCGGGGTGAGTGAGTTGGTTCCGGTGCTGCCCGTGCCGCCGGCCGGCAGGTTCGCCGAGAGGATGTCGGTCAGCCGAGAGACGAACAGGCTGCCGACGATCGCCGCGCCCAGGGACGAGCCGATCTGGCGGAAGAAGTTGTTCGAGCTCGTCGCGGTTCCGACGATGGCCCGCGGGAACGAGTTCTGCACGACCAGGGTCAGGATCTGCATCGAGAGGCCGAGTCCGAAGCCCATCACGGCGAGGAAGGCGCACATGATCCAGATATAGGTGGTCGCCGTCAGGGTGGAGAGCAGGAACAGGCCCAGGGCGGTGACGAACATGCCGATGATCGGGATGACCTTGTACTTGCCGGTACGGGACACGATCTGGCCGGAACCGATCGACGAGATGAGCAGGGCACCCATCATCGGGATCATGAGCAGGCCGGCATCCGTGGCACCGACGCCGGTGACCATCTGCAGGTAGGTCGGCATGTAGGCCAGCGCCCCGAACATGGCGACACCGGTGATGAGGCCGGCCGAGGTGGTGAGGTTGAAGTTGCGGTTCTTGAACAGCTTCAGCGGGATGACGGGTTCTGCTGCCCGGTTCTCGATGAACACGAAGAGACCGGCGAGCACAACCGTCGCCACGATCAGGCCGATGATGACGGGCGAATCCCAGTCATAGGTATTGCCGCCCCAGGTCGTGAAGAGCACCAGGCTGGTCGCGGCGAGGGCGAGGACGATCATGCCCGCGTAGTCGATGCGGGGCTTGCTGTACTCGCGCTGGGGCAGCTTCAGGAAGAAGACGGCGGAGGCGATCGCGATGAGTCCGAGGGGGAGGTTCATCCAGAACGCCCAGCGCCAGCCGGGACCGTCGGTGAAGTAGCCGCCGAGCAACGGGCCCGCGACGCTTGAGACGGCGAAGACGGCGCCCATGATGCCGGAGTACTTGCCACGCTGGCGGGCGGGAACGACGTCGGCGATGATGGCGAGCGCGAGGATCATCAGCCCGCCGCCACCGAGGCCCTGAACGGCGCGGCCGGCGATGAGGGTGCCCATGGAGTCGGCGAGTCCGCCCATGACGCTGCCCACCAGGAAGATCGAGATCGCCCCGACGAACAGCCACTTGCGGCCGACGAGGTCACCGAGCTTGCCGTAGACGGGCATCACGATGGTCGAGGCGAGGATGTATGCGGTGGTGACCCAGAGCATGTGTTCGACGCCGTTGAGCTCGCCGACGATGGTCGGCAGCGCGGTGCTGAAAATGGTCTGGTCGAGCGACGACAGGAGCATCGCCACCATCAGGCCGGCGAAGACGAGCAGCACGCTGCGGGTCGACGGAACACCTGCCTCCTCTGCTTGCTTGGGTCGGGTGAGGACGGTCGTCATGTGAGTTTCTCCAGTACGGTTCTGAGCGTCGCGATGGCGCGCTCGTAGGTTTCTCGGGGGGCAGCGGATGCCGGTGGCCCGGTGGTCGGATCCGGATCGCTCGCCCATTTCTTCATGGTGATTCGCACGGTGGCGAGGGAGACGCCGAGGATGATGCGGGCCTCGTCGAGGTGCTCGGCCTCGCTCTGTTCTGCGAAGCGTGCGTCCTTCGCCAGCCAACCGGCGATGATCGCACTGAGGCGGTCTTCGAGCTCGGCGACGCGCACCATCTGGCGGGTCATCAGGCGCGGGTATTTGCGGATGACGTCGCGCTTGAGGTCGGACTTGATTCCGCCGCCTGTGGCTTCGAACAGTGCGGTGATCAGATCGAACAGGGCGAGGAAGACATCCTCGTCGCATCCGCGCACTCTGTCGAGCTCGGCCGACACGGCGACCTCGTCAATGCCCAGGACGGCATCTTCCTTGGTCGGGAAGTAGTTGAAGAACGTGCGGGTGGACACGCCGGCCCGGTCGCTGATCATTTCGATGGTCGCGGCGTCGAGCCCGCGTTCGAGCGCGAGCTCTGCCGCCGCGATGTGGATGACCTCGGAAGTCCGCGCACGCTTGCGCTCGCGGAGCCCGAGGCCGGAAGAATTGTTCATGAATGCATTATTGCACAATGCGTAACACTGCGCGGTTGCATTATTGCGTGCAACGCAAAAAGTCACAGGAGTCTCGCAGGGTGCCGCACGCGGCGGAGACTGCCCACTGCGCCGGCACGTGTTGGTTCTACGCTGGAGGCATGCCTGAACTACTCTCGGTCGTCGCAGTGATCGGCGGGATCGCTGCCGTACTCGCGAGTCTGATCGCGCTCGCCGCCCGTGCGCGGCGACGCGGTGCTACGGGTGCGGGTATTGCGGGAGCGATGGCCGCCTACGATGAGGCGTTCCACGGCACCGCGCACGACACCTACGTCGAGGTGCAGGCGCAGGCGGACCGTACGGTGCCGATTCCGGCGCCGGACGATCGCTGACCTGCGGGCGCGCTGCATCCTTAGCCCCGGGGCAGACCTCGTAGTCTGGACAGTGACGAGGTGCCGAGCGAGAGGACGGGTATGCCCAAGATCACTGCTCCGACCGTTGCCGAGCATCGCGTTCGCCAGCGTGCAGCCCTCCTCCACGCTGCGAGGGAGCTCCTGATCGCCGGGGGAGTCAGTGCCGTCACTCCTGCAGCCGTCGGTGCTGCGGCCGGATTGTCTCGTCCCAGCGTCTACGAGTACTTCTCCTCCGGTGCGGACGTCCTGGTCGCCGTGATCGAGGATGCCTTCCCGCGGGCCAATGCGGAACTCCAATCGGCTTTGGACTCGGTCACGTCTGCGTCGGAACGGCTCGACGTCTACGTCCGGGTGACGTTGCGGTTGGCGGCGGAGGGCGTGCATCGGCCGGTGGCGGCGCTCGCCGCAGCCCAGCTGCCTGCAGAATGCCTGGCGCGCCTATCCGCGTTGCACCGCGAACAGGCGGCACCCTTCATCGAGGCGCTGCGCGAGCTCGAGGTGCCTGAGCTCAACATCACGGCCCGTCTGCTCGGGGGCGTGCTCCAGGCGGCCATGGCCGCGATCGAATCGGGCGCCTCGCTGCCCGTGGTCACTGAGCGAACCCTGGTGTTCGTCCGGTCCGCGGTGGCGCCAGCTCTCTAGCCGCAGCAGGCTGCAGCTGAATCAGAGCTTCTGCGGGTAGATCGTCTCCCCGCGTTCGAGCATGGAGACGAACTTGGCGATGTTTGCAGCGCGGGTCGCGGGTCGCTTCACACCGCTGATGCGGAAGAGAATGGCAAAGCGGTTCTGCGATGAGAGCCTCGAGAACAGGTCCGCGGCCAATGGGCTGGCGTCGAGGGCGGACTTGAGGTCATCGGGGACCGGACTGTCCTTCTGGCGGTAGGCGGCTTCCCATCGTCCGTCGGCCTGGGCACGCTCGATTTCCGCGAACCCGGTCGGTCGCATCCGCCCGGCTTCGATCAGTTGTTCGACGAGGTCCCGGTTGCGCTGGGACCACATGCTCCGGGGTCTGCGCGGGGTGAAGGCGCGTAGAAAATAGTCATCGTCGTGGGTGCCGGCCTGCCCATCGATCCAGCCGAAGCACAGCGCCACCGTGAGTGCCTCGTCGTAGCCGATGCCCGGTGCGGAGGAGTTCTTCTTCACGAGCTGCAAGCGGATGCCGGCGTGATCGATGTTCTCCTCGAGCCAGGCTTCCCAGTCCCGCACGGTGGCGAACAACAGGATGGGCTTGCCCGAGTTTTCCGCCATGGCTCCCATCGTAGAGATCACCCGGATCTCGCTGAATAGGATCGAGGAGTGATCGGACACATTGATGAGGTCGTCATCGACTGCAGGGACCCCAAGGCGCTCGCGACGTTCTGGGCGAGCGTACTCGGCGGCGAACCACGCGGGCGGGACACAGCCTGGTGGTACATCCTGCCTCCTGGCTGGACGCAACTGTCGTTCCAGAAAGTACCCGAGGCCAAGACCGTGAAGAACCGGCTGCATCTCGACGTGCGTGTCGACGATATTGCGGCGGCGACGGACCAGGCCGAACAGCTCGGAGCGCGCCGGATCGGTGAGGCGCATCACGATATCGCCGGATCGTTCCAGGTGCTGCAGGACCCCGAGGGCAACGAGTGGTGCGTGGTCAGACCGGCCGCCGCGCATGACTGAGTGGGAGCTCGACGGGGACGGCCCACTGTGTCCCGTGTGTGGCATCGAGATGCTCGCCGACGGCGTGGACACGGCTGAGGGTCTCGAGTCGTGCCATCGGTGTCCGCGGTGCAAGCTCGTCGTTGTCATTTAGCCGGAACGACGGGCCAGTGCAGTCGAGAGCGAGAACGAAATCGGTTCGCGGGGGGCTGATACGTTGACGACATGAACGAATTTTCCGTCGGCGACGAGATCGCGGCATTCGTTGCCGAGCGCGACTGGGCGCAGTTCCACACGCCGGAGAACCTCGCGAAGAGCATCTCCATCGAGGCGGCCGAGTTGCTGGAGTGCTTTCAGTGGGATGCCGAGGCGAGCCCCGAGCGCGTACGGGAGGAATTGGCCGATGTGCTGACCTATTGCCTCCTTCTTGCCGAGCGGATCGGCGCTGATCCGAACCAGATCATTCTCGACAAGCTCGCACTGACGCGGGAGAAGTATCCGGTGGACAAGTCGCGGGGGCGAAGCACGAAGTATGACGCCCTGTGAGACTAGACGCCTAGCTCTTTAGAACGGGGTGGAGTCGTCGGGGTCTTCGTGTGTGGGATCCAGGTTCCAGACATCCACGAACGGGACCGGTGGTTTCGGTGCGGGTTTGGGTTTCCGGGGTGGTCTCATATCCGCGGAGGGTTCGACGATGTAGCTGTACCCGGCCGGGGAGGTCCATTCGATGCGGCCGTCGCCGAGGTGTCTCGGCGTCCACCGGGTGTAGCTCTTCACCGCGTGGTGATACGGGCAGAGGTGGGCGAGGTTCATCGCGTCGGTCTCCCCGCCGTGCTGCCACTCCACACTGTGGNGCCGGCAGCCCGGGAAGGTGCAGGTTTCATCGCGCACCTCGAGCCACTTCTTCAAAGCCGCGGGCGGTTTGTAGGTGTCGCGTCCCATCGAGAGCACGACGCCGGTTTCCGGGTGGGTGAGCAGCCGGGTGAAGCTCGGCGCACCCGCCGCGAGACGCCTCGCGGTGTCGGGGTCGATGGGTCCGTACCCGGCCAGATACCCGGGCTCCTCGCTCTTCCCCAGCAGGGTCAGCACGGGAACGGTGACGTTGACCTGCGCGGCCACCCCGGCACCGAGTCCGTCCGGGGTGACCCCGCCGATCAGGACGTCGGTGAGGACGTCCGCCGCCAGCTGGGTCAGCGTGCGGGTTTCCTCCGGGCCCTGCAGGGTCAGCGCCGTGTCGAGGGTGCGGTGGTAGGCCGCCTGCACCTTCTCGGCATCCCCGGTCAGGTACAGCGACGCCATGCCGTCGTTGAGGGCCTGGAACACCACATGCCGGTCCTCGACGCTTTTCTGGTGCCGGGCGGTGATGGTTTCCGGGTGGGTGCGTTCCCGCACCCTTCGGGCCCGGTCGGCGAGCTTCGCCACGGTCAGCACTTCCGCGTCGGGCACGAGGACCTCCTCGAACACGGCCCGCGCCCGGGCGGCCGCTTCCGGGTCATCATCGACTCGGATGCCCCAGGCCTGCTCCATGATGACTTGCGCGTGCCGGTAGCTGATCACCCCGGAGGCCAGAGCGTCCCGGGTTGCCGGGAGGTCTTCGGCGAGGGTGCGGCTGGCTTCGATCAGGGTCTCCGCCGTCCGCCGCGGCAGCCGCAGCAGGGCGCCGACCTCGCACGTGAACTCCTCCTTCGTGGCTTCCTCCGGCGACCACGGCGGGCGCGGGCCGCCCGCCCGCACTGCGGCGTCCGCCCGGCCCCGGCCGACGTCGGCGAGCACCCGTTGGGCGGTGTAGATCGCGGCGGCCCGGCGAGCGGTGGCCTGATTGATTTCCCGGTCCGCATCCCGGATTGCGTCATAGAAATCGGCGAGGGGCTGCTCCACAAGGCTCAGATGCCGGGGGTTCAGGTGCGAGTCGGGAGGGGTCCCGGGCGGGGGTTCCGCCGTGCTTTCTAAGCGAACTGTTGAGGATTCTTCAGCTGTCATATCGGTCACTCTACGGAGGACCACCGACATTCCACCGGCATCCGCACGCCCACAAATCACCTGTGGATAACCCGGTCAGAAAGCATTTGTTGAGGAGGGGGCACCACAATCCGCCGCTACGGGTCGGCCTGGTCTGTGGCGAGCTCAGCGGATTCCAACGACATGAAACACAGGAGTCCGCGTTGTTCCCGTAGCGTGGGGCCATGGTGAACACGCGTCCCGACAGGCATGATCCACTGTCCTTGAAAGACTCGACACTGGCCGTGCATGCGGGCAATACGGTCGATGCGGGGTCGGGTGCGATCCGCACCCCGATCGTGATGGCGAACTCCTATGCATTGCCGGAGGACCCGTCGTCGGTGAGCTGGTCGGGCACGGACGTGCCGCTCTACACCCGGAACTCGGGAGTCAACCAACTGGGACTGCAGGCGAAGCTCGCTGCCCTGGACGGTGGCGAGGACGCCGTCGTGCTGGCGTCGGGTGTCGCGGCGCTTCACGCGGTGTTCTTCACGTATCTGCGCTCCGGGGATCACGTCGTGGTCGCCGATGTCAGCTACGAGGCGACGTGGCGGTTGTTCACGGAGCTGCTTCCCGACAAGTACGGAATCGAGGCCACGTTCGTCGATATCAGCGATCTGGCCGCGGTCGCTGCGGCGATTCGACCGAATACGCGACTCGTGCACACGGAGGCGATCGCCAATCCGACGACCCGGGTTGCCGACATCGAGGCCCTGGCGGCGATCGCCCATCGGGCGGGCGCGCTGCTCGTTGTGGACTCCACCTTCACTCCGCCTCCGTTCTATCGACCTCTCGCGGACGGCGCCGACCTGGTCGTCCATTCCCTGACGAAGTACATCAATGGGCACGGCGACGCGATGGGCGGCGCGGTGATCGGCTCCCGCGAGCTGATCCAGCGCATCAAATCGGATGCGATGGTCGACGTGGGCGGAGTGATCTCGCCGTTCAACGCGTGGTTGATCACTCGCGGGTCGGTGACGCTGCCGCTTCGTCTCCGGCAGCATTTCGAGTCGGCCCAGTTGGTCGCCGAGTTCCTCGACTCCGACCCGCGGATCGCGTTCGTCGCTTTCCCCGGGCTCGCGAGCCACCCGCAGCATGAGCTCGCCGCGCGACAGTTCGCCGGTCGGGGCTATGGCGCGATGCTCGCGTTCGCCGTCGCGGGCGATCCGGAAACCCAGAATCGCTTCGTCTCCCAGCTCCGGGTGATCACCTCGGCCGTCTCGCTCGGTCATGACGAGTCGCTGATCGTTCATGTCGGCACGAGCGGACCGCGGGTCGCTGCGTACCCGGCGCCGTTCCGCGAGTTCGGGCATCTTCGATTCTCGGTCGGGCTCGAGGATCCTCTCGACCTGATCGCCGACCTGCGCGCGGCTCTCGACGCCACGTTCGCGTAGGCGTCACAGCCACGGCCACAGCCACGGTCGCAGCCGCAGCGAACGTCAGGCCCGGTTGCGCAACCGCGCGCGGCGGGCCTGACCGTCCTCCTGCAACTCCGCAATGGAACGCTGGGCCTTCAGGAAGTCCGTGAACGACTTGAAGCCGATCTTCTTCTCATCGAACCCGGGGTCGAGGCGCTTCATCTGCTGCTTGAGAGCGGATGCTGCCATCCAGCCGTCGACGTCGTCATTCGCCCGCCCGCGCAGGGCGCGCATGAGGAGTTTGCGGGCCTCCTTCGCGAGGTCCGGCGCCGGCGGCTCGACGGCCACTGTCGGAGTGGAGTGCGGAATGTCCTCGACGAGGTCCTCCCCGAGGTCCTCCCCGAGGTCTTCAACGAGGTCGTGGTAGTACGAGAACTCGTCGCAGGCGTTCTTGAACGCCGCACTGGTCGAACCCTGCACACCGATCCCGATGACCGTGCGGCCCAGGCGCCGTGCGCTTTGGGCGAGCGGGATGTAGTCGGAGTCACCGGCGACGATCACAACGTGCGAGATGTCCTGCAGCCGGAAGAGGTCTTCAACAACATCGATCGCGAGGCGGATGTCCGCACCGTTCTTGGTTCCGGAGGTGTTGAAAAGCTGTACGAGGTCGACCGCGCGGTCGACGAGCTGCTTCTGGTACCGGGTGTTCGCGGGCGCGGCCCAGTCCGCATAGGCCCGGCTGATTGCGACGGCTCCGAAAGACGAAGCGAAGTCGAGGACGGCGCCGATGTTGACCGTGGCTTCCTGGAGCCGATCCGCGGTCTTGCCGGTGGCGGTGCGGGCCTTCTCTTTGATGAAGGCTCCACGACCATGCACATTGTCGTATTGGGAAATGATGATGTTGTCGAAATCGATGTAGACGGCGACACGTGTCTCGGACAGTTCAGCCATGCTTCAACGCTACCGCGCGGCGTCTTCACCGGTGGGAGCGTCTTCACCGGTGAGGGCATCCCGGCAGGCGACGAGCTGAGCGAGAAGTCCAGCATGCTCCGCGGGGGACAGGGGGGACAGCATCCGTTTCTCGACACGGGCGACCGCCGCACTCGCGCCCGCCAGCGCCGCGTGGCCGGCCGGGGTGAGGCGCGTCGGCCGCGCCCGGCCGTGTTCGGCGACATCGGCGCGCGCGACCAGACCGCGCTCCTGAAGACCGCGCAGTACCTCGTTCATCGATTGGCGCGTGACGAACGCCCCGCGGGCCAGATCGGCGTTCGATTGCTCCGGCTCGTGGCCGAGTAGCTCAAGCACCGAATACTGCGACACAGTCAGGCCCTGCGGGCGCAGAACCGCGTCCATCGAGGCGTGCAGGGCCGTCGCTGCCTGCTTGAGCAGATAACCCACCGACTCGGCCAGATCGCCGACCTTCTCCTCTTGACTCATGTCAGCATCCTGACACACAATAGTCATGTAAGGATCCTGACACGCGGGATTCGACGAGGAGAAGAAACCATGACTGTCACTGGACCCGATTTTCTAGCCCTGCAGGTGAGCGACCTCGAGCGGTCGGCGAACTTCTACGAGACGCTGCTCGGGCTGCGGCGCGCGCCCGTGAGCCCGCCCCACGCTGTTGTCTTCGCCACCGAGCCGATCGCCTTCGCCGTTCGGGAACCGATGCCGGGGTTCGACCTCGATGCCGTGCGCCCGTGGGCCGGTGCGGGAGTTGCGCTCTGGTTGCACGCCGATGACTCCCAGGCTGTGCACGACGTCCTGGTCGAAGCTGGAGTCCGGATCGTCAGCGCCCCTGCCCCCGGCCCGTTCGGTCTCACCTTCTCATTCAGCGACCCGGATGGCTACGTCGTCACCATCCACGACCAGGTCTGATGAGGAAGACGCCAGCCGGGCTCGCCAGACCGGTGCGACTGTATTGACCGGTACCCATTCGGAGTCGTCAGGCGGCGAAGGGGCCTCCGGGTCCGAAGGCGAGCCCGGCGAAGCGCTCGCCGATGCGGTGGTGCGTCGCGGCATCCGGGTGGAGGTGGTCGGGCAACGGATGCTCGGCGAAGTCCGCGGTGCCGTAGAGGTCGAGGCCGTCGAGGTAGTGCAGGTTCGGATCTGTGGCCGCCCGCTGCTGCGCGATACGCGCGAGCTCCGCCCGGATCACCGTGAGCGTCAGCTTTCCGGCGGACGCTTCGGCCGGGTCCCCGGTGGCCACGAACTTCAGACGACCGGAGGCCAGGGCGGCGAGGTCGAAGGCGCCGGGCCCGGGTGTGTCCTCGTGGATGGGGCAGAGGAGGGGCGAGACCAGCAGCAGCGGTGTTGTGGGGTGACCGTCGCGGATGGTGTCGAGGAAGCCGTGCACGGCTGGGGCGAAGGCGCGCAGGCGCATCAGGTCGAGATTGACCAGATTGATGCCGATCTTGACGCTGATCAGGTCGGCGGGGGTGTCGCGCATGGTGCGGGCGATGAAGGGGTCGAGCAGCGCGCTGCCGCCGAAGCCGAGGTTCACCAGATCGAAATGGCCACTCGAAGCGGCAAGCGCCGGCCAGGTCTCGGTGGGATTGGCGGCGTTGGAGCCGTGGCTGATCGAGCTGCCGTGGTGCAGCCAGACCCGGTTGCCTGTCGCAGGCGCGGGTTCGATGGGCCCGTTGGAGCGGAGGGCGACGAGCTCGGTTCGTTCGTTGTGCGGGAGCCAGATCTCGATGTTCTTGAGGTGATCCGGCAGGCCGGTGAAGCGGAGGGTGCTGACGGGGCCGAGGTGGTTCGTGGTGGCGCCTGTGGTCATGTCCACGGTGACGGTGATGCCGGTCGTCGCGATGGCCTGACCGGCGAGCTTCCCGTCCACGAGGAGTTGGTACACGCCGATCGGGCGCGGCGGGGCGCCGAGGTAGACCAGCTTGGTGGGCAGTACGTCGAGTTCGAGGTCGGTTGCTCGGGTGCTGAAGGCCAGCCGGACCCCGGAGGGCTGGGCTTCCATGGCGGCCAGCTGCGGGTCGGCGTGGGCGCGAGCCCACGCGGGCAGGCGGTGCGGGAGCACGCCGTGGACGGTCTGTTCCAGATCGAGCGCGCCGCGGAGGAGGCCGGGGGTGATGGGCGTGGTGATCCAGTCGTGCTGGGAGGACATCTGTGAACTTTCTGATCGGGGATTTGCGAGGTGGGAGTCGTGGTGCGGGTACCGGACGCGTGGCGTTCTGGCGTTATTCGGGCGCCGGCCAGGCACGTAACAGGGCGTCGAGGGCGTCCAGGGTGCGAGTCCAGGACTCCTGGGAGTCGGGGGAACTGTTGCTGAAACCGCCCTCCAGCTCGAGGGTCGCAAAGCCATGGAAGACGCTGCCGAGCAGTCGGACGGCATGCGTCTGGTCCGGTTCCGTCAGGTCGTATCCGCGCAGGATTGCGCGGGTCATCGCGGAGTGGCGGACGCCGGCGCTGGCGATCGCGGTCTCCCGGTCGAGCCGAAAGTGCATGGCGGCGTAACGCCCGGGATGTTCGCGGGCATAGTCGCGGTAGACGTTGCCGAGCGCGACCAGGGCATCCTTGCCTGCCCGGCCGGCCACGGCATCCGCTGCCCGGTCAGCGAGTTCCTGCAGCGCGAGCAGGGCGATCCTGGTCTTGAGATCGTGCGAGTTAGTGACGTGGGAGTACAGGCTCGCGACCTTGACGTCGAAATGCCTGGCCAGTGCCGAGAGCGTGACCTGGTCGAATCCGACCTCGTCGGCGAGTTCAGCGCCCGCCTGGGTCAGGCGTTCCGCGGTCAGTCCTGCGCGTGCCATGAGAAGCTTTCCATTTTGCTAATGCTACATCGGTTTTGCCTAATACATTTAGGTAGATTCGCGATGAGCGCCGCTGGGATAATTTCCCCATGAGCGACACGCGCAGAATCCGGTCGGCGGTCGAGCCGACAGCCGGTCGAGCCGACATGGCCTTCTTCTGGGCTGGCCGCGTCGTGGCGACGCTCGGCGTGATCGTCACCGCCTGGGCGGCACTGTCGACCGGGTCGATGCTTGTGCACGGACATCCGGCCTACCTGGTCCTCCTCGTCCTCACGTTTGCCGTCAGCCTGACGGTTGCGCTGCGCTCCTGGCTCACGCGTACGGTCCGGCATCGCGGGCGCACGGGTATCCGGGGTGTCCTCGTTGCGCTGTCGCTCGGAGTGATCGCGCTGGCCTGGTGGCTCGTGCCGTCATCGGCCGTTGAGCCGGCCCTGTCCGCCATGGACTCCGACACGAGCGTGACCGTGACCGAGACGGCCGACCAGATCGTGCTGCAGCCCACGGGGGCCGTGAGCGAGGTCGGGGTGTTCTTCCAGCCCGGCGCGCGAGTCGACGCTCGCGCATACGCGGCCGTGCTGCGCCCGCTCGCCGCGGCCGGGCACGTGGTCGTCATCCCCAAGCAGCCGTTCGGGATTGCGTTCCTCTCGACGGGAGCATTCGGGTCGGCGCGCGCCGCGCATCCGCCGGTTGAACGTTGGGTCGTCGGCGGGCACTCTCTCGGCGGGACGGTCGCGGCGATGGATGCCCAGTCTTTCGCCGGTGCGTCGACAGACCCGGTTGTCGGGTTGTTGTTCTTCGCCTCATATCCCGCGAACGACCTGAGCGCGCTGGGCGCCGGCGTGCTGTCGATCTCCGGTACGAACGACGGTCTGGCGACTCCGGACAAGATCAGCGCGTCGAAAGCGTCGCTGCCTGCGGATGCGCGATACCTCGTGATCGAGGGCGGCGTGCACGCGTTCTTCGGCGACTACGGGCCGCAGTCCGGGGATGGCGAGCAGTCCATCTCCCAGGATGCCGCGCGCGCCGAAATTTCGGCGGCGAGCGTCGACTTCGTGAACGCCTTCGACCACTAGGACGACGATGGCCCGCCCGCACGCTTCTCGATGTTCGAGACGCGTGCGGGCGGGCCGGTGCGGAGCTGGCAGTGACCGTGCCGGCTAACCCGCTGTGCCTGCTACCCCACGGTGTCTGCGGGCTCGTGGGTCTTCTTCGGCGCGCTGTCCTCGTTCTCGAGCAGAGCGGGCGGCAGCGCCTCCCCACGTCGTTCGTCGCTGTAGACCATGAGGGTCGAGCCGACGAGCGCCAGGACAATCGCGATCGTTCCGAAAATGGTCGGCAGCGTCTGGTAGCCGACGAGCGACACCACGATCGTGAGAACGGGGGCGAGGGCGTTCGTCGTGGGCGCCACGATGGATGCCTTGCCTCGGCTCAGTGCCATGACGAGGAACAACGCGCCGACCGCATTGAGGAGCTGGGTGGCGGCGGTCAATGCGGGCGCCTGCCAGGGGACGTCGAGCGGGAGGCCGCCCATCGCCATGATCGCAAACGGAGTGAGGATCAGGCCGCTGATGGCCATCCAGGCGAAGGTCGTCGCGTCGTTCACTCCGATGGTCGCCGCCTTCCGCATGAAGAAGGCCTGCACGCCCCACGCAATGCAGACGAAGATGGCGATAACCAGCCAAGGACCGGATGTGGCGTCCCCTGAGCCGCCGGCGACGCTGAAGAGAACGATGGCGGCCAGTGCCGCGACCAAGCCGATGACGGCGACCTTGGGCAGGCGCTCGCGGAGGAACGCCACGGCCATGAGAACGGTGATGGCCGGCGAAATGGAGATGATCGGGAAGATCAGGTATGCGGGACCGGACGACAGGGCGTTGAACAGGAGCAGCTGGCCGCCGGCCCCGGTCAGGCCGATGAGGAGACCGTACATGGCGGCCTTCGGGCGGCGGTCGAACGTCTTGCCGCGGAGCGCGAAGACTGCCGGGATGATCATCACGACGGCCCAGATCACGTAGACCATTTCATCCGGGTACCCGTAGAGGGTGATGGGGAGGGACGAGAATGCGCCCCAGACTCCCCAGAACAGCACCAATAGTGCTGCGTAAAATATCCAACTCTGCGTTTTCTTCACAATGATCTCCTCGTTGACATCTGTTACTTGCTTGGACTTACTCAGGGGGACGTGCGTGGTGGTGCGTGGTGCGTAGTGCGTAGTGCGTGGTGCGGGTGAGGTCAGTGGGACCGGAGTTGCGCCAGCGCGGCTTCGGACAGCGGGGTGCCCGCCTTCTTCGCGGCGTAGAGCGCTGCGCCGACGGCGGGGCCGAACAGCGGAGTGCGTAACTCGTATTTCGGCGGCAGTGCCGAAAGCGCCTCTTCGAATCCGCTGCGGACGGCGGCGGCCGTGAACATGCCTCCCGAATAGGACACGGGGACCGTGTCGTCGTCGCCGAAACCGAGCTCCGTGCGCGTCGTGTCGACGATCCTGGCCAGCTCGGCGCAGGCATCCGTGAGGATCTGCGCGGCGATGAGGTCGCCCTGGGCGGCGGCTTCGACGACGGTCTTGGAGAGGTCGGCGATCGCCCCTCGCTGTCCCTTCCACCGATTCACGACGACGTCGATCAGGTCGAGATCGCTGTTCACGTCGGCACGGGCCTTGACGACGTCGTAGAGGGGGCCGCGGGGGAGCCGGCCGTCGCTCATCCGGGTGAAGGCGTTGAGACCGCGGATCGCGATCCAGTACGCGGAGCCTTCGTCGCCGAAGAGCTCGCTCCAGCCGCCGACCCGGTGGCCATGGCCTGCACGTTCTCCGTAGGTCATCGAGCCGGTTCCGCTGATCACGTTGATCCCGTCGACGGCACCGAGGGATCCGGCCCAGCCGCACACCATGTCGTTGTCGCACGTGTAGCGGTCGTGCCCGAGCACCGCGCGGGGCACGGCGTTCAGTCGTTCGATATCAGAGCTGACCTCGCCGTATCCCGGGAGCCCGAAGAAGGCCTGGTCAATGTCCTTCGTCTCGATTCCGGCCTGGGCGGTGATCGTGTCGATGCCCTGGGTGAGGATTCGGCCGACGAGCTCGATGCCCTCGCTGAAGTAATAGCAACTCGGTGTCTGTGTTTCCGCGACGATGTGTCCGGAGTCGTTGAGGAGGACGAAGGCGGTTTTTGAGCCGCCGCCGTCAACCCCGAGGAAGAATGACATGGCTCTCAGCTCGCGTTCGTGAGGGTGCCCGCGGACGCGGACAGCGGGTGGATGTGCACGCCCTTGACGACGCGGTTGACGGTTCCGCCCGGGAACGGGTTGTCGGGGGTGGCGCCGAGCGTGAGGGAGAACGAGAGCCCCAGAAGCTGCGCGATGACGATGTAGCCGACGGCCAGGAACGCGTCATCCAGGCCCGCGAGGTCCGAGAGGATCCACGAATGGCCGTCGGCTGCCGGCAGTGGCAGGGAGGAGATCGCGACGACGCGTTCGGGGCTGAGCGCTGTGCGCAGTTCGGCGATGATGTCGAGGTCATACTCGCGGGTATAGGGGTCGGAAGACACGTAGACCAGGGCGAGCGTGGTCTCATCGAGGACGGCCTTGGGGCCGTGGCGGAAGCCGAGGGACGAGTCGTAGTAGGTGACAATCGCACCGGCCGTCAGTTCGAGGACCTTGAGGGCTGATTCGCGGGCGAGGCCGGTCAGTGGCCCGCTGCCGATGTAGACGATGCGTTCGTAGCCGGCCTCTGCCAGTGCGCGGATCTCGGGCTGGCGGCAGTCGATGATCTGCGTTGCGGCCGTGGAAAGGGCGGCAACGGCGTCGTCGTTCGCGCCGCCGAGGATCAGGAGACTTGACAGGAGCATCGACGTGAAGCTCGACGTCATTGCGAAGCCTTCGTCGTTGGAGCGACGCGGCATCAGCACGACCTTCGAGTGTGCGCGTCCCTGATGGTCCGTGAAGAGGTTCCCGTCTTCGTTGCAGGTCAGAATCAGGTGGCTGACGTCGGTGAGCACCTGGTCGGCGAGGACCGTTGCGGCGCTGCTCTCCGGGCTGTTGCCCGAGCGGGCGAAGGAGACGAGCAGGGTGGGAACGTCTTCGGCGAAGCTCTCCCGGGGATTCGAGACGATGTCCGTCGTGGCCACGGCGTCAACGCGGCGGCCGAGGAGTCGCGACAGTGCCGGTGCCGCGATGTCGCCGACGAAGGCGGATGTCCCTGCTCCCGTGAGAACGATGCGCAAGTCGGATTGGGAGAGGAGGGGTGCGAGGAAGGCATCGATGTCGGTGCGCTGGGCGGCGATGTTCGCCGAGGCCTCGCGCCAGACATCCGGTTGCTGGGCGATCTCGCGGACGGTGGCTTCAGACCCGGGGCCTGCGGCGTGGCCGATGGTCGCCGATGCGGCTGGGGTGGATGTGGCGGTGGGGTTAGACAAGGAGTGCTCCCTGGATGGTTGTGGTTGTCGTGGAACGGTCGCGGACCGTCGGGAAACAGGCGAAGGCATATGGGCGCAGGGCGTCGCGGATCTTGTCCACGACGAGCTCGCGCGGTTCGGGAGCAAGGCTCCCGGCCCGCACCCTGGCGTATTGCTCGGGAAGGAACTGGCTGATCAGGGGAAGCGGAATCTGCAGGGCGGAGAGGTTGTCGTAGAGGCGGTTCTCGGCGGCTTCGATCTCCGGGTCCGGCCAGTAGTAGCGCAGCCGGTCGCTGTAGCTGAACCGGCGGGCAAGGCGCTGCTGCTGGGCCGTGCCCTCGTAGTAACCCGCCCAATAGTCCGGACGGGCGAGCATCCGCCGTTCGATGACCTCGACGAGTGCGGAGCGATCCGCGACCGGCACGAGCTCGTCTTCGATCTTCGCGAGGGCGAAGAGGGCTTCCCGCATCGCGAACGTCAGTCCGGGTCCGACCTTGAGGATCGCCCAGTGGTCTTCGACGAGTTCGGCGAGCCGGCCCGTCTCCTGGTAGTCGGTGGAGTGGGCCTCGAACACCAGTCCCGGCTCGTCGTTCAGGACGGTCCGCAGCTGCACGGTCCCTTCGCGGTGGTAGTCGATGACCTGCAGGTGGTCGAATTCCACGGCGGGCTGCACGACGAGCGCGATGATGCGTGGCCAGATGTCGGTGAGGCCGACCTTCTCGAATGCGGCGCGGTGTCGGTCGAGGGTCGCTCGTGCCGCCACGGCGGATGTCGCAGTCAGGGTGCCGAGGGTCTCGTGCGCGCCTCCCGGTACAGGGACCTCTGTGCCGATCACGTACAGGATGTCGCTCGGGAGACCGGCGCGCGTGGCTGTATCCTCGGCAACCCGCAACAGCCGTGCTGAGCGATCGGCCGCGAGGTCGTCGCCGACCGGCACGGGATCCCCGGCGCAGGACATGCTGCAGTCCAGGTGGATCTTGGTATAGCCGGCTTCGACGTATGCCGTGACGAGGGCGTCGGCATTCGCCATGGCCTCGTCAGCGCTGAGGTTCTGCCATCGGTTGGGACCGAGGTGGTCGCCACCGAGGACAAGGCGGTCCCTGGCGAAGCCGACCCTGTCGGCGATCGAGTAGACCAGATCACGGAAGTCGGCCGGACGCATGCCGGTGTACCCGCCGAACTGGTCGACCTGGTTGGATGTGGCCTCGATGAGAACGTAGGTTCCGTCGGCATCCGCCTGGCGGATGGCAGCCTCGAGCACGGTCGGGTGCGCCGAGCATACTGAATAGATTCCGACGGTTTCACCCGCCTTATGCCGACGTACCGTGTTCCAGAGTTGATTAACCATTGTGCTCCTTTGCAGTCCCACGGGCGTCCCGTTGTTCGGGGCGGGGTGGTTCGATCGATGGGTCTCGGGGGTGGATGGGTCAGCGGGTACCCAGCCCGGTGAGGAGGGCTGAATCCGAGGTGGTGGGGTTGTGCGCCGCTGCCGCGTCGAGCACGGTGCACAGGTGCGTGACGGTGCGGGAGATGGACTCGCAGCCGTCGCGAATGTACGTGCGCGGATCGGTGACATCCGGGTTGGTGGCAAGGAACCGCCGGACGCCGCCCGTGAATGCGATGTTCAGTGCCGTTCCGACGTTGATCTTGCGCATTCCGGCGGCGATGGCGGCGACGAGCGTCGTGTCGCTGACGCCGGAGGAGCCGTGGAGGACGAGGGGGACGGGCACGATTCCGGCAAGTTGGGCGATGAGCGCGAGGTCGAGCTCGGCAACCTGTGACGTCATCGCGTGTGAACTGCCGACCGCAACGGCGAGCCCGTCAACGGTGGTTTGCGCGACGAAGTCACGCGCCTCATCGGGCTGGGTGCGTGCGAGCGGAGAGTGTGCGCCGTCTTTGCCGCCGATTTCGCCCAGCTCAGCCTCGACCCAGAGGCCGCGGGCGTGGGCGCGCCGAGCCAGTTCGCGGGTCTGGCGAACGTTCTGGTCGTGGGGGAGATGAGCGGCATCGACCATGATCGAGCTCACGCCGAGATCGTTCGCCAGATCGATGGCGTGTTCGGTGAGCGCAAGGTCCTGGAAATGGTCGAGATGAATGGAGATGGGCGCGGAGGACTCGGCGGCGATCTTCGCGCAGGCCGCGATGATCGGCGAGATCCTGCCGTTGTGGAACCGGATCGCGTTCTCGCTCACCTGGAGAATCGCGCCGGTATTGGCGCGCTCCACTCCGATCGCGATGGCTTCGGCGTGCTCGAGGGTGATCACGTTGAAGGCGAGAACGGCACGGTTGCCTGCGCCGAAGTGGTCGATGAGATCGCGAGTTGTGGCGAGCAAGATGACGAGCTCCTCCCGGCAGTGATGGAGTGCGATTCGGGCGATGTCGGCTCGACACCATCCGTGCACTGCACCATCACGATGGCCATGGCTTGATCCTGCGCCAGAGTGCGCGGAGCGCGCAATTTTCCTGCTAAAGTGGACAGAAATACTGCGCGTTTCAATTTCGGTAAGGCGTCTCATGCTCCAGAACGGCTCGTACTCATCCACTCCTCGTGCGGTCTCGGGCAAGCGCTCCGAGCGGATGCGCCTCGTGCTGTCGCTCCTCCATGAACAGACGAGCATGTCGCAGTCCGCGCTCGCGGAGGCCCTCGGTATTTCGGCGGCGACCCTGCGGCGCGATCTGGCGGACCTGGACGAACAGGGGCTGCTCGTGCGGACGCATGGTGGGGCCCGTGCCCTGGACGCCCGCAGCGAAATTCCCGTTCGGCTCCGGAATACCCAGTTCCGTGAGGCCAAGCAGCTGATCGCGCGTCGTGCGGTGGAAATGATCCCCGCTGGACCGTATGCGATAGCCCTGAGTGGGGGGACCACGACGGCCGAGGTCGCCAGGGCGCTCAGTAATCGGTCAGGACTGACCATTGTGACGAATTCGCTCACTATTGCGCTGGAGTGCGCGGCACGCCCGAAGCTCAAGGTGATCATGACGGGAGGCGTCGTTCGGCAGAGCTCCTTCGAGGCGGTCGGCTCGCTGTCCGAGAACACGTTCAAAGCGATCAACGTGGGCACTGCCGTTCTGGGCACCGACGGCATCAGCGTGTCAGGGGGTGTGACGACCCACGATGAAACCGAAGCGCGCACCAATCACGCCATGGTTGCCAACGCCCAGCGTGTGATCGTCGTTGCCGACGGTTCGAAAGTCGGACAGGTCACCCTCGCGAAGATGGCCGACCTGAGCGAGATCGACGATTTCGTCACAGATTCCGATGCGGACCCCGCCGCGCTTCAGTTGATCGCAGACGCCGGGGTAACCGTACACATCGTCGACCTCAGCGCTGTGCGTCGGTAGGGCACGGTACGATCCTCAGAACCTGCGCTTTCAACAGAGGCCGCGGCTGACGCGCAGGCGGGAGGCCGGTGCGCGCAGGGCGATTCGGTAGTGATCGCGTTTGAATTCTAGATAATAAACATGTTAATTAACTGAGCAAATCTCGCATTCGTGTTCGATTTGGGGTAGAATCGGGGTATGGCAGGAGCTTCCGATCCCCAGTCACACACCCCGCAGACACCCGGTTCAGGGGTCGCGGGAGATCAGCGCGTCCAGGGCGTCGAGTTGGCCCATCCGGTCGCGGTCGTTGAGGGTTTCGAGGGCGCTGAGGGGTTGGCCGGGTCGGTGCCATCGGTTCATGCGGATGCTGTCGCCCGGCTCGCCGAGGCGCAGGCGGTTCTCGCCGAGGCCCTGGTGGCGATCCCGGTCGGGCTGCTCAGTGACACAGAAGCTGTCACGGCGCTGAGCACCGTGGAGGCGATCGGTCGGACGGTGGATGCGGCCCGGGTGAGCACGGCGACGGATGTGGACCGGCGGGCCCGGGTGCTCGGCCGGGAGGGTCTGGCCTGGCGGATGGGC
>NZ_SOFK01000002.1:0-102784 GCF_004402675.1 Cryobacterium sp. MDB2-A-1 | reverse complement strand
CCTCAAATGTGTACGCGGGAGAAGTGTCACCACCAAACACGCCCGAATGGTCACCGATCTATTGATGCAGAACTGTCACCGATGTCCTGAGACATAACAGCATCCGCCCGCGCGGTTCGCAGCAACCGGCGTCTACTGGCTTAATGGATGCTGTGGGCGACGACAGAGGGCTGGTGCTGGTCGTCGAAGACGACCCCGCAATCGCAGACATCGAACGCCTGTACCTCGTGCGCGCCGGTTTCACCGTGCATCTGGAGTCCGACGGGCGCGCGGGTCTCGACCAGGTGCGCCGGTTGCGGCCGGCCGCGGTGATCCTTGATGTCGGCCTGCCCGGGCTCGACGGGATCGAAGTGTGCCGGGCCATGCGCGAGGCGGGGGACTGGACACCCGTGCTCTTCGTCACGGCACGCGACGACGAGGTCGACCGGGTGCTCGGCATCGAACTGGGTGCGGACGACTACGTGACCAAGCCATTCTCGCCGAGGGAACTCGTCGCGCGGGTGAAGGGAATCGTGCGCCGCTCCTCGGGTCTCATCGGCGACGCGGTGCTGCGGGTGGAGGATGTGACGCTCGACCCGGCGACGCGCCTGGTCGCGCTCGGCGGCATCCGCGTGGACCTGACCGCGACCGAATTCGACCTGCTCGCCCAGCTGATGGCCCGGCCCGGACGGGTGTATTCGCGGGAAGAACTGCTCTCCCTGGTCTGGGGAATCGCCGACTACAGTGCGAGCAGGACGGTCGACGTGCACGTCGCCCAGCTGCGTGCCAAGCTCGGCGAGGGAAATCCGATCCGCACGGTGCGCGGCGTCGGGTATTCCGTCGCCGGCCTGGAGGGCTGAGCGGTGCGGCGTTGGTTCGCGTCACTCGGCGGCAGGATCCTGCTCGTCACGGTAGGTGTGGCGTTCGTTGCGGTTCTCGTCACGGCCGTCGTGTCCCTGCAACTCGTGCAGACCCTCGTCACGACGCAGGCCCAGGCGGACCTCGGCGCCCGGACGACCGCGTTGAGCCAACGGCCGCTCGCGACCCTGCGCATCCTGCTCGAGGACGACACCCTCCTCGGCGCGCGCGGCGAGCGCTTTGTGTTGGTCGGCGCCGACGGGACGGTACCGGAAACAGGTCCGGGCGCGCTCACGGTCACGCAGGACGTCAAGAGCCGCATCACCCGGGTACTGGATGCCGGCCGCTCGGTGTCGACGTCGCTGCAGATCCGGGGTGAGTCGTACGTGGTGGAAGCGCGGCCGCTTGCGGGAGGTGGTGGGCTCGTGGGCTTCGTGCGCGTTGCGGACATCACCGACTCGGGCAGGCTCGTCGCCGGGCGCATCCTGCTGGCCGTGCTCGTCGGGCTCGTCGTGGCCGTGCTCGCCGGACTGTTCCTGTCCCGGCGGCTGGCGCGACCACTGGAGCGGACCGCAGGAGCCGCCCGGCGGCTCGCCGACGGCGAACGCGGCGTACTCCTCGCGGCCCAGGGCATTCCGGAGATCGACGATGTGTCTCGCTCGCTCCGTGCCCTCGACCACGCGCTGGGTACGAGCGAGACCCGCCAGCGGGAGTTCCTGCTCTCGGTGTCGCACGAGATCCGCACGCCGTTGACCGCGATCCGCGGGTATGCGGAGGCCCTCGCCGAGGGCGTGATTCCAGCAAGCGGCAGCGCGGCGGTCGGTGACGTCCTGGTTGCGGAGACGAAACGCGTTGACCGATTCGTGAGCGACCTGCTCGAACTCGCCCGCCTCGAAGCCGATGACTTCACCGTGCACCTGCAGCCGATCGACGTCGGCGGAGTGCTCGCGCAGGCTGCGCTCGCCTGGCAGGGTCAATGCACCCAGCTCGGCGTCGCGCTGCGCGTCGACGAGCCGGGGGACGGTGCGGGTGCGGGCGCAGTGCCGGGTGTCCTCACGATCGTGACCGACGGCATGCGCCTGCGCCAGATCGTCGACGGCCTGCTCGAGAACGCGTTGCGCGCAACGCCGGCCGGCGGCGAGGTCGTACTCGCGGCTCGCCGGGTCGACGGCCGGCACGTGCGGGTCGAGGTGCGTGACAGCGGCCCTGGATTGAGCACCTCGGATGCCGCCGTCGCGTTCGAGCGCGGAGTCCTGCGAGCCAAATACCGCGACATCCGCCCGGTCAACACGGGCCTGGGCCTGTCGATCGCCGCCCGGCTGGTGACCAGGATGGGCGGCACGATCACGGTACAGTCCGCGGCCGAGGGCGGCGCGTGTTTCGCCGTGGTGCTGCCGGTCGGCGACGGGCCCGTCGCACACTGACGCGAGCGGCGCGCGCCGGTGCATCGGCCTGCGGGGAGACCTACCGGACCAGCCGAACCTCGTGCAGCTGCTCGCCGAGCACTTCCTGCACCTGCTCGTGACCGTCGGCGGCGTAGCCGTTGCGGGTGTAGAAGGCGTGGGCACGCGGGTTGACCGCGGCGACCCAGAGGTAGGAGGGCCCGGGGTCGACGACCGCGTCGAAGAGTTTCTGGCCGATGCCGCTGCCGTGCTTGTCCTCGAGCAGGTACATGAAGTACAGCTCGTGGGCGGCGGGGGCGTTCTCGTCGCGGGCGGGGCCGCTGCCGGCGAAGCCGACGACCTCTCCGTCGACGAGTGCGACGACCTGGCGGTATTCCGCTCCCTGGGTGGTGAACCGGCGCCACATGGCGGCGAGGCGCTGCGGCCGCAGCTGGGAGAGGGCCGCCTGGCTCAGCAGGTGGTCGTAGGTTTCGTGCCAGCAGAGGGCGTGTACGCGGCCCAGACTCTCGGCGTCCGCTTCTTCGACGGGCCGAACAACGACGGTGGTGGTGTCCATAATCTGACCCTAACCCAGCCGGGGGACGCCGGTTTACCGCGCCCGGTCCGGGCAGACAAACGGGCCGGACTCCTGGTGGAGTCCGGCCCGTTTGTGTCGTGCTGGTGCTGCTTAGCCCTGCGCGCGGCGCGGCGCCGAGCGACGGGCACCGCCGGCGCCGGCTCCCGAGCCGGATCCGCGGACGAGTCCGCCGACCTGGATGCCGCCGGAGCGACCGGAGCCCTGCGGGGCGTGGCTGCGACCGGATGCCGCGGGGCGGCCAGAGTGCTCCTGGCGTGCTCCGCCGGCCGAGGCGGCGTCGTTGCTGCGGCTGCCGCGGTTGCCGCGAACGGGCGCGGTGCTGGCGCCGTCGCGGTCGTCACGGCCGCGCGAGCGCTGCCCGTCGGACGAGCGCGAGGTGTCGGATGACGACGAGGAGGCGTAGGAACGGCTGCCGCCCTGCGAGCGTCCGCCGTCTGAGGACGAGGAACGACCGCCCTGCGAGCGACCCCCCTCGGAACGGCCGCCCTGCGAGCGACCGCCTTCGGAACGGCCGCCCTGCGAGCGACCGCCCTGCGAGCGTCCGCCCTGGGACTGGCGCTGCTGCTGCGGCTGCTCGGTGCGCGGCGCCGGCTTGACGTATGCGGCGACCTCGCCGACGAGGGCGGCGACGGCGGGGGAGTCCGCGGTCACGCGCTGCGGGGTTACCTTGATGGCGGCCTTGCGCAGCAGGTCTGCGGTGTCGCGACGCTGCTCCGGGAGCACGAGGGTGACGACGTCACCGGCGTGCCCGGCGCGGGCGGTGCGGCCGGAGCGGTGCGTGTACGCCTTGTGCTCTGCCGGCGGGTCGACGTGGATGACGAGTTCGATGTCGTCGACGTGCACACCGCGAGCGGCGACATCCGTTGCGACGAGCACGCTGACGTCACCATTGCTGAACGCGGCGAGGTTGCGGTCACGGGCGACCTGCGAGAGGTTGCCGTGCAGGTCGACCGAGGGGATGCCCGCCTCGGTGAGCGCCTTGGCGAGCTTCTTCGCGTGGTGTTTGGTGCGCATGAAGAGGATGCGGCGTCCGGTTCCGGAGGCCAGCTTCTCGATCAGGGCCTTCTTCTGTTCGGCGTTGTCGATCTCGAAGACGTGGTGCGTCATCGCGGAGACGATGCTGTTCGAGTCGTCGACCGAGTGCAGGACCTCGTTGTGGAGGAACTTGCGGACGATCTTGTCGACGCCGTTGTCCAGGGTGGCCGAGAACAGCAGGCGCTGGCCGCCGTTCGGCGTCTTGTCGAGGATGCGGGTGACGACGGGGAGGAAGCCGAGGTCGGCCATGTGGTCGGCCTCGTCGAGCACGGTGATCTCGACGGAGTCGAGGTTGACGTAACCCTGCTTCATCAGGTCTTCGAGGCGTCCGGGGCAGGCGACGACGATGTCGACGCCGGCCTTGAGCGCGGAGACCTGACGGCCCTGGGAGACGCCGCCGAAGATGGTGGTCGTGTTGAGGCCGTACGCCTCGGCGAAGGGGGTCAGTGCGGTGGTGATCTGGGTGGCGAGCTCGCGGGTCGGCGCGAGGATCAGGCCGAGCGGGCGGCCCGGGCGACGCTTGCCGCCGGCGAGCTTGCCGCCGAGGCGCGCGGCCATCGGGATGGCGAACGCGAGGGTCTTGCCGGAGCCGGTCTTGCCGCGACCGAGCACGTCCCGGCCCTTGAGGGTGTCGGGGAGGGTGTCGACCTGGATCGGGAAGGGGCTGTCGATTCCCTGCGCCGTGAGGACGGCAACGAGGGGAGCCGGCACGCCAAGCGCGCCGAAGGAAGTTTCAGACAAAGTGGTGCCTTTCAGGCATCAGAGCCCTCCGTCGAACCGTGTGCGCACCCCGAGTGAGGGAATGCAGGCTTCGGAGCCAGGAGGATTCACATGGCGAAGGTGCCAATGGGCACATCCGTTCGCCGTAAGAATGTTCATTCGCAATATGCGCTCGGCCCACCAGGCAGGTGTGCCGCCGCAACAAGAAGAGGGCGTTCTACGACGCAGCGAGCGCAGCGATGCATTCGCAAGTGGTTTCAGTCTAGCGGATGCTGTCAAGCACCCTCCCAGGATCCCCCAGCTCGGTGCGTTCTAGTCGCGGTCGCCGGTGTAGAACTCGCCGACGGGTACGTCCACCGCGACCGTGTTGCCGGCTTGCGCGAGCGGGCAGGCCCACATCGGGTCGTAGGCGCAGGACGGGTTGTATGCGAAATTGAAGTCGAGGATCAGGGTGTCGTCGCCGACCCCCGGTCCGAGGTCTGCACCCTTGATCGTGTCGAGCAGGTAGCGCCCGCCGCCGTAGGTTCCGCCCGGGCGTCCGGCGAGACCGTCCTTGAGCGGCAGGAACAGGCCGCCGCCGTAGCTGCCCAGTCGCCACAGGTCGATCGGGCCGAGGTAGGGCAGCCGCACGATGCCGACCAGGTCGAACGGCACGGTGCCGTCCGTCCCGGTCTCGACCGCAATCCAGTGCGGCTCCGGCGCCCGGTGCACCTCGACCTCGAAACGCCAGTCCGGGTCGTACGGCGCGACCGTGAGCCCCGTGAACGCGGACCGATCGTCGGGGAGCAGGGGCGACGACGGATGCCCCGCGAACAGGTCGTCGCGCCCGCTCCGCCAGAGCTCGTGCCCCGCCGCAGGATTCTGCACGCTCAGCTGGCGCACGCCCGCATACAGTCCGGTCACGCGGCGGCGCCAGTCGGCGAGCTGCAGGGCGCCCAGAGTCGAACTCATGCCGACACCTCCGTCGGCGCAGAATCCCCGTCGGATTCGTCAGGGTCAGCGGATGCGGCGTCGACCGCGTCGATGCCCACGTCGAAACGCCACGTCGGGGCCAGCCGCTTGAGCTGAAGCATCCGCCACTGCCACATCGCCCAGAACACCGGCCAGCTCGGCAGGGTGAGCGCGCCGGTGCGGAAGATGAGCTGGTCGCGGTAGAGCGTCTTGCCGGTGCCGGCCGGGTCTGCCGACACCGCCATCCGGTGGTCCCAGAGCGTCACGGCCTCGAGGGCGCCGGAGACGCCCCGGCCGGTGTCGCGCACGATGCGCACGCCGTCGCGCCGCTCGGTAGACATCTGCAGCCGGATCACCTGCTTGCCCATCGGCAGGAGGCCGAGCGCGCTCAGCTCGACAGGGTGCTCGCCGGGCTCCCAGATCGAGGGGAAGCCGTCGGCCTCGAGCGACTCCACGCTGATGAGGGGCGAACTCACCTCGCGGAAGACGGCGGGGCTCTGCAGGGCGCGCCACGCGGCATCCGGCGGGCAATCGAGGATTTCTTTCAGGAGAACACGCATGCCCCCAGTCTGTGGCGCTGGGGCATGCAGTACAACTGAGGAGTGGCAATTCGGTACTGGCTCGGGGTCGCGCAGCGCGATAACGTGCAGCGGGGCGTCGCCATGGGCTTCGCGCAGGCCGGCTACCGGCTGCGCACCACGCTCGAGGGCATGCGGGAGAGCGACGGGGTCGTGTACTACTCGCCGAAGACCGCCGTCGAGGGCGAGCTGCTGCGCGAGTTCACTGCGATCGGGTTCGTCGCCGAGGGGAACGCGTACGAATTCCGGAGCCCGGAGACGCCCTCCGGCACCTATGTGCCGTGGCGGCGGCGCATCGACTACGACACGGATGCCGTCAGCACGTCGATCCGCCCGCTCCTGAACGTGCTCGAGTTCACCCGGGAGGATCCCGACTGGGGCTACCAGCTCCGCCGGGGGCTGCTCGAGATCTCCCGGCACGACTACGACGTGATCCGGCGGCAGATGCGCCGCATGTAGGCGCCGGCACGGCATGTTCGCGGGTGCTCCCGCTCGCCCCAGCCGCGTTGATTAGACTCGCGGCTATGACTGGCGATCTCTGGTGGGTGCCCTCGGCCATACTTCTCGCGTTCGTGGTCCTCGGGGTGACCCTCGTCGTCGCATCCGCTCGTCGTCGTCGCCGCGACCGCGAGCAGGCCGAAGCTGCGGTGGTCGCCGAACGCGCACGCGCCGCGGCGATCTCCCTGGTGCGGGCCGATGACCAGGTCGGCGCCGCGACCGACGAACTCGGGTTCGCGGTCGCCCAGTTCGGCGAGGCGGCGACCCGGGACTTCGCCGCGGCCCTCGAACTCTCCCGCCGCCAGCTGCGCGATGCCTTCGCCCTGCAGCAGAAGCTCGATGACAGTGTTCCGGACACCGAGTCCGAACGCCGACGCTGGACCGAGCAGATCATCGCGCTCGCCGCTGAGGCGACGACCCGCCTCGCCGAACAGGACCGCGCTTTCACCGCCCGCCGAGGCCGCGAGCGCGACGCCCCGCTCCTCCTCGAGCAGCTCACCCGGCGCGTGGATCGGGTGACCGATCGGGTCGCAGCGGGCGCGGCGAGTATCGACAGGCTCCGGCTCAGTTACGCCCCCTCCGCGCTCGCCGCGTTCAGCGGCAACGTGGCCGAGGCCCGCACAGCCCTCGGACAGGCGAAACAGGCCACGGATGCCGCCGCCGCTCATCTCGCGGCCGTCCACGGCTACCCGATCGGCGATGAGCTCTCGGCGGCGGAGCTCGGGCTCTTCCACGCCGGCAAGCTCCTCGACGCGATCGAGACCGGAGAGGACCAGCTCCACATCGGCTATGCGACCCTCAGCGCCGCACTCGACTCCGCGGACGCCGAGATATCCGAGGCGCGCACCCTGCGCGACGGGCACGAGGAGTCCGTCGCGGCAGCCGACCTGAACCGGGTGATCACCGCCGCCGATGCGATCGTGGCCGAGTTGCGGCATCCGTCGCGGGTGAGCGACCCGGCCGCCGACCTCGCCCGGCTGCGAGAGGTGCTCGACGGGCTCGACGTCACCCGGTCGGAGGCTCGCAACCAGCAGCTGCGACTCGACAACGCGCGGGCCGCGCTCGCCGGCGCGCTTTTGGCCGCGCGCAGCCAGGGCACTGTGACCCGCGGCTTCATCTCGGCCAACCCCGGCCGGGTCGGTGCGGAGGCCCGCACCCGCCTCGCCGAATCCGAGCGGCTCGTCGCCCTCGCCGAGGCCGAGGCCGACCCCGTGACCGCGCTCGACGCCGCGCGCCGGGCGATGACCCTCGCAACGGATGCCGACGCCCTCGCCCGCTACGACGCTCGCTTCGCCTGACCGACGGGTAGCCTTTCCCGGTGAGTGAATTCCTGCCCCAGCAGAAGTACCAGGTCCGCTTCGACGTCGGTCTCGCCGGGTTCCAGGCGCTCGCCGGGGACGCGGACGTGATCATCCTCGCGGATGCCCTGCCCACCGTCGGCGACACGGCACCGGCCACGCCCCTGGGCGGGCCCCGCGTGATCGTGGCCGACCTCGGCAACCCGGCGCGCGTCGCCGAGTGGGTGCTCGCGCGTCAGTCCGAGAAGGCCGACCGGTTCTCCGTCGCCGTGATCGCCGTCGGCGAGCAGCGCCGGGACGGTTCCCCGCGCCCGGCAGTCGAAGACTTCCTCCTGGCCGGGGAAGTGATCGACGAACTCGCCCGCCTCGGAATCGACCACTGCTCGCCGGAGGCTGCCGCCCCCTCCGCCGGGTTCCTCGGACTCCATCGTGCCCTCCGCCACCTCGTGAGCGCGTCCGAGACCGCCGTGGCCCTCGGCGCGGCCGGTCGGGGCGACGAGGTTCGCTCCGCCATCGACCTCGCCCGGCCGCACACGGCCACGGATGCCGCCCGGCAATCCGCCGAGATTCGCCGTGTCCGGGAATTCCGGTTTCCGGCCTGACGTTTCATCATCCGCAACCGCCTCGCACCAGCCCGATTCACCGACCGAACCAGGAGCACCCCATGAAGGCAGTATTCAACGGCACCACGATCGCCGAAGCCCCCCAGTCCGACCTCGTCAAGATCGAGGGCAACTGGTATTTCCCGCCGGAGAGCGTCAAGCCCGGTTTCCTCGTGGAGAGCGCGACGCCGTACACCTGCCCGTGGAAGGGCGAATGCCAGTACTTCAGCCTCAAAGACGGCGATGCCCTCCTGCAGGACCGCGCCTGGAGCTACCCGACGCCGTACCCCGCTTCGTTCGACCGGGTCGGCCAGGACTACAGCGGCTACGTCGCCTTCTGGAAGGAAATCTCCGTCACCGAGTAGGTCAGACGCGCGCCTGCGGTGCGTGCGTCGAGCGGGCGTGTGCCCGCACGAGGTACCCGACCGAGCGCACGGCGATACTGCCGATCACGAGGGTCACGGTGGCGAGGATGCCGGTTCCGGCGACCGCCGACACCCAGTCCCCCGACGCCCCCAGGTTCACGGCCGACCCGGTCCCGGCACCGGGCGCTGCGGCACCTCCGATCCAGTGCAGGGCGTAGGTCCCGCTCGCCGCGGCCGTGAAGGTGAACGCCCAGAAGCCGAGGTCGAACCCGAGCCGCCAGTAGGCGGCGAGCATCATCACCTGCACGAGGATCAGCAGCACGAACGTCCCGAGCAGGACGGTCTCGAGGGTGTCGAGCCGGCCGCCGTTGGAGGCGAACCAGGCGTTCCCCGCGACCGCGGGCGGGGCGGAGAAGATCGCGAACGTCGGCAGCAGGCGGGCAGGAAGGGCGGGACGGAACGCCATCCTGCCGAGGATGAGCGCACCCAGCAGCATCCAGAACAGCAGCCCGACCCCGATACAAGCGACGCTCAGCGTCGTCCAGCCGAACGTTCCCGCCGACTGCCCTGCGATGAAGGCGGCGGCGACCGTCGGAAGAAAGTACCCGGCATGGAGTGTGTCGATGTCGCGCATCCGGAGAGCCAGTTGCGCGACAGACCACGCCCCGAAGACGAGCGCCACGACCAGGAACCCGACGACGACCCCTTGCACCAGCGCGACCAGGAGCCCGGCGGGCGATCCCTGCAGTACCCCCGCAAGCGGATGCCCTGAACCGGAACCCGCGGACAGGGATACAGCGACATGGGTGCCCAGCAGCATCCCGGTTGTGGGCGCGAGGGCGGCGAACGGTGCCTGCACCGGGTCGGCGAGGTCCCCCCGGATCGTCCCCCCGTTGTTCCGGCTGCGCACGAGGTAATTGGCGAGGACCGCAACCCAGGCGACGAGCGCGAACACCCACAGGGCCTCACCGATCCCAGCGGGCGTGCCGAGGACTCCCGCGGCCATCGTCCAGGTGCCGGCAAGGCCCGACAGCCCGAAGGGGATGCCGAAGCTCGTCAGCGGGGCCCGCCCGGTCCGCAGGACTCTCCGGAACGCGCGAGGGGAAGCCGGCATGATCGTTCCCCTCGGGCCGCTGTTGAACGGACAGTTGTCCTCTCAATAGAATACCGGAGTCGGAGTGACCTGCCGCAAGAGGGCAGCGCGGGGCCGTCAGGCGCGTGCGTTTCGGTCGTTCCGGCCCAGCGCCGGCGTGCCCAGGAGAGGTACGTGAGGGGGCTGACCGAACCGCATAATCCCGTTGAGTAAGGACACGCCCTTGTTCGGGGGGACAATTGGCTGACAGGATTTGCGATCGCGCGTAGTAAAAGTATCGGACCGACAGACATGGTGAGGCTCAGCGGCGGCGGCATGTACAGGCGGCGGATGGCGGAATCCGTGATCGACAAGCTGCTGCGCGAGCAGACCGGAACGCCGGTGCGTTCACCGTGGCACCGTTTCCGCGGGCGTTCCCCGCTCGGCAAACGCTGCGAGGGCTGGTACCTGGCCGCACTCGGCGAGATCGCTGTCGGGAAGAGCCTCGAGGCGCTCAGCTCCGACTGGACGATCTTCCACGCGCTTCCGATCGGCCTCGAAGGCTGGGATATCGACCACCTGATCGTCGGCCCCGGTGGTGTGATCACGGTCAACGCGAAACAGCACCGCTCGGCACGCATCCTCGTCGACAAGGCCGTGCTGACCGTCAACGGACGCACGGTGCCCTACTTGCGCCACGCCGAGTTCGAGGCGAACCATATCACCGACCTGATGAGCGACCGGCGCGCCCAGACCGCACCGGTCCGGCCGACCGTGGTCTTCGTCGGCGCCCGCGAGGTCAAGGTCAGGGCTCGCCCGCCCTTCGTCACGGTGCTCGGCGTCGACGACCTCGTCGGCTGGCTCGAGGCGCTCCCGGTCGTCCTCGACCAGAACGAGTGCGGCCGGCTCACCGGCCTGTTCGACAACCCGGCGATGTGGGCGAACGTGCCCGTCGAGACCGGCGACGACCTGATCGAACGCTTCCAGGCCCTCGACGCGGAGGTCCGCGCCGCCAGCCGACAGCGCCGCATTTACCTTCCGCTCGCGATCTTCATCGGCGGCGGCGCAGCCTTCTTCGGCATCATCGGGCTCGTGTCCGAGGCCATGGGCCTCTCCGGCTGACATTCCGGCGGCCGCGTAAGCCAGCGGGTGCCGTCGGCCGGGCCGTCCCTGTCGCCCCGGCTGCCCGATGCTGTCGGTGTCCGCCGGGATCGCAGGCAGGCCGAGCAGCACCCGCAGCTGGGCGTCGATGAGCGCCACCCAGGGGAGGCGTCCGGATTCTCGGCCGCCGCATCCGGGCTGTCGCCCTGGGTCCACCACTTCGCCTCGAAGGCGCCGGTGTCGAAGGGCACTCGCTGGCCGTTGCTGTATATCGTCGTGCCGGACCACTCCGGGAAGCTGCCGGCCGGGAGCGTCAGAGTTGGCACCGGCGTCTCACCGGATCGGCGTGCGCCAGGCATTCACCGCCCGTCGGGCAGGCGCCTGCTCCGGTCACGCCCGCTCCTGTCACGCCCGGCCGGTGGCCGGTCTCCCGGCCCGGCCTAGAGTCCGGCCGACGCCGCGGCGCGCCGCCGAGCCGCCGCAGTGATCTCCCGGCTCGTCCAGGTGACGAGGTGGTCACTGTTGAAGCCGCGCCCGCACAGCCCGCAGGCGAGGGCGCGCGTCGGCCTCCGGTACCGGTAGTGGATGTGGCCGGCCGGGCAGACGCCCACCCACGGGGCGAGCTCGTTGGCGATCTCGCCGTCGTGCGTGCGCTTGCCGTCGTAGCCCAGGTCGCGGGCGATGGACTTCCACTTCGGGCCGTGGCCGGCGCGCGGGCCGGCGAGCGCGTGCCCGACCTCGTGCAGCAGGATCTGGTGCACGTCGTCGTCCTCGTACCGGGAGGCGAGGTAACGCGAGATCGTGATGCGTTTCGCCGTGAAGTTGCACAGCCCGGCGCGTTTCTTGGCGTTGTCGAACGCGAAGGTCCAGCCGGCGTCGAGGTGCAGGTCGATGAGCGCTTCGGCCCAGCGCCGCACGCGGGTGAGGTCCGCCATCAGGGCGCCGCCGCAAATCCGGCGGGTTCATTCGCTCGCTGCGCCACCCGAATGCCTCGCGCCAGGGGCGTGGTCTGCTCCACTCGAACCGAGTAGAGCTTGTCGTCGCCGGCGGCTCGGATGCCGCGGCCGTCCGTGTTGTTCATCACAAACCACAGTGTGCCATCCGGGCCGGGCACCACGTCACGCAGCCGGCCGCAGGTGTTGACGAACCACGCGCTCGCCGCGCCTGTTGAGGAGTCGACCCGCCAGAGTCGTTCGCCCCGCAGTGCCGCGAGGAACAGAGTGTCCCCGACGATCGCGAGCCCGATCGGACTGGCCTCGGGCGTGCGCCACTGCACGACCGGGTCGGTGTACCGCGGGTCGTGCGCGATGCCCTCGGCGTCCGGCCAGCCATAGTCGGCTCCCGGCGTGATCAGGTTGAGTTCGCCCCACGTCGACTGCCCGAACTCGCTCGCCCACAGCCGGCCGCGCGAATCCCAGGCGATGCCCTGCGGATTCCGGTGCCCATATGAGTAGACGAGCGTCCCGAACGGATTGTCCGGCGGCACGGCGCCGGTCGGCGTCATCCGGAGAATCTTCCCACCGAGCGACCCGAGGTCCTGCGCGGCCGCGGTGTTCCCGGCGTCGCCGGTCGTCGCATAGAGCATTCCGTCCGGCCCGAAGCGGATGCGCCCGCCATCGTGATTGCCTGCCCGCGGGATCCTCGAGAGCACCGGTTCGGGGCTCCCGAGCGTGAGGCTTCCGAGGGTGCCGGTGAGCGGCATCCGCACGATCTGGTTGGAGGTGGTGCCGGTGAAATACGCGTACACCCAGCCCCCGGGTCCCGCGCTGGGGGCCCCGACGGCCGCGGCCGGGTCGGCGAGGTAGGCGAGGCCGAGCAGCCCGCCCTCGCCGCGCGCGACGACACCGGGAACCGTGCCCGCGTCGCGGAGTCCGCCGGACAGCAGCTCACGCACGCGTGCGGTGCCCCGCTCACTGATCAGGGTGCCGCCGCCGGGCAGGCGAAGGATCGACCACGGCACCTCGAGGCCCGAGGCGAGGACGACGGGGTCCCCGACCGGCTCGACGGGCCCCACGCCCTCACCGGGGCCCTGGCCGGGTCCGGTGTTCGGGTCGCCCGGTTGCGCCCCGTGGTCAGGACTCGGCACACCGGTCGAACCCGGGGATGGCGTCGCGGGTGACGGCCCCGACGATGCGGATGCCGCTGCGGGCGTTTCTGGCGCGTCGGAGGTGCACGCCACCAGTACCGGGGCGATCAGCGTGATTACTGCGAGCACGGCCAGGTGCCGGACCACCCGGCCGGCATGGTGCGCCGAACGCCGGGCATGCCGCACTCCACGCGGCTGCGTCGGCGGGAGTGCGCACCCCTGTGCCGGCTCGTGCGGCGGCATCCACTCGTCCACTGCGACCTCCCGACTCCTCCTGCACCGGCCCGCTGCCGCGGGGCCTGCCCTACCGTGTGCCCGCGCATCCGGAACAGTGGGGGAACCGGCTACGCCCGTTCCCCCAGAATGCCCCCGTCCACCGACATCGACCACCGGGTTGCCGCAGCGTCCTCCGCGTGGTCCGTTCCCGCGACTGCCGTCGCGACTGTTTGCGCAGCCCGCTCCCACATCGGAGGGCGCGGCTTGCGGAAACCGGCGCGGGCGCGAGCACGCGCCAGGGGGGTTAGCGGCCCTGGCCCCGCTCGGCGATGATGGACTCGACGACTGCGACGGCGACGAGGGACCCTTCGAGCTGCTCGACGGATGCCCCGGCCTTCTCCCGCAGGAACACGGCGGCGGTGAGGTCGGTGAGGGCCCCCTCGAGGTCGCCCTGCTCGAACAGGACCTTCCCGCGGTTCTCCCGCGCGAACGCCGCAACCGCGCTCCACTCGTGCGTCTCGGCCTCGAGAACGCAGTGGGTGAGCTCGCTCCCGGCTTCATCGAGCTTGCCCTGGAACTGCATCACCTGGGCCCGGCGGATGCGGCTGGCCGCGAGTTCCTCCCGGGATCCGGTGAACCGGGCCTGGCGCAGGGCGGCGTTGGCCATGTCGAAGGCCTCGTCGAGGCGTCCGATCAGGCGCAGCAGCGCGATCTTCTCGTTGAGCGCGGACAGGCTGCGCAACTCGCCGAGTTCGTCGAGGCGCTGCCCGGCGGCGAGCAGGTCGACTTTTTCACGGAGAGTGACGGCGTCGTAACCAATGATGATGGGCAGGGTGTAGTCCAGAGGCAAGGGCGGCCGGGTGTGCCGCGGACGATCGGGTTCCCTAACAGGATATCCCGACCATGCCGCGGCGACACCCGTACGGGGGTGTGCCGGCGAACTTTCCGGCCCGGCCCCGGTCCGCTCGCCGCACTCCGCTAGTACCCCGTGTACGTGTCCTTGACGTAGGAGTCGACTCCCTCGGCCATGCACGCCTTCATCGACGCCTCGTAGCTGCTCCAGTTCGTCTTTGCGTCCGAGCCGTACATGCTGAGGTTCTCGCCGAACGATCCGACGACATTCATGAACGTTCCCACGTCACTCGTCACCGCCCCGATCGGCACCGCGCCGCTGTACCCCGTTTTCGCGGCGATCCGGGTCTGGAGGTCGGCCTTGGCGGCGTTGAAGATGTCCTCGGCCGTCGCGTTCGGGCCGAGCCCCGCGCCGGCGCCCAGCGTGGGTGTCGCGCTGTTCGAGGACGGCAGGGTGAGGATCTCGCCCTTGCCGTTCGCCCAGTCGTTGAGGCACTTCGTCGCGAGCATCGCGAGGTCGACCTGTGCTTGGATGACCGTTCCGGCCTTGTCGATCGCGTCGGCGACCGCACCACCGGCTCCCGCGGCCCTGAGGCCGGCTGCCGCGAGTTTCAGCCCGACGGCGGCGACCTTGGCGACCATCAACTGGGCGAGGGACACCCCCGTCGCGACGGTGATCACGGCGGCGAGCATGCGTTGGCTGATCGAACTGAACCAGTTGCCGACCTTCTCGCGGGTGCTGTAGCGGTGAATCTTGGCCTCGACGTAGCGGTCCCTGTCCATGATCACCCACGCGGTCTGGTCCCTCGACGCGTCGGCGTAGTCCCAGCCGTCGAAGCGGTTGCCTTCGATGTCCTCGGCCTGCAGCTGCACCGTGGTGCCGCGCGTGTACCGGTTGCCGGCCCCTCCCGGGCAGTTGCCGGGCGTGGTCGCCGACAGGTCCTTCCCGGAGATCGTGTAGCAGATGATCGTCAGGTCGAGGGTGTTCGGGCCGGAGACGTTGCCCTGGGCATCCACCACGCGTGTCGGGCCGGTGCCGTCGGTGCTTCCCCCCACCGAGTAGGTGTACTGCCCGGCAACGGTCACGGCGGTGGTCACGGTGCGGCCGGGGCGCGAATAGAGAGGCGGGCATCCGCCGTCGTCGACGACGATCTTCTTGGCGGTCTCCGGGTCGAGGGCGGATGCCTGGCCCGAATCGTCGATGACCCGAACGTTCAGCCCGATGGGCGCGCAGTACTCGAGGCGATAGCTGCCGCCGCCATAGACCTTGGCGCGACCTTCGAAGAAGCCCTGGGAGGTGCCGAACTCCGCCATTTCGTCCAGGCCCGAGGCGTTCACCAGGCTCGTGATCGGGACGAGGTTGGGGGACCCGGCGATGGCGGCGGGCAGCAGGTACCCGGCCTGGCCCCGGGGCAGTTCGCCGGCGCGTTCGCAATAGCTCTCGTCGGCTGACAGGGGAGCGATCATGTAGGAGCCGCCCTGCGGAAGGTTCACGATGGGTGGCTTGCAGCTCGTGTTGTACCAGCCGGCGGTCAGCGTGATGGCGCTGTTGACCCGCGCGAGGTCGATCTCCGTTCCCCCGGATGTCCCCTGGTTGCCGTTCCAGACGACACCCTGTTGGGTGCTGCTGCTCCAGCGCACCGAGGCGGTGTTACCGGTGTAGCCGCGCCAGCCCATGATGGCGTATTCCGGTTCCGTCGTGGTCAGGTGCAGGCGTCCCGTGGCGACCATCGAGTCCGTGGTGGTGACCACGTGGTAGCCGCCGAGTGCGCTGTTGCTGGTCGTGGTCGTGGATGCGACGTCGCCGCACTGCGTGAGGGGGCCGTCGTGTGCCCACGAGGCGCCGGCGGGCTCGCCCGTGCGCGCGGCGAAGTAGTCGCGGATCGCTTTCGAGACGACGGTGACCGTCACGCACTTGACCATGCTGAACTGGGCTCCGACCTGGAACCTGTCAGCCCAGGGCACGGTGAGTTGTGTCGTCGCGGTGGTGGCACCGCTTTTGAGCAGCTGTCCGGTCGGAGCCGCCAGCAGCGTCGTCGGGGTGTTGTCGCGTGACGAGCCGCCGAGCCACGAACCGAACGTTGCGGTGGGCTTCGCGGTGGCCACGACGGTGATCTTCGTTCCGGGAACGTATCCGGCCTCGCCGCCGACGGTGCAGGCTCCAGACGAGGGCTTCAGGCCCCAGCTGGTGGACGGCCGATCGGCGGCTGTCACCGCGACGCTGCCGCCCTCGGTGACGGGGAGGTCGACCACCGTGCAGGCCTTGACGCGGAACGTGGCGGCGACCGCGCGATCGGCGGTCATCGCCACCTGGGCGGAGTACGGGCCGGTGAGGGTCGCTCCGGTGAGGGCGTCGAGCTCCAATTCGGATTGGGTGTGTTCTTCGGAGAGGTTGGCGGGAACGAGCGTCAGGTCCACGATGGTGCCCGCTGCGTAGCGGGAGAAGCCGGCCTTCTGGTCGGCCAGCTCCTGCGCGGTGGACCCGTACGGACTGGCGCAGTTCGGCCGGGTATTCGCGCGCGCCCAGCCTTGCGCGTAGGGGTCGAGCAGGCCCCAGTCCACCGTGGGGGTCAGCTTCAGGGTGAAGCAGGTCGGCGCGTAGTGCTCGGTGTAGCCGACGCGGATGAATCCGGTCACGACGAACAGGAAGGACCGTCCCTGCGAAAGACGCATCGAGCCGTCGATCGTCCAGCTGTCGACGGCGTAGTCGGAATGTGCGTATGCCGTGGCGCGCAGCAGGCTGCCGGTGACGACGCCGAGCTTGTCGTCACCGCAGCGCACGGAGTCGCCGTAGTCGATGGTTCCGAAGACGATCGGGTATGCGCACAGCCTGGCGTCGGCCGTTCCGCTCACGACGGCGCCGGGGGCGTCGTCTCGAGAGACGAAGGTGACTCTGTACTCGGTGCTGACGGGGGCGAACTGGGCGGTCGTCACCGGGGTGAGCGTGCAGCTGCCCGCGAGCGCGGGCCCGTTGCATCCGACGCCGGGGAGGTCGAAGTACACCCGGCCGACGGCGGCGGCACCGGTCGTCGTCGTGGTCCAGCTGGCGGTGATCGGGTCGCCGTATACCCACTCGTCGGGGGTCGGGGAGAACGTCACCGCGAGGTCCGTGCCCCGGGCTGACGCGGTGAATTGCGTCACGCTGTGCGACGCTTCGTTGTCGGCGTCGCCGTCGTAGTGCGCGTACAGGGTGTTCTCGCCCATCCGCACGGATGCCCCGGGCAGGGTGCATGCGCCGGTCCCGTCTGCGGCGCAGAGGGTGTCGTTCGAACCGGTGAGGATGATCGTGCCGGTGGGCGCAGGGCTGGTCTGGGAGCCGGCCTGCAGCACCCGGGCGGAGACCGGGAGGGCGTCGCCCGCGCGAGCCCCGTCCGGGACGACCACCGCGACGCTCGTGGCGCGTTTGTCCACGGTGGCCGTCAGGTCCGCGGTCGCGGCGCTCGTGTCGACACCGTCACCCGGTGTGGACGCGGACAGGGTGAGGGACCCTGCGTGCAGGGTGGGGACCGCGACCGTGCCGCGGAAGAACCCGGTGGCGCCGCTGCGGGTCAGGCTCAGGGGGTAGTCGGTGCCCAGCACGGTGACCGTGGCCGGCACCGAACGGGAGGACCCCGTCAGGGTGCCGCTCGGCTCGGCCGTGACCGTGACCGTGAGGCTGTCGCCGACCGTGACCGGCTGAACGGCCAGGGACAGGTCGGTCGTGGGCGCGCTGACCGCGAGGTCGAGGACCGGGCTCGACGTGGAGGCCCGCAACGGCCCGTACTCGACGCTCGCGTGCACGGCCAGGGTGCCTCCGCGGAGGTTGGCGACGGTCACCGTTCCGCTCAGTCCCTCAGGGGACCCGAACAGTTGCGTGGTGCCGATGGCCGTGCCGGTGGCGTCCAGGAGATCCGCTCGTGTGCCGGCGGCGAGTCCCGTCGACGAGAAGGAGAGCCAGGCGGCCGTGATGGTCAGCTCGACGGACGCGCCGGCGACGAGCGCTGCGCCGGGGTCGGTCCGGGAGACCGTGAGCTGGGGGACGGGAACCGGCTGCACGGTCGTGACGGCAGGGTCCGAAGCGGCAGGCGCCAGTTCGCTCGCCGCGGTGAAGGTGACCACCGCACGGATGCCGTGGGCCCCGGCGACGAGCAGGGTGGGGGCCGCGGTGCCGTGGCCTGCCGTGTCGAGGGTGATCGTGCCGAGGTCGCTGACCGTCGCATCCGGGGCCGTCGCCGTGAGGTTCACCTGGGTCACGAGGTCGAGCGGAACGCCGCTGAGGTCGACCGTCACCGGGAAGGCGGTGCCGAGCGGCGCCGAGGCGGGGGCGCCGACGGTGACCGAGGGGGTGTAGTTCCGCAGCGCGGAGACCGGCACCACGTCGGTGCGCGTGGCATAGAGGCCGTCGCCGGTGTACTCGGCGCGGAGCACGGGGTGCGCACCGGGTGCGGACAGCCGCAGGGTGACCGAGCCGTCTGCCAGGTTGCCCGTGGCGAGGATGCCGCCGGAGGCATCCAGGATGCGGATGCCGCCGGTCGGCACGGCGCGGTTCGGTGCCGCCGCATAGCTGAGGGTGAGGGTGCGGTCGCTCGGGGTGAGGTCGCCCGTCCAGACGGCGACGGGGGTCGAGGCGATTGCCAACGCGACCGTCAGCGCATCGGTCGCGTTCGACGGCTCGTACTGAGACGTCGTGTCGAAGTAGGAGGCCTGCACGGCGGCAGTGCTCGCCTGGGTCGGAGTGAACTTGTAGCGCGCCGTGCCGTCGGCGGCGAGGTCTACTCGTGCAGAGGAGCGGTCGGGCAGGGTGAAGGTCACGGCACCGGGCAGGGTCGTCTCGCCGGCGGCTGCCGTCGTCGTGGCGACGAGGGTGACGGGGGTGCCGATCTCCACCGTGTCGACCGTCGCGGCGCCGGCCGAGATGGTGAGCGTGGTGCTCGTGAGGCCGGCGCCGATCGAGACGGTCTGGCCGGCGGATGTGGCCGGGGCGTGGTCCGCGTCGCCGACCACGGTCGCCGCCAGCGTGTAGCTGCCGATCGGCAGGAGTCCCGTGAGAACCACGCTTCCGGTGCCGTGCTGGTCGGTGACGGTGACGCTGCCGGTGGCCACGAGGGCGGAGGTGCGGGTGTTGCGCACCTCGACCGTGCGCGGTCCGTCCAGGTCCGAGGTGACGTCGACGGTCATCGCGTGGGCGCTTCCGCGCGGCACCAGGGTCGGTGAGGAGGCCGGCTGCAGGGCGGCGGAGACGCTCGTTCGGGCCGGGGCGATGGTGATCGTCGACGTGGTCTCGGAGGCCTCGAATCCGGTGGCCGGAACGAAGGCGAAGCGCAGGTCGGTGCTTCCCGCGTGGAGGGCGGTTGTGGGGATGCTGAGCGTCTGGGTCAGCTTGGACGACTCGGTGAGCAGGGTCTGGCCCGCCCAGACCTGGATCGTCCCCTTCACCACGGTGCCGTAGTCGGCGTTCGGCGCCGTCACGACGGCGGAGGCGTTGATCACCGTACCGAGGGTGAATGGCGGGTTGTAGACGGTGGCGACGATCTGGGTCGGGTCAGGGACGATGACCGCGCCGACCTGGTAGTGGCCGGAGCTGGGCTTGAACAGGGCGGATCCGGCGTAGTCGGCGGTGATGTACGGATCGGAAAGGAGGGTGACCTGCTTCTCCGCCGAGCCGTCCACTAGGGTGAGGGTCTCGGTGGTCCCGTCGATCGTGACGTCGACGGTTCCGTCCGGCTTCATCGACGTGGCGTAGGTCGGGGCGACCGTCACGGTCACGGTCGCCGGTCCGTTCACCGCGGCGGCGGCATCCGTGCTGATGGTGACCTCGGTGTCGGCGAGGAACGACCAGATGCGCACGTTCGAGGTGCCGGCGGCGACGGCGGTGCCGGCCGGTTCGAAGCTGAAGCTGAGCGGATGCGAGCCCGGATCGAGCGGAGCCATGCCGCTCAGGGAGGCGCGGGCGACGTGCGGGTCGCCGGGCGCGAGGGCCAGGGCGACCCGGGCGCCGAGGGGGACGGCGCCGTCGAGGAACTGCACGGTGCCCATCGGGTCGCCGTCCGGAACGGTGACCTCGGCCGAGAGGATGGGTGTCGCACCGAAGCCGTCGAATCCGATGCTGAGCACGGGCTCGATCAGTGCGGGCGCGACCGCCGTCGACGGGGTGACGCCCGCCGCCTGGGCGGGTGCCGCAACGGTGACGGCCGGAACGACGCCGGCGACGAGGGCGACGACCACGAGCATGGCGACCCGCCCGCCGGCGGCGGTCAGGGGCAGGGTGCGCTGCCACGGGCGGCGCGGCGCGCTCGTGCCCGCGGTCGTTGCGGCGGATGCGCTGGGCACGGCCGCGACGATGACGGCGAGGGCCATCCCGGTGAGGGCGAGGAGTGCCGCGAGGATCGCCGCGAGCACGAGCAGCCCGGTGGCGCTGGTGCCGTCGCCGTCGATCGCGCGTGATGCAGCGGTGCCGGCCCAGGTGAGGCCGGCGGACACACCGGCGCCCACGACGACGAAGAGAAGCAGGGGGACCAGGCGCTGGCGCAGGCCGATGATCGCGATGCGGACAAGTGCTCGGAGGGAGCGGGGAGCGTCGAGCGTGGCCGCGAGCAGGGCGGGCAGGAGGAGGAGCAGGGCCAGCGTCGGAACGGACGGGACGGCGGCCACGAGGGCGATGCGGGTGCCGCGAGTGAATCGCGTCCCCTCGGGCTCGCGCACGCGGGCGTTCCGCACGAACAGGACAACGGCCACGATCAGGGCCGCAGCGCTCGCGGGAAGCGTCAGGATCGTGGCGAGCACCAGGGCGACGAGCGTCAGCAGCAGGGCGAGCGCGAGCCGGGGAAAGGTGCGCGCCGCGCCGAGCAGGGAGCGGCCGACCCGGGGCGCGCTCGCGCGAACGCCCTGGGGGAGGTGGGCCCGGCGGTGCAGGACCCCGACCGCGACGATTCCGAAGACCAGGAGCGCGGCACTGACGACGGTGATGAGCGTGGTGACGATCGTGGCCCAGACGAGTGCGCCGTCGGCCGTTTCGGCCAGCCGACCGCCGACGAAGGTGCCACCGAGAAGGAGGAAGACCATCAGCACGAGGGGGCCGGCGGCCACGGAAGCGGCGGCAACGCCCGCAGTGCGCAGCAGCATCATCGGCGACACGCTGCGGCGTAGTCGCTCGGAAAAGGACACACGTTCGAACTCGACAGCAGACATCGCTTGGACCCCCGGAGATCAGCGCGCTACCGTGCACGACAGTGTCTCGGAGCCTAGTGGTTTTTTCCAGCCTCGATCGGGTTTTTTATTGCAACGATTTGTCTTCGTCGCCGGGGGCCCCTTCGCGGGGCCGCAACGTCACCAAACGTTCATGTTCTGCTCCGGCTCAGTTGCCGATCTGGAACACCGTGCGGCCGGGCAGCGGGGACGGCGTCGCCGTCGCATCCGTGGTCACGAGTGCGGTCGCCATGAACTGGCGCAGCTCCGCGCCCTCGACGACTTTGGCCGGGTGCGGGCCGCCGGCGAGCAGCCGCGGCACCCAGGTCAGGTCGACCGGCGAGAGCGTCGCGACGAGCACGATGTTGCCGAACCGGCGCCCCTTGAGCACCTGGGTCTCGGCGAGGCCGATCACGTGCGGGAACACCGCGGAGAGCGTCGCCGCCTGCGCGCGCGCGAAGGCGAGCCCCGGCCCGTCGGCGACGTTCACGACGAGCACCCCGCGCGGGCTCAGCAGCGGCCGGGCGAGCTCGTAGAATTCGCGGCTCGTCACGTGGGCGGGGGTGCGCGCCCCCGAGAAGATGTCGACGACGACGAGGTCGGTCGTGCCGTGCAGCCCGGCGGGCAGCTTGGCGAGCACCTCGCGGGCGTCGCCGTGCCGCACCCGCAGGTTCGCGCGCTTGTCCCAGGGCAGCTCGGCCCGCACGAAGTCGATCAGGTCGCTCTCGATCTCGACGACCTGCTGCCGCGAGCCGGGCCGCGTCGCCTCGACGTACCGGGGGAGGGTGAGCGCACCCGCGCCGAGGTGCACGGCCGTGATGGCTTCGCCCACGTCCCCGAGCAGGTCGATGACGTGCCCGATCCGCTGCACGTACTCGAAGAACAACTCACCGGGGTTGTCGATGTTCACGTGCGACTGCGGCGTGCCGTCGACGATGAGCTCGAAGCTCCCCGGAACGAACCGGTCCGGCTGTATTTCCGCGGTCATCCCGCTCAGCTTCAACCTGACCGACGGATGCTGCACTTCTGACCTGCTCATCCCCCCAGTCTCCCCCACGCACCCCCACCACCACTCCGCGAGAGTACGAAATAGGCCCCTTCAGCGGCGCCGAAAGGGCCATTTCTCCGCTCTCGCGGAAGGTGGGCGGCGGGGCGGGGGGAGCGGATGCGGCGGGTTATACCTGAGAAAATGGTGAAGGTCAAGATTGGGGTGGACATAGGGGGAAAGACAGCCTATAGTTGATCTTTGCGCTCCCAGACAAATCTATGCCTTCATATTGCGGTCGGCTTTGCGTGCTCAAGCCACCTTGAGGCATACCTCGTTCAAACTGAGGGTCTGGGGAGCGTACTCGGAATTCATTACTAACAGTGACTAGACCTGACGGGGTCTACGGAGGTTATTTCCTTGGCTGCTGCGCGCAACGCAACCACCAACTCACCCAAGAACGGCCGCGCTGCAGGGCGTCTGTCGTTCGCAAAGATCACAGACAATCTGACGGTCCCGGACCTGCTCGCCTTGCAGACGGAGTCCTTCGATTGGCTTGTCGGAAACGACAAGTGGAAGAAGCGTGTCGAAGAAGGTCAGGCGCAAGGTCGCCAGGACCTCCCGACCCGCACCGGGCTCGACGAGATCTTCGAAGAGATCTCCCCGATCGAGGACCTCGGCGAAACGATGCAGCTGTCGTTCACCAACCCCGAGCTCGAGCCTGAGAAGTACACCATTGACGAGTGCAAGGAAAAGGGCAAGACCTATTCCGCACCCCTCTATGTGAACGCTGAGTTCATGAACCACCTCACCGGTGAGATCAAGACCCAGACCGTGTTCATGGGTGACTTCCCGCTGATGACCCCCAAGGGCACCTTCGTGATCAACGGCACCGAGCGTGTCGTCGTTTCACAGCTCGTGCGCTCGCCCGGTGTGTACTTCAACCGTGAGCAGGAGAAGACCTCCGACAAGGACATCTACTCCGCCCGCGTCATCCCGAGCCGTGGAGCCTGGCTCGAATTCGAGATCGACAAGCGCGACCAGGTCGGCGTTCGCATCGACCGCAAGCGCAAGCAGTCCGTAACCGTGTTCCTCAAGGCACTCGGCCTCACGAGCGAGCAGATCCTCGAAGAGTTCAAGGGCTTCGCGTCCATCGAGCTCACCCTTGAGAAGGACAACATCCTCACCAAGGAAGAAGCCCTCAAGGACATCTACCGCAAGCTGCGCCCGGGAGAGCAGGTCGCCGCCGAGGCAGCCCGCGCGCTCCTCGACAACTTTTTCTTCAACTCCAAGCGTTACGACCTGGCCAAGGTTGGTCGTTACAAGATCAACCGCAAGCTCGGCATCGAAGCGCCGCTCAGCTCTTCCGTGCTGACGCTCGAGGACATCCTCGCCACGATCAAGTACCTGGTTGCCCTTCACGACAACCAGACCACGATCTCCGGCATCCGTGAGGGCGTCCCCACCGACATCCGCATCGACATCGACGACATCGACCACTTCGGCAACCGTCGTATCCGCGCCGTCGGCGAGCTCATCCAGAACCAGGTCCGCACCGGCCTGTCCCGCATGGAGCGCGTCGTCCGCGAGCGCATGACCACGCAGGACATCGAAGCGATCACCCCGCAGACCCTGATCAACGTGCGCCCCGTCGTCGCCGCGATCAAGGAGTTCTTCGGAACCAGCCAGCTGTCGCAGTTCATGGACCAGAACAACCCGCTCGCCGGCCTCACGCACAAGCGCCGCTTGTCCGCGCTCGGCCCGGGTGGTCTGTCCCGTGACCGCGCCGGCGTCGAGGTGCGAGACGTTCACCCCTCGCACTACGGCCGCATGTGCCCGATTGAAACCCCAGAAGGCCCGAACATCGGCCTGATCGGTTCGCTCGCCTCGTTCGCGCGGATCAACGCCTTCGGATTCATCGAGACCCCGTACCGTCGTGTCGTCGACGGCGTCATCACGACGACCATCGACTACCTGACCGCGAGCGAAGAAGACGAGTTCATCGTCGCCCAGGCCAACGCGCCGCTGACCAAGGACGCCCGGTTCGCCGAGCCCCGGGTCCTCGCACGTAAGAAGGGTGGCGAGGTCGACCTCTTCCCCGCAGAAGACATCGGCTACATGGATGTCTCCCCGCGCCAGATGGTGTCCGTCGCGACCTCCCTCATCCCGTTCCTCGAGCACGACGATGCGAACCGCGCCCTCATGGGTGCGAACATGCAGCGCCAGGCCGTTCCTCTCCTCATGAGTGACAGCCCGCTCGTCGGTACCGGCATGGAGGTCTTCGCGGCCATCGACGCCGGCGACGTCATCACCGCCGACAAGTCGGGTGTGGTGATGGAGGTTTCGGCCGACGTCGTCACCATCCAGCTTGACGAGGGTGGCACGCAGGACTACTACATGCGTAAGTTCGCGCGCTCCAACCAGGGCACGAGCTACAACAACCGCGTCATGGTCACCGCAGGTGAGCGGATCGAAGCCGGCGAGGTCATCGCCGACGGTCCCGCCACCGACAACGGAGAGCTCGCCCTCGGTAAGAACCTCCTCGTGGCATTCATGCCGTGGGAAGGCTACAACTACGAGGACGCGATCATCCTGAGCCAGAACCTGGTCAAGGACGACACCCTCTCCTCGATTCACATCGAGGAATACGAGGTCGACGCCCGCGACACCAAGCTCGGCAAGGAAGAGATCACCCGCGACCTGCCGAACGTCTCCCCGGACCTGCTTGCAGACCTGGACGAGCGTGGCATCATCCGCATCGGCGCCGAGGTTCGCCCCGGCGACATCCTGGTCGGAAAGGTCACGCCGAAGGGCGAGACCGAGCTTTCCGCCGAGGAACGCCTGCTGCGCGCCATCTTCAACGAGAAGAGCCGCGAAGTTCGCGACACCTCGCTCAAGGTGCCCCACGGTGAGCGCGGAACGATCATCGGCGTCAAGGTGTTCGACTCGCAGGATGGCGACGACGAGCTCGGCTCTGGCGTCAACCAGCGTGTTGCCGTCTTCATCGCCCAGAAGCGCAAGATCACCGAGGGTGACAAGCTCGCCGGCCGTCACGGCAACAAGGGTGTTATTTCCCGCATCCTGCCGATCGAGGACATGCCGTTCCTCGCAGACGGTACCCCGGTCGACATCATCCTCAACCCGCTCGGTATCCCCGGTCGCATGAACTTCGGCCAGGTGCTCGAAACGCACCTCGGCTGGATTGCGAAGCAGGGCTGGGACGTGGAAGGCAAGCCCAAGTGGGCCGCCAACCTGCCCGAGCAGGCGCACCACGCCGCACCGAACACCAAGGTCTCCACCCCGGTGTTCGACGGTGCGTTCGAGATCGAGATCGAGGGTCTCCTCGACTCGACGACGAAGACCCGCGACGGCGTGCGACTGATCGACTCCACCGGAAAGACGCAGCTGTTCGACGGCCGCTCCGGCGAGCCGTTCCCGAACCCGATCTCGGTCGGCTACATGTACATCCTGAAGCTGCACCACCTCGTCGACGACAAGATCCACGCTCGTTCGACCGGTCCGTACTCCATGATCACGCAGCAGCCGCTGGGTGGTAAGGCGCAGTTCGGTGGACAGCGATTCGGTGAGATGGAGGTCTGGGCGCTCGAGGCATACGGTGCCGCGTACGCCCTGCAGGAGCTCCTGACCATCAAGAGCGACGATATCCTCGGCCGCGTCAAGGTGTACGAGGCCATCGTCAAGGGTGAGAACATCCAGGAGCCCGGCATCCCCGAGAGCTTCAAGGTCCTCATCAAGGAAATGCAGTCGCTGTGCCTGAACGTCGAGGTGCTGTCCTCGGACGGAACCGCCGTCAGCCTGCGCGACACGGATGACGAGGTGTTCCGCGCTGCGGAAGAGCTCGGCATCAACATTTCCACCCGCTTCGAATCATCCTCGATCGACGACATCTAGGGCCGGGCAGAATGACAAATACTCCGAACACTCTTCAAGGAGAGAAATTGCTCGACGTAACCACGTTTGACGAGCTTCGAATTGGCTTGGCGACCGCAGACGACATCCGTCGCTGGTCGCACGGTGAGGTCAAGAAGCCCGAAACCATCAACTACCGCACGCTCAAGCCGGAAAAAGACGGCCTGTTCGGCGAGCAGATCTTCGGACCGTCCCGGGACTGGGAATGCTCATGCGGTAAGTACAAGCGAGTTCGCTTCAAAGGCATCGTCTGCGAGCGTTGTGGCGTAGAGGTCACCAAGTCGTCGGTGCGTCGTGAGCGGATGGGCCACATCGAGCTCGCCGCCCCCGTCACTCACATCTGGTACTTCAAGGGAGTCCCCTCCCGTCTCGGCTACCTGCTGGACATGGCACCGAAGGACCTCGAAAAGGTCATCTACTTCGCTGCGTACATGGTCATCACGGTCGACGAAGACGGCCGTCACCAGGACATGCCGGGCCTTGAGAACGAGCTTCGCCTCGAGATCAAGACCCTCGAAGGCCAGCGCGATTCCCGGATCGCCGACCGCCTCGTCCGCCTCGAAACCGACCTCGCCGCACTTGAGGCCGAGGGCGCCAAGAGCGACCAGAAGAAGCGCACCAAGGACGCCGCCGAGAAGGAAATGGGGCAGGTCCGCAAGTCCCTCGACGAGCAGATCGCGCACCTCGAGCGCGTGTGGGAAGACTTCCGCACCCTCAAGGTCGGCGACCTCAAGCCCGAGGACAGCGTCTTCCACGAGCTCCAGGACCGTTTCGGCATGTACTTCGAGGCCTACATGGGCGCCGAAGCCATCAAGAAGCGCCTGCTGGCCTTCGACCTGGTCACCGAGAGCGAAAACCTGCACCTGCAGATCGCCGAGGGCAAGGGTCAGAAGAAGATCCGCGCCATCAAGCGTCTCCGCGTGGTCAACGCCTTCATCATGACCGGCAACTCGCCGGCCGCGATGGTGCTCGACGTCGTCCCGGTCATCCCGCCCGAACTGCGCCCGATGGTGCAGCTCGACGGTGGCCGTTTCGCCACGAGCGACCTCAACGACCTCTACCGTCGTGTGATCAACCGCAACAACCGCCTGCGTCGCCTCCTTGACCTCGGTGCCCCCGAGATCATCGTGAACAACGAGAAGCGGATGCTGCAGGAAGCTGTCGACGCACTGTTCGACAACGGTCGTCGCGGCCGTCCCGTCACGGGTACTGGCAACCGTGCCCTCAAGTCCCTGAGCGACATGCTCAAGGGCAAGCAGGGTCGTTTCCGCCAGAACCTCCTCGGCAAGCGCGTTGACTACTCCGGCCGTTCGGTCATCGTCGTCGGCCCGCAGCTCAAGCTGCACCAGTGTGGTCTGCCCAAGCAGATGGCACTCGAGCTGTTCAAGCCGTTCGTGATCAAGCGCCTGATCGACCTGAGCCACGCTCAGAACATCAAGGCCGCCAAGCGCATGGTCGAACGTTCACGCCCGCAGGTCTGGGACGTGCTCGAGGAGATCATCCGCGAGCGCCCCGTGCTGCTGAACCGTGCGCCCACCCTGCACCGCCTGGGCATCCAGGCCTTCGAGCCTCAGCTCGTCGAGGGTAAGGCCATCCAGCTGCACCCGCTCGTGTGTGCGGCGTTCAACGCCGACTTCGACGGTGACCAGATGGCAGTGCACCTGCCGCTGTCCATGGAGGCCCAGGCCGAAGCGCGCATCCTGATGCTCGCCTCGAACAACATCCTGAAGCCGTCCGACGGCCGCCCGGTGACCCTGCCCACCCAGGACATGATCATCGGTCTGCACCACCTCACGACGCTCAAGGAAGGCGTGATCGGCGAAGGCCGCTCGTTCTCCTCGATCGCCGAGGCGATCCTGGCCTTCGACCAGAAGAAGGGCGAAAACCAGGGCCTCGACCTCAACGCCAAGGTACGCATCCGTCTGACGGACAAGTACTTCGAAGAGGGCACCCAGCCGGAAGGCGTGGAACTCGTCAACGGCCAGGCCGTCGGTACCGTGCTGGTGAACACCACGCTCGGCCGCGCGATCTTCAACGAGGCCATGCCGGTCGACTACCCGTACTTCGAAAAGGTGGCCGACAAGGGCAGCCTCTCGGCGATCGTCAACGACCTCGCCGAGCGGTACCCGAAGGTGGAAGTTGCCGCGACGCTTGACCGCGTCAAGGACGCCGGTTTCTACTGGGCCACCCGGTCCGGTGTGACCGTCGCGCTCAGCGACATCCTCACCCCGCCGGACAAGCCCGAGATCGTGGCTCGCTACGAGAAGCTCGCCGCCAAGGTGCAGTCGCAGTTCGAGAAGGGTCTCACGACCGACCTCGAGCGCCGTCAGGAACTCATTCAGATCTGGACGAAGGCGACGGAAGACGTCGCCGAGGCCATGCAGAAGAACTTCCCGAAGGACAACACCATCAACCGCATGGTCACGTCCGGTGCTCGTGGTAACTGGCTGCAGGTGCGTAACATCGCCGGCATGCGAGGCCTCGTGAACAACCCGAAGGGTGAGATCATCCCTCGCCCGATCATCTCGAGCTACCGCGAAGGCCTGTCCGTCGCCGAGTACTTCATTGCTACTCACGGTGCCCGTAAGGGTCTGGCCGACACCGCCCTCCGTACCGCCGACTCCGGGTACCTCACCCGTCGTCTCGTGGACGTCTCGCAGGATGTCATCATCCGCGAAGACAACTGTGGAACGACCAAGGGCCTCGAGTTGCCGATCGCGATCGTCGACCCGCTCGGTAACCTGGTTCGCCACCCCAACGTGGAGAACGCGGTCTACGCCCGCAGCCTGGCCGCAGCCGCGGTCAACGCCGCAGGCGAGGTCGTCGCCGAAGCCGGAGACGACGTCGGAGACGTGCTGATCGAGAAGCTGGTCGAGGCCGGCATCGAGACCATCAAGGTGCGTTCCGTGCTGACGTGTGAGTCTGCCGTCGGTGTGTGTGCGGTCTGCTACGGCCGTTCGCTCGCGACCGGCCTGCTCGTGGACATCGGAGAGGCCGTCGGCATCATCGCCGCACAGTCGATCGGTGAGCCCGGCACGCAGCTGACCATGCGTACCTTCCACACCGGTGGTTCGGCATCCGCTGACGACATCACCCAGGGTCTGCCGCGCGTCCAGGAGCTCTTCGAAGCACGTACCCCCAAGGGTGCGTCGCCCATCGTCGACACTGCGGGACGCATCACGATCGAGGACACCGACCGTAGCCGGAAGGTCATCCTGACCCCCGACAACGGCGACGAGCCGATCGCGTACCCGGTGCTCAAGCGCTCCACCCTCCTCGTCGAGGATGGCCAGCACGTCGAGCTCGGCACGCAGATCATCATCGGCGCCGTCGACCCGAAGGAAGTTCTTCGCGTCAAGGGTGTCCGGGCCGTGCAGAAGCACATCGTCGGTGGCGTCCAGGACGTCTACCGTTCGCAGGGTGTGCCGATCCACGACAAGCACATCGAGGTCATTGTCCGCCAGATGCTCCGCAAGGTCACCGTCGTCGAACACGGCGACACCGGCCTGCTCCCCGGCGAGCTCGTCGACCGGTTGAAGTACAACGAACTCAACCGTGCGGCACTCACCGAGGGCAAGAAGACGGCATCCGCTCGTCAGGAAGTCATGGGAATCACCAAGGCGTCCCTGGCGACCGAGTCCTGGCTGTCGGCTGCTTCCTTCCAGGAAACCACCCGGGTTCTCACCCAGGCGGCCATGGAAGGCAAGAGCGACCCGCTGATGGGCCTCAAGGAGAACGTCATCATCGGAAAGCTGATCCCGGCAGGCACCGGCCTGCCCCGTTACCGCGACGTCACCGTCGAGGCAACGGAGGAGGCCAAGGCCGAGCGTTACCCGAACCGCATCTTCACCGATGATGCCGCGTTCAACGAGGGTGACCTGAGCTTCGTCGACTTCGACAGCTTCTCGTCCGACGACTTCACGCCCGGTACCTACAAGTAGCGTGTAGTTCTCTCAGACGGATGCCCCTCTCACTTCGGTGAGGGGGGCATCCGTCGTTAACGCCCCGTCGCTGGAGCGCCGGCGACACTCGGCGCGCCGGGCAATTCTCGACGGAAGCGGTGGTGTGACGCGCTGGGCCGCGCCGGGTACCCTGTGATGGGGCGCAGGTATTTCCGCGTCTCGCGAGCACGAGGGCAGCATGCAACTACTACTGGCACGCATCAGCGCGGCCGTCACCGGGGCGATGGGACTCGTCGTGCTCGCAGGCTGGTATCTCGGCGCGAGCACCCTGCCGGCCGCATTCGCCGGCCCCTGGTCGATGAAGCCGACGCCGGCCCTGGCTCTCATCATGCTGTCGCTGGCCCTGTTCCTGCTCGAGCGGCGTCGGGTGGCCCTGGTCCTGGGGCTTCCCGTCGCCCTGCTCGGCACCCTCACCCTCGCCGAAGACATTCTGGGCGTGACGCTCGGCGTCGACAGACTGCTGCCCGGCATCGCCTTCGGCGGTCAGGATCCACGCATGGCGCCGGCGACGGCCGTTTCACTGATACTTCTGGGCATCGCCGTCTGCGCGAGCCTGCTGCCGCGGGCGTCCTGGATGCTCGGCCTCGCCTTCGGCTCGCTGACCGTGAGCCTGCTCGCACTGCTCGGCTACGCCTACGGGGCGTCCTCGCTCTACACCTTGGGCGGGTACACGAGCATGGCTCTCATCACCGCTCTCGCGGTGGCGTTCGCGTCGGTCTCGATCCTTCTCACCCGGCCCGACAACGGCCTCGTCGGATTGCTGCGCGACCCGGGTAGCTCAGGGCGGCTGCTCCGACCCGTCGTTCCGCTCCTCCTGCTCGGCCCCTTCGTGCTGGGCTGGCTGCGACTCTGGGGCCAGCGACAGGGCTGGTTCGACACGGTGCTCGGTGTCGCCTTCCTGATCGCCACGATGACGGTGGTCGGCATCGGCCTGAGCTGGGTGGCCGCCCGGAGGCTCCGCGACCTCGACCGGCAGCGCGACGCCGCCATGGTCGCGATGGACGCGGCCAACCACGCCCTCGAGACGGCGGTGGACAGGCGCACCCGCGAGCTCGCGAAGGTCGCAGACACGCTGCACACGCTCGTCGCGATCGCCCCGGTGGGCATCGTGCAGATGGACGCGGCCGGCGGACTTCTCAGCGCCAACGACCAGTGGCGCGCCCTGAGCGGCCTCACCAGGGTTCAGTTCCAGCGCGGCGGTATGGCCACAGCCATCCACCCCGACGATACCGAACGCGTGCAACGCGACTGGGCTGCCGCGATTGCCGCCGGGGCAGCGTACGAGACGATGATGCGCTTCCGCACCCCGGGCGGTCAGGTCAACTGGGTACAGGTGAGCACCGCACCGATCCGGGACGCCGGTCAGGTCACCGGGCACATGGCCACGGTCACCGACGTGACCGCGCTCCACGCTGCGGAACAGGCGGTCTCGGCCGCGCGGGCACGATTCGAGGCCGCGTTCGCGTCGTCACCGCTCGGCACGGCGATCGTGGATCTCGACGGCAGGGTGGTGGCGGCCAACCCGCGGCTGTTCGAGCTCGCCGGGCCGGCATCCGTTGTCGTCGGCCAGCACATCGAGGCCATCTTCATGCCGCTCGATGCCGGAGCGCGCGGCGCTCGCACGTCGGAGGTGTTCGACGGGCCCTCGACGCGGCAGCGCATGGACCGCCGGATGCTCCGGGTCGACGACGAGGAGACGTGGGTCAAGGTGAGTATCGCCGAGATCCCCGCGGGGGAGCAGGCTGGCGCGCTGCTGTACCAGGTGGAGGACATCACCGCCCGCCGCCTCGCCGAGGCCCGAGTGGAGCACCTCGCGTTCCACGACCCGCTGACCAACCTGCCCAATCGCCTTCTGCTTCTCGACCGGCTCAACCAGGCCCTGTTGCAGTCATCACGGCACGGGCACGGCGTGGCCGTGCTGTTCATCGACCTGGACCGGTTCAAGTTCGTCAACGACAGCCTTGGCCACCACATCGGGGACGCCGTGCTGGCTGAGGTCGGGGTGCGGCTTCGGCAGCGGGCGCGGGCCACCGATACGGTATCCCGTATCGGCGGAGATGAATTCGTGATCCTCTGTCCGGGCGTCGACAGCAGCCAGGACGTGCACACACTGGCCCACAACCTGCAGCGCTCAATCGCCGAACCGATCCGGATCGGCGACCTCGTCGCATCCGTCGACGCGAGTATCGGCATCGCCTTCGGCCTCGGCCACGACGACGCGGAGGCGCTACTCCGCAACGCAGACCAGGCCATGTACTCGGCCAAGGGCCGGGGCCGGGCCCGCTACGAGGTCTTCGACGACGACCTGCGCGGCCGCATCGACCGGCGGCTGGACACCGAGCTCGCCCTCCGCGACGCCGTCGAGCTCGGCGAGATCGAGACCTGGTACCAGCCGATCGTCGATCTCCAGGAGAACACGGTCGTCGCCACCGAGGCTCTCGCCCGATGGCGCCGCCCCGAGCGCGGCATCGTCTACCCGGGCGAGTTCATCGCGATCGCCGAGGAAGTCGGGTTGATCAAGGGCATCGGCGTGACCGTTCTCGGCCAGGCCTGCCGGGCGGCGGCGACCCTCGAGGGCGGCCTCGCGGTGAGCGTCAACGTCTCTCCACGACAGTTCGCGCAGGACGACTTCGGCGTCGTTGTCAGACGCGCGCTGGCGGAGAGCGGGTTGCCTCCCGAGCGCCTCTGGATCGAACTGACGGAGAGCGCCGTGCTCGAGGCGATCGACTCCGCGGCCCGGACCTTCCAGGAGCTGAGGGAACTGGGTGTCAAACTGGCGATCGACGACTTCGGCACCGGCTATTCCTCCTTCACGCACCTCCGCGCCTTCACCGTCGACCTGCTCAAGATTGACCTCACCTTCGTGCGCGACCTCGAACGCTCCGAACACGACCGGGCGATCGTCGAGGGCATCCTGCGCCTTGCCGATTCGCTCGGACTCGACGTCGTCGCCGAGGGCATCGAGACGGCAGGCCAACGCGACCTGCTCCGGTCCATGGGCTGCCGCTACGGGCAGGGCTACCTCTTCTCCAGGCCGGACCCGTCACCGCTGCCCGTCGTGAGCTTCGACAGCTGACCGACGGGCGCCAACGGAGGATCGTCCGCACCGGTCCGGCAATCTGTAGCGGTCAGCCGCGCGATCTTCCTGAGTTAGCCACCGGAAGGCCGCGCTCAGGCGGCCGGCGGGGTGGGGACGGCGCCTGGCCACGTGCCCAGGTATGCGGGACTGTCGAGGTAGACGCTGTTCACCCCGGTCTGGGCCGGGTACTCGACCCCGGCGAGCAGGTTGGCCTGCGGCTGCAGGTCGAGGGTCCTGCCGTGGTTGCGCACGGTCAGGGTCAGCTCGGCGGGCTGGCTGTCGAACGAGGTCGCCCAGCCAACCCTGAGGACGTAGTCGAGCACGCCGGGGGCCGCTAGCGCGGAGTCGTCATCGACGTAGACCTCGATGATCGCCAGCGTCGACAGGCCGGAGATGACCTCACCAATGCTGGCATCGCTCAGCCCGGGGACGGCGTTCAGGAGCGCGGCAGCGGCCTCGCGGCTGATGCTCGCCCCGGTCGCTGATGCCCCGGTCGCTGATCCTGAGGACGTCGGCGTTGGCGCCGGAGTGGCCCTGACGGCCTGCGGGGAACAAGCAGTGAGCACGGCTGCCATTGTCACGGCCGCGACAAGGGTGACGATCGAGCGAGTGCTGAGTTTCACTTCCGGATCCTCATCGAGTTGTGGTGTAGTCGCGGACGGTGGCGCGCGACGTCCCTCGCGAGGTGCAGCTCGTCTGCCTTCCCCAGGACTCGTGAAGCGAGAGGTTCTGTCGCCTGTGCACTCTTTGCCAGGCGTTTTCCCCGTAAGCCCCGTCCGAGCTTAACGAGATTGGGGCGGATCAGCGGTTCTCGTCGGACGACGTCACGCCCGGGACGGTGCGGGACCGTCGACTCGCCTGAACCTGTGAACTGCGAATCTCGTTCGCTGGCTCATCCGCGGGCCGTTTCGGCCGACCCAGGCCGGGGGATTTGCACCCTTGCCAGCCCATCCCAATTGCAGCGTGATGCAACATTCCCCAAGTGAGGCGGGGCCGGCGCTCAAGGCCCGTCCTGGTGAAGCTGGCAGTATCGACCAGTTTCGTGGACACGAGCTCCCCGTGCACCTACGGTCGGCCTTGTACACAACTGAGGACGGAGGTGAACGAGATGAATGATGCTGAGGCATTTCGTGCTCCCCGCGCCCTCTGGCTCGCTCTCGTCGCCGTTGCGCTCGGCATCGCCTGGTTCCTGTGCGGCGGGGCGAATCCCGCGTCGGCGACCGATCTGCTCCCCGATGCGCCTCCTGCAACGGATGCCGCCGCACCCGGCCTCCTGAACGCTTCCGTCCCGGAGCTGGTCGCCAGCGTTCCTGCCTTTGCAGTCTCCGTCGTGGCTGACGCACCTGGCGTCGACACCGCAACCATTGACGCGGCGTCCGCAGACGTGCCCGAAGCCGTTGGGACGGCCATGACGCCGATTCTGGCCGCCGTAGCTGCCGAAGTACCCGACGTCAGCATTCCGGACCTCAGCATCCCCGATGTGGCGGGTTCTCCTGTCACCGTGCCCGTCGCCGTGCCCACGATCGCCCTCGCGGTTTCAGACCTTTCCACCCTCGCGACTCGCACAGTGATCACCTCGGTCGTCCCGGCCGGGACCGTCTTCGTCGCGCCGAGCGCGCATCCGTTCCCGCCCTCTGTGCGCGGCACCGCCGGTACCCCCGACGCGGTCGCGAGCCTGACGCTACTTGATGCCGCGGCATCCGCTACCGGAGCCCCGCTCGGCACGCCGGGGCACCCCGTTAACCTGCCGCAGCCCACTCCGGATGCCGCAGCACCGGGCGGCGGCAGTTCGGCATCTCTGCTCGCAACGTGCGGATCAACACGCGCCGCGTCTGTCGCGGCTCTCCGTCTCACTTTCGAGGACGACGCCCTGCCGTCCTCCCTCTCCATCGACCCCGGTTCTTCTCCCGCCTGAGTAGGTCCCTACCGTGCTATCCCGACGGCATGCGGACCACCGCCACGCGTCCCTCGCGCGGCTCACTCACACTTTCAAGGAGAACCATCATGAACATCACTCTGTCCCGGGCGCTCTACGGCACCCTCTTCGTCGGGGCGCTCTCGCTCCTCGGCACGACCGCGGCGCACGCCGCAGACACCAGCGGCGACTCCGGAACCCTCTCGGGATCCCAGGTCGTCACCGACACCACGGCCCCTGTCCAGGTCTCCGGCAACGCGATCAGCGTCGTGGGCGACTCCGCCAGCACGGCACCGGCTCCTGCGGCTGCGTCCGCGTCGGCTCCTGCTCCTGCAGCCACACCGGCGCCAGCCGCTGCAACCACCTCGAGCTCCGACGGGACCGCCTCCGGCACCCAGGTCGTCGCCCCGGTCGCGGCCCCGGTGACCGCGTCCGGCAACGCCATCTCGGTGCTCGGCGACTCGACCTCGACCGGGTCGACCGGACCGGCCCCCGCCCCAGCCCCGGCGGCCACCCTGGCCCCGGCAACGACAACAGGAACCGACTCCCTTCTCGGCGGCACACAGGGCCTCACCAGCGTCGACGTGCCGATCACGGCATCGGGCAACGCGGTGAGTGTCATCGGTGATTCGGCGTCAACGGGCACACCGTCCGCGAGCACGGCGGATGCCTCCGCTCCCGCGGCCGGCTCCGGCCGGGTGACCTCGGGTGCGGACGGCATCGCATCAGGTACGCAGGTCGTCCCTGAAGTCGCTGCACCGGTGACGGTCGGCGGTAACTCCGTCGCGATCCTCGGTGACAGCAGCGCGACATCTGGTTCGCCGGCTCCGTCAGGGTCTGGCGCGGGAACGACCTCCGCTCCCACGGCAGGATCCGCCCCGGTGACCTCAGGTTCGGATGCCACGGCGTCAGGCACGCATGTCGACCCGGTGGTTTCCGCTCCGGTGACGGTCGGCGGCAACGCGGTCTCCGTCGTCGGTGACAGCGAGTTGGTGACCCCGACCTCCGTGACCCCGATGACCCCGATGACCACGGCTACAATGATGGCCCCGATGGCCCCGATGGCCCCGATGGCCCCGATGGCCCCGGTGGCCCCGGTGGCCCCGGTGGCCCCGGTGGCCCCGATGGCCCCGATGGCCCCGATGGCCCCGGTGACCTCGGCTATCCCGACGGATCCGACCGACGCGGCCGGCCCGACCGCCCTCATCGACACAATCGTGACATTCGGAGCTTCGGCGAAGTCGACCACGCCGGCGCACTCCGGCAAGGTCTCGGCCCCGGCCGCACTGTCGGTCACGGAGCTCGCATCGACCGGCATCGGCACACTCGAGTTCGGCGGTTTCGCCGGCCTGTCTTTGCTCATCGCCGGAGCCGCCTTGATGTTCACGCGACTGATGAACACCGGTCGTATGAACGTCTAGTCTCCACCCCTGATGCACGGATACCGTCGGCCCGACCGGACCGGCGGCATCCGTCGTTTAGGCGGTCCCGTGCTTGCCCTGAGGTGTCGCAGAACGACGTTGGAGGGGCGTGGGAACGTCGATCTGCGACGCTTCAGCGAGGGCCCACACTCATCGGTGAGTTGCAGAAACTAGATTTCACCTGCGATTCTCCACTACCCACTATCATCGTGGGCACACGTGTTGCGCGGGGGTGGTCCGCGACATGCAGGGGGCCGTCGTCATCGCCGGGTTCTGGCAGCCGCTTTCCGCCGCGCTCATGCCGACCGACGACCCGAGAAGGGCACCACCGTGAGCGACTCCCGCACCCTCCTGTTCGCCGAGGCCGCGAACCCCGCGACCTCGCCAGCCCGCCTCGCCAAGCTCGCCGCGAAGCATTTCGACCTGCATCGGGCGATCGCTGCGAACCCCGCGTGTTATCCAGGTCTTCTCGAATGGATGCGCGGCTGCGGCACGCTCGAACCGCTCGCACCCGCATTGACGCAGTCTCCAATCGCGGCGCAGGCACCGACCCGAAAGGCGGCGCACGCTGAGCCATCCGTGCCCGCCTATGCAGTCTCCCGGCCCGTGTCCCTGCCCGTGTCTGGCCCGGTAGGGGCCGGGTCGGGCGCACCCGGCGGCTGGCAGCAGCCCGTCGTTCGGGCCAGCGCCGCGGCATCCGCCGGACGTCGCCGCCGTCGGCCCGGCCTGCTCTGGGGATCGATCGGCGTTGCCGTGCTGTTGCTCGCCGGTGGCGGCGTCTGGGCGTACGCATCCGTCTTCTCCAAGATCGGCGGGTCGTCGACTCCGCAGGCCGCAGTCGAAAAGCTCCTGACCGGAGCGGTGTCGCTGGACCTGCTCAACGTGTACGGCTCCCTGTCTCCCTCGGAGATCACCTCGCTCCGAGGCCCGGTCGAGACGCTCGGCCGGATCAAGCTGGATTCCGCGACCAGCCCGACCGACTACACGGCCGTCTTCGAGAAGCTGCGACCGAACCTGAACGTCACCCTCACCGGCTTGGACTTCTTGGTCACCGACATCGGCGATGGGATTGCTGTGGTCGCCGTGACCGGTGGCCAGCTGCACGTCGACGGTGACCCGAACGCTCTCGCCGGTCTGTGGATGGACGCCGTGAAATCCCAGCTCACCGAGCAGCTGAAGGCGACAGGCTCCACCGACGAGCAGGTCGCGGCCTCGCTCGAGAAAACCCGCGCGGCCGCCGTGGCCGGCATCGACGCCGCGCTGCCCTACGACCGCAGTGCGAGCGACCTTAAGCAGGACCTGGGGAGGGACGTCTCCGCAGTCGCCGTGCAGGAGGGCGGCTCGTGGTACGTCAGCCCCCTGCTGACCGGGTTCGAGCAGGGCTTCCAGGACCGCCTGCGCGCGGACCCGACGCTCACCCGCGGGGCCATCGTCGCGCCGGCCACCTATGTCACGCCGGAGGACGCAGTCCGCGGGCTGGCCGACGGGGTCTCCGCCTACCTGGCCCGGGGAGATTCGGGCGCACTCGCCGCCGCGCTTCCCCTCGCCGAGCGGCGCCTTGTGAGCCTCTACGGCGTGCCCACCTCTTCAGTCGACGGACGGAGCCTGAACGTCACCAACGTCGGCGTCTCCAGCACGGTGTCCGGCGACACCGCCCGGATCACGCTGGATGACCTGTCCTTCGCGGGGGAGTCGGACTCGGTGCCGTATGCGTTCTCGATCTCGGGAGTGTGCGCCACGGTCGGGAGTGCCTCTGGCGCAAAGATCTGCCTCGATCAGATCCCCGGCTTCGCGAAGCTCGGAGCCCAGGATCTGCGGCTCATCGCCGTGCGCGAAGGCGACGGCTGGTTCGTCAGCCCGTTGCGCACCGTGGCCGATGCGAGCTCGATCGTGATCAACCGGGTGGCGCAGCTGAGCCAGAGCGGCGAGCTCGCCGACCTCTTAACCACGACAGCGAATGCCCCGATCACCTCCGACGAAACGGCTCCCGTCGAGGAGGGTGCCTACTGAGGCCCCCGACATCCGTGCGCGGCCGCGCCGGTTTTGGCAGGCCGCGCCGGTCTGGTGTCGCGGCCGCGTCGGTTTGCGCAGGCCGCGCCCGCCGTTTCGGGTGCGGCCTGCGGAAACGGTAGCGGCGGCGCGCGCGGCTGACCCGCGGATGCCCCGAGTCAGCGGGCGAGCTGGCCGGCGGCAATGCGCGAGCAGACCGCGGCGACGTCGGCGGATGCGGCCGGTCGCGAGAAGAAGAACCCCTACCCGTACTCGCACCCGTGTGCACGCAACCACTGCGCCTGCACCGCGGTTTCGATGTCCTCGGCGATGACGCTGCTTCCGAGGCCGCGCGCGAGCCCGAGGATCGACTGCACGAGCGGCGCATCCGTTTCGCGCAGCCCGATCGCCGAGATGAACCGGCGGTCGATCTTGAGCACGTTCGCGCGCACCTCGCTGAGCCGGGCCAAGTTCGAGAACCCGGTGCCGAAGTCGTCGACCGCGATCGCCGCCCCGGCCGCTTGCAGCTCGGCCATGTTGTCGTTCACCTCCGCGAACTCGGTGACGTAGTCGCTCTCGGTCAGCTCGATCTTGAGCGCACCGCGCGCGAGCCCCGAGCTGGACAGGATCGCGCGCACCCGGGCGGCGTACTGGGGGTCGCCGAGCTCGATGCCCGAGGCGTTGATGCTGACGAAGAACGGCGGATGCCCCGGCGGGGCCTGGATCGTCCAGCCCGTGGCCGTCGACATGGCCGTTTCGAGTACCCACTCCCCGAGGCGGGGCATCATTCCGCTCGTCTCGCAGAGCGGGATGAATTCCTCGGGGGAGATCGCGCCGCGTACCGGGCGCGTCCAGCGCAGCAGCGCCTCGACGCCCGCCGCGCGCATCGTGTCGAGGTCGATGATCGGCTGGTACACGACGGTGAACTCGCCATTCGCGATCGCAAGGCCGACGGCGGCGGAGGAGGCGTACTGGCCGCCGTGCACCCGGGTGGTTCCCCGGCCTGAGCATCGCGGCGACCGCCGACGCCAGCACGACGATCGAGTCGCTCGTGAGCATGCCGTCGTGCCGGGAGAGCGCAACGCTGATCGACACCGCGAAACCGGACGGCACCACCTCGTGGTCGCCCCCGGCCTGACCGACCTCGGCGGCCCCCGCATCAACACCCGACCCGTCGCCGTCCTCCCGCTGATCCACGTGGAGACGCCCCGGTTCGAGGTCGGCAAGCGGTTCACGAAGCGCGCCTTCGACCTCGTCATCGGCGGGCTGCTGCTTCTCGTGCTCTCGCCGGTGATGGCGGTCACCGCGCTGTCGATCCGCCTTGTCGGCATCGGCCCGGTGCTCACCCGCGAGCAGCGCATCGGCAGCGGCGGCCGCCCGTTCACCCTGCTCGGCTTCGGGTCGGTGGATGCCCGGCGCCCCGGCGCGCGCCGGCGCCGCTTCGGTCTCGACGAAGTCCCGCAACTGTTCAGCGTGCTCACCGGCACGATGTCCCTCGTCGGACCGCGCGCGCCGCTCGAGGACGAGGTCACGGGCTTCAACAGCCTCGAGCACCGCCGGTTCCTGATGAAGCCGGGCATGACCGGCCTCGGCGAACTCTACGAGCACTCCACCCTGCCCTGGGAAGAACGGCTGCGCCTCGACATGTACTACATCGAGAACTGGTCGATCGTGGGCGACGTGATCATCCTCTGGCGCACCGCACGGGCCGCCCGCCGCCGCACCCGCCGCGGCCGAATCCGAGCCCGCTGACACCTACCCGAGCAGCGCCGGTACCACCACGAGCCCATTGAACACCACGTGCGCGATGATCGCCCCGCCGAGCCGCCCGGTGACCGCGGTGACGGATGCCGCCGCGAGCCCGAACACGAACGTCCCGGCCCCGACCACCCACAGGGCGGTCGGCGAACCGGCATCCACCACGTGCACCAGCGCGAACACCAGCGCACTCACCGTGCACGCGAGGGACAGGGCCACCGGGCGGCGGGCATCCCTGGCCGCGGCGACCGCGCGCAGCAGGAGCCCGCGGAAGAACAGCTCCTCAATAAAGGGGGCGATCAGCACCGGGGCGAGGAGCGACAGCACGATCCACCACGCGTCGTGCGCCGGGGCGTCGAGCGTGGCGCCCGCGGTGCCCATCTGCCCGTAGCCGGCGATCTCGAACAGGCTCGCCACCACCCGGGTCAGCAGCCCGATCGTGAGCCCCCAGAGCAGGTCCAACGGGTGGAAGCCCAGCCCGAAATCGCGGGCGAGCGAGCGGGAGCCGCGCAGGTAACAGGCCACGAGCACGCTTCCGAGCAGCGGAACCCACACCACCAGGTAGCTGAGCACCTCGACGAGCCGCGGGTCGGTGAGGTAGCCATGGCTGAGCGCCCAGTCGGCCGCGAGCACGAGCAGGATCGCCCCGACCGCGCCGGCAGCCGCGTCATCGAGACCCCAGCGCACGCGCCGGGCCGGGGGAGTGTCGGGCGCAGCGGGTGTGGGGTGGGTCATGCACTCAAACTATCGTGTCGCCCGAGCGCCCCGCCCGCCTATTCCGGGCGCAACGCCGCCGAGCGCGCGCTCAGCCCCGCGCACACCGCGGCAAGGTCGGCGGATGCCACGGGCCCGGAGAACAAATACCCTTGCGCGAAACGGCACGCATTTTCCTCGAGCCAATCGGCCTGGACATCCGTTTCGACCCCTTCGGCGATGACGCTGCTGCCGAGACCCCGGGCGAGCCCGAGGATCGACTGCACGAGCGGGGCGTCGTCGGCAGCGCAGCCGATCGCCGAGATGAAGCGGCGGTCGATCTTCAGCACGTTCGCCCGCACCTCGCTCAGCCGCTCGAGGTTCGACGAGCCGGTGCCGAAGTCGTCGATCATGATCGGAATGCCCGACGTCTGCAGCTGGGCCATGTTCGCGTGCACCGCGCCGTACTCCACGACGTAGTCGCTCTCGGTGAGCTCGATCTTGAGCGCTCCCGCCGGCAGCGCCGCAGCCGCGCACAGCGCGAGCAGCCGGTCGGCGTAGTGCGGGTCGCCGAGTTCGATGCCCGAGGCGTTCACGCTCACGTAGAACGGCGGCGCCCCCGGCTCGACCGGCATCGTCCACGAGGACGCGGTCGTCACGGCGGTGTGGACAATCCAGTCGCCCAGGCGCGGCATCGCACCGCTCGCCTCGCACAGCGGAATGAACTCGGCCGGCGAGATCGCGCCCCGGGTCGGGTGCGTCCAGCGCAGCAGCGCCTCGGCGCCCACGGCCCGCCGGGTGCGCAGGTCCACGATCGGCTGGAACACCAGACTGAATTCGCCGTTGGCGATGGCCTGCCCGACCGCGGTCGCGGTCGCGTAGTGCCCGCCATGGACGCGGGTGGTCCCGCGCCCCGCCCGCTTGGCGCTCGAGAGCGCCTCGGTCACCCGCGTGCGGAGCCCGGAGGCCGACTCGCCCGGCTCGTGGCCGGCGATGCCCGCGGAGAACACATGGACATCCGCCCGCATGGCCTCGACCGCGGCCTCGGCTTGCCAGGTGGTCATGCCCGGCAGCAGGATCGCGAATTCGTCGCCGGCCGTGCGGGCGACAACTGCGCCCGAGTCCGGGCCGCCGAGCCGCGTGCACCGTGCGGCGAAGTCGATGAGAATCGTGTCGCCGTAGGACCGCTGGCGTACTTCATTGGTGAGGGTGAAGTGGTCGAGGTCCACGAGCACGACCGTCGTCACGTCGCCGGGCGCGGCGCTCCGGACATGATCGTTGAGGATGCGTTTGAAGTAGATCCGGTTGCCGAGCCGGGTCAGGTCATCGGTCTCCGACTTCAGTGCGCTCGTCACGAGCCAGTGCAGGCCGAAATTCGCGATGATCGCCGCAGGGATGATCAGGAGCAGATCGATGCCGCGCATGCCCGGGTGCACGAACAGCGCGGTCGTGACGAGCACCGTGCCGGCCACGGCGAACGGCAGCGACTGCAGGATCGGCAGAAACATATAGGACAGCGCGAGGATCACGAGGATCCACGTGCTCATCGCGAGGGCCGAGGAGGTGGTGTCGGTCAGGTAGACGCTGACAGCGGTGTCGAGCAGCAGGAACGTGAGCACGATCATGCGCACGGCCCGGGTGAAAAACCGGCGAAAGAGAATCGACAGCAGCCCGACCGGCAGCGAGACACACGCGATGAGGACGAACAGGCCGGCGTGCGGGGCCAGGCTCTCCTCCGGTGTGCCCACGTAGACGAAGAGCACGAGGGATGCGAACGTCGTCAGGCTGCCGAGCAGCAGCCCGGCCACCTTCGGGTTGTCGAACATTCCCGGATGGAACGTGACCATCAGCTCGGCCCGGAAGAATCTCCCCAGAGATTCTCTCCATCGGTGTGTGCGATTCCCCCCTGAATCGTCCATCAGCCGGTTATCTGTGGTGGGGCCAGGGCTGGCCCGGTTCCGCACGCGGAAGACGACTCCCGCTGCACCTCGTTGTATGCAAATGTCGCGCCCATGCAGCGAGCCTACCGCCGCCACCCCCGCCCAGGCGGATGTCGCCGCTCGGCCGCCGCTCGCCCCACCCCCATTTGCCTAGATTCATGACCCCCATTGAGGCACATTGCCCAGTCACGGACGGAGAGCGCGAATCTTATGTGACAACATGTCAGGGGCGCACGAATCGTGCTGCCGTGCGCCAAAAAGTAAGTCAACACAGGAAGGGCCGCCTAGTGGAACTTCGCGACTACATTCGCATCCTCCACAAGAGCTGGGTGATGATCCTCATCTTCGTGCTCGTCGCCGTCGCCGCCGCGGCCACGTACTCGCTGATGCAGACCCCGAAATTCAGCGCATCCGCCAAGGTCTTCGTCTCGACCCAGTCCACCGGCACCGCCCAGGACCTCGCCCAGGGCAACAGCTTCTCGGTGCAGCGGGTCAAGACCTACTCCGACCTCGTGGCCGCCCCCATCGTGCTCCTGCCGGTGATCGGCACCCTCGGGCTCGGCATCACCGCCGATGACCTCGCCAAGCAGGTCACGGCATCCGCCCCGCTCGACACCTCGATCATCGAGATCGCGGTCAGCGACACAGACCCTGTGCGGGCCGCCGACATCGCCAACGCCATCTCGATCAGCCTCGCCGCCGTCGTGCAGACCATCGAAACCCCCGAGTCCACCGCCACCGGCGTCGCCGGTGTCTCCCCGGTCAAGCTCACCCGGGCGCAGGAGGCCACCGTACCGAGCGCCCCGGTCAGCCCGAACGTACCTCTTAATATCGCCCTCGGCCTGCTCGTGGGCCTCGCCCTCGGCGTCAGTGCCGCAGTCCTCCGCGAAACCCTCGACACCCGCATCCGCAACGAGCGCGATGTGGAACAGGTCACCGACATCCCCATCCTCGGCGGCATCGTCTTCGATGCCAAGGCCCAGGACCGACCCCTGATCGTGCACGTCGACCCGCGCAGCCCGCGCGCCGAGAGCTTCCGTACGCTGCGCACCAACCTGCAGTTCCTCGACGTCGGCCGCACCGACCGCAGCTTCGTGATCACCTCATCGATCGAGAGCGAGGGCAAGAGCACCACCGGCGCCAACCTCGCCATCGCGCTCGCCGACTCGGGCGCCCGCGTCCTGCTCGTCGACGCCGACCTCCGCCGCCCGAAGATCGCCGACTACATGGGCATCGACGGCACCGTCGGCCTCACCGACCTGCTCGTCGGCCGCGCCGATCTGGCCGACATCATCCAGCCGTGGGGGCGCTCCAAACTGTTCGTGCTGCCGGCCGGCCAGGTGCCGCCCAACCCGAGCGAACTGCTCGGCTCCGCCCGGATGACCTATTTCATCGGGGAATTCAACAAGAACTTCGACGTCGTCATCTTCGACGCCCCGCCGCTGCTCCCGGTGACGGATGCCGCCATCCTGGCCAAGAGCGTCGGCGGCGCCCTCGTCGTCGTGGCCGCAGGGCGCGTGCACAAGAATCAGCTGACCGGCGCCATCGCCGCGCTCGGAAACGTCGGGGCGTCGGTGTCCGGCCTGGTGCTCACGATGCTGCCCACCTCAGGGGCGGATGCCTCGGGTTACGGCCGCTATGGCTATGGCTACGGCTATGGTTATGGCGCCGACGATGCCGATACTGTGGACATCACCCCCCGAAATGGGGTCCGAAAGACGAAGGTGCGAAATTGACGATTGACCCAGACCCGACGGCCCCAGCCGCCGAGCCTCCGTTCAGCATTCTGGTCGTCTGCACCGGAAACATTTGCCGTTCGCCGCTCGCCGAGCAGCTGCTCACCACACGACTCACGAACTCCGGTATCCCCGTCCGCGTGACGAGTGCCGGCACCTATGCCATGGTCGGCAAGGGCATGCCCGATGAAGCCGCCGCCCTGTCCGTGCGCTACGGCGGGGACCCGCGCGCCCACGTCTCCCGCCAGCTCACCGCGCGGCTCGTCGCGGACGCCGACCTCGTCGTCACTGCCGACCGCGAACACCGCGGCGAGGTCGTCTCCCTGCACCCGCGCGCCGCCCGCTACGCCTTCACCCTCAACCAGCTGGCCCGTCTGATCGACGGCCTCCGCGACGCCGAATTTGCCGCAGCGGAACACGCCGCCGCCGAACGCCCCGGCGCCGACAGCGCACCCGTCGGCCACTCCGACCACAACGCCGGCACCGCACCTCTCACTGCCGCTGACACCCTCCGCGCCTTCATCGCCGAGATCGCGGCCAGCCGCGGCCTCACCCCGCCACCGGCCGACCCGGCCGACGATGACATTGGAGACCCGTACCGTCGCTCCCTCGCCACCTATGACCGTGTCGGAGTCGCGATCGACGCCTCGGCCGCGACGATCGCGACGGCACTCACCGGCGCACTCACCAAGGTGGCCTGACCATGGCTCGCAACGTCCGTCACGTTCCGAAAGACAGTTCCCGCCGCCGCGTCTGGGTCTACATCGGCGTCGCCGCGTTCATCCTCTTCGACATCCTGCTGATCCTCTGGGCCATCAACTCCACCCGCGCCACCGCCAGCGGTTCGGCTCCGCGCCCCATCCCCACCTACACGACGACCCCGGCAACGCCGGTGGCCACGCCGACCGCAACGCCCACGCCGACACCCACCCCGACCGCCGGCGCCGACTCCGCGGGCATCGTCGCGGTCCCGGCCACCCGCATCCTCTCGGCCGTCAGCGCCACCACCGCATGGCGTGCCTCGACCGGCGCCTGCCCCGCCACGGCCGCCACCCCCGAACTCACCACCGATTCGGGCGCCACCTGGGCGAGCACGGACGCCACCGGCCCCACCAAGGTCACCGCGGTACAGAGCCTGTCCGCGTCCTCCGCGACCACCGTCACCCTCATGGGCCTCACCGCCGCCGGCTGCGCACCCGAGGTCGTCAAGACCTTCGTCTCCGGCGACAACTACAAGGCCTACCCCGAGCAGGTCGCCACCAGCTGGTACGTCAACCCAGCCAACCGCGCCGTCGTGCACGCCCCCGCCGGCCAACACCCCGCCCCCTGCGACGCCGTCGTTTCCCTCGCCCCCCGGAGTGACACCGCCGCGGCCGCGCTCTGCGGCGACGGTCGCCTCTTCACTACGACGGATGCCGCCGTCACCTGGTCCACCCCGGCAACCCTCCCCGGTGCGATCGCCCTCGCCCTCGCCCCCGCCACCTCGGGCTACCTCGTCGTCTCGGCGGGCCGTCCCGAGTGCGCCGGCGCCCAGCTACTCACCGTGACCGACGCTCTCGCACCCACCGTGGCCGGCTGCTACGCCGTGAGCACCCCGGCGACGGCCATGGCCGGAACGGTCGCCGTCTCCGAGGCAGCCGGAACCATCTGGCTCTGGGCCGGCGAGCAGGTCGTGCGTTCCACCGACTCCGGAGCGACCTTCAAGTAACACCCCCCTCAATGGGGCACACCGTTCGTTCCTAGACTGGTAGCTGAGCGAGACACCCCGAATGTGTCTGTGCACCCGGATCCTTTCGGGCGCGCACCCGTTCGGAGGAGACATGAGCGCATCCACGGCGTCCCCCGTCGAGAGCACCGCATGCCCTCCTGCCGCGCGCGATTGGCGTCGCATTTACGCCCGGCGCCTCATGTTCACCGACTTCCTGGTGCTCATCTGGGTCGTGTTCGGCGTGCAGATGCTGTGGTTCGGGGTGGATACCGCCAGTCTGTCCATGAGCCGCAGTCACTCTGATCTCGCCGTCAACTACAGCGTCGTCTCGGTCGTGCTCATCGCCGCCTGGATGATCATCCTGGCGGCATACGACACGCGCGGCCTCCGGGTGCTCGGAACCGGACCCGACGAATACAAGCTCATCGCCAACTCCTCCCTGCGCCTCTTCGGGCTGCTGGCCCTGGTCGCGTACCTGTTCCATATCGACGTGGCCCGCGGCTACATTCTCATCGCTTTCCCGCTCGGCATCGTGGTGCTCATCTTCTCCCGGTGGATGTGGCGCCAATGGTTGGTTGTCCAGCGCACCAACGGCCAGTTCTCGTCCCGCGTGATCCTGGTCGGGTCACTCTCCTCGACGGCGCGCATCAACCGTGAACTGTCCCGCCAGCCCGGCGCCGGCTACTGGGTCGTGGGGGCCTGCATCACCGGCGCTGCCGCGGGCGGCGTGCTCCCGGACACTCAGGTGCCGGTCTTCGGATCCATCGACACCGTCCATTCGGCCCTCGGCGCGACGGGTGCCGATACGGTCGTCGTCACGGGCGCCGACGAAATGACCGCTCAGCTCATCCGCGAGCTGAGCTGGAGCCTGGAACCCGGGCTGCAGCACCTCGTGGTCGCTCCGCGACTCATCGATGTCGGTGGCCCGCGCATCCACATGCGCCCGGTCGCCGGGCTACCGCTCATGCATGTCGAGACGCCGAGCTACGAAGGCCGCAAGATCCATACCAAGCGCGCCTTCGACCTGGTGGTGTCCGGTCTGCTCCTCGTGGTCCTGTCACCGGTGTTCGCACTGGTCGCTCTCGCCATTCGGGTGGGCGACGCCGGTCCGGTGCTGTTCAGTCAGGCCCGGGTGGGCTTCCACGGCGACACATTCCGCATGTTCAAGTTCCGCTCCATGGTCATCGACGCGGAAAACCGGCTCGCGGACACCAGCACCCTCGACCGTGCCGAGGGCAACGTTGTTCTGTTCAAGATGAGAAACGACCCCCGGATCACCCCTCTCGGCCGATTCCTGCGCCGGTGGAGCCTTGACGAACTGCCCCAGCTTGTCAATGTCTTCCTCGGCACCATGTCCCTCGTCGGGCCGCGCCCGCCCCTCGCTGCAGAAGTCGACCAGTACGAGAGCCATGTTCATCGCCGGTTCCTCGTCAAGCCGGGAATCACCGGACTGTGGCAGATCAATGGCCGATCTACGTTGTCCTGGGAAGAAAGCGTTCGCCTCGATCTGTACTACGTCGAGAACTGGTCGCTCGCGGGAGACTTCACGATCCTGTGGCGCACGGCGAAGACCGTTCTCCAGCGCACCGGCGCTTACTGATCGCCGGCACAAGCCACCCCAGTGCGAGGGTCATTCCGGCGGGTCGACGCTCGTGGGGCCGTCCAGCCCTGACTTCAGCTGTGAATCTACCGTATGGTAAAGAAGTGCCTTCAAGACGTTCGCACGCGCCGGCACATCCAATCACGTTTCAGCAGGGGGATTCACTCATGGCAAAAAAGGCTTTCGCAGCGGCAGCGCTCACGATTCTGGCTATCTTCGCCGCACCCGCCGCCGCCAACGCAGCCGGGTACGTACCCCCGACCAATGACACCGTTACCGGCACCCCGGTCGCCGGCGGCAGTGTCGCGGTGGACTTCATCGCCGGTTCTTACACCAACGGCGAGACCGTCAACATCTCGGTAGACGGTTCCGGAACCGCCACCCTGTCGGCCGTCAAGGCCAACGTTGCCACGCTGGCCAAGGCCGCGACCGCAACCGGGGCCTTGGCCGTCAAGGTCACCCTGCCGACGAACGCCACCGGCTCCTACACGCTCACCGGAACCGGGGCGACGTCCGGCCTCATCGGCACCTCGACCATTACCGTCGTCGCAGCGGATGCCGGCACCTCTGCCGGACTCGCGAGCACCGGCTACAACGCCCCGATGCTCCTCATCTGGAGCGCAGCGGGCGCCGTCCTCCTCGGCATCGCACTGGTCCTCGTGCTCGGCTATGTTCGTCGCAAGCGCGCCAACGCGTAATACCCCGCGCTGACCCCGGCGCACAGCTTTTCGACAGGCCCCGAGCACACGCTCGGGGCCTGTCGTTTTTGTCTGGTTTACTAGACGAATGTCCCACGCGCACGCATCTGCACCGGTCCAGGGTCGGCGTCGACGGGGACGACGAATTTGGCTCTCGGTGGGCATTCCCCTTGTATTACTCGTCGGGATCGTCGCCTGGGTGGGCGTGCGCGCCTACCTCGCTAAGGGTGAGCTCGAGGCCGCCCTTCCGCTCGCGGCGCAAATCCAGGCCCAGGTGGTCGCCGGCGATGGCGAATCGGCCCAGCCAACGGCCCGAGCCCTGTCCGACCATTCCGCGAGTGCCGCAGCTCTCACCAGCGACCCGGTCTGGCGCGCATTCGAAGGCATCCCGGTGCTCGGCCCTAACCTCACGGTGGTTCGTCAGCTCGCCGCCGCGACCGACGACATTGCCCAACAGGCCGTCCTTCCTCTGACGAAGATCGCCGGAACCATCAGCCTGAGCGACTTCAAACCGGTCAACGGTGCGATCAACCTCAAACCGATGACGGATGCCCAGCCCCAGATCGATGCGGCCGATGCAGCTCTCGCCGCCGTGAAGCAACGTGTCGACGCGATCGACACGACGGACACACTGTCCGTGGTGACCAGCGCGGCGGAAAAGCTGTCAACTTCGGTGGACAAGGCGGCCGACGCCGTGAACACGCTTGACCGCGCCGTGCGTGTTGTGCCCGGCATGCTCGGGGCCTCCGGGCCACGCAACTATATCGTGCTGTTCCAGAACCCCGCGGAACTCCGTGCCTCCGGTGGCATCCCCGGTGCACTCGCCCTTATCCACACGGAAGACGGTGCGATCACCCTCGCACAGCAAACCGCTGGCACTGACTTCCCGCATTACGCGCAACCGGTCTTGCCTCTTCCAACAGAGACGCGAGGGCTTTACGGCGACATAGTCGGCGAATATATTCAGGACGTCACTCTCACGCCGAATTTTCCGCTATCGGCGTCACTCGCGCGCGAAATGTGGAAACGCCAGTTTGGTGTCGAGGCCGACGGCGTCATCTCCATCGACCCGGTGGCCCTCAGTTATCTCCTTAAAGCCACCGGCCCCATTACTTTGGCGACAGGCGACGTCCTTACCTCGGACAATGCCGTACATCTCCTGCTAAGCGATGCCTACGCGCGATACACGAAGCCAGCCGACCAGAACGCATTCTTCGCGGGGGCCGCCTCGTCGGTATTCTCGGCGTTGGCCAGCGGCGGCGCTAACCCGAAGTCGCTCCTCGAGGCGTTGGGCCAAGCTGGTGCCGAACGACGCGTTCTGGTTTGGAGCGCACACGATGACGACCAGGCTGTTCTCCAGGACACCTCCTTGGCCGGTCGTCTACCGGTGACCGACGCCGACACGACGCGGTTTGGCGTCTACCTCAACGATGCCACTGGCGCAAAAATGGACACACACCTGGACGTGCAGGTAGCTGTCGGCAATGCTGTCTGTCGACAGGACGCGCGGCCGTATTATGCCGTGACTGTGAATCTGAAGAACACGGCACCCGCCGATGCTGCGAAGTCATTGCCCGAATATGTGACGGGGGGAGGTCATTTTGGTGTCACCCCCGGAAACGTGAAGACGATCGTATCGGTTTACGGGGCACCAGATATGCAGAACCTGGGCGTCATGCGAGACAACGTCGTCATCGGCTACCACCCGGCGACTGATGCGACCTATCCGGTTAGCGCATCTAGCATCGAATTGGCTCCAGGAGAGAGTGCGGTTCTCACATTTGGATGGCTAGGGGCTGGACCTCTGACGAGTGATGTCTCTGCTCAGATCACTCCTGGTACTTCGCGAGTTGTCGCAACGAATGCGTCGTCACGCTGCGATTCCTTGCTCTGGCCACAGCGATGACTGTCTCTCGACCGTCATATGTCGGGGGTGTTAACGCTGCGTCCGACAGGCATTCTTTGACGCACCGTAGGTCGCAACTGTGACACCATAATGGGGGGCGTCAGAAGTCGGCCTCGAAAGTGAACGTCATAGGAAGGCCGCTGAGTGGAACTTCGCGACTATATTCGGGTCTTACGTAAGAGCTGGGTCCTCATCGTACTTCTGTTGCTCGTTGGTCTGGGAGCGGGTGCCACCTACTCTTTGACGACAACGCCTTTATACAATGCGTCGTCGAAGGTCTTCGTCTCAACGCAGGGCGGAGGCACAAGCCAGGAGCTGGCGCAGGGCAACACCTTTACTGTGGCCAGAGTGAAGACTTATGCCGATCTAGTGGCTACACCGATCGTTCTCCTTCCGGTGATTGGAAGCCTCGGGCTTAACATGACTTCCGTTGATTTGGCAAAGCAGGTCACGGCTTCAGCCCCTCTTGACACGTCGATTATTGAAATCGCCGTCCTGGACCCGGATCCCGTGCGGGCCGCCGATATTGCCAATGCCGCTTCTCAGAGCCTTACTGCCGTTGTCCAGTCCATCGAGACTCCCGAAGCCATTGACGCCGTATCGCCTGTCAAACTCACCCGGGCACAAGAAGCAACAGTGCCCAGCAAGCCAGTGAGCCCAAACGTCCCGCTGGATATTGCGCTGGGTGCTCTGATAGGACTTGCTCTAGGAATCGGCTTAGCAGTCCTACGCGAAGCGATGGAGACTCGCATTCGAAATGAGCGCGACGTCGAGCAGGTTACTGATGTGCCGATCTTGGGCGGAATCGTCTTCGACCCGAAAGCCAAGGAACGCCCGCTCATCGTGCATGTGGACCCGCGCAGTCCCCGGGCTGAGTCGTTCCGTTCTCTTCGAACGAATCTCCAGTTCCTTGACGTGGGTCGGACAGAACGCAGCTTCGTCATAACATCATCTATAGAAAGCGAAGGAAAGAGCACCACGGGTGCAAACCTCGCGATCACACTGGCTGATGCTGGCGGCCGTGTTCTTCTCATTGACGCCGATCTGCGGCGCCCAAAGATCGCAGACTATATGGGTGTAGAGGGGAGTGTTGGACTCACCGACGTCCTAATCGGTCGAGCGGAATTGTCCGACGTTATTCAGCCGTGGGGCGAGGGTCGTCTCTTCGTGCTCCCGGCAGGCAAGATACCGCCCAACCCCAGTGAGCTGTTAGGTTCAGCCCGAATGGCCGATCTCATTGCGCAGTTCAATCTCACCTTTGACGTGGTGATCTTTGACTCGCCGCCATTGCTGCCTGTTACGGACGCGGCAATCCTCGCGAAGAATGTGGGTGGGGCCATCATCGTGGTCGCGGCCGGCCGCACCCACAAGAATCAACTTAGGGGCGCAATCGCAGCATTGGGGAGCGTCGGTGCACCGGTTTCGGGACTCGTGCTGACCATGCTGCCGACCAAAGGCCCTGATGCTTACGGCTACGGTCACTACGGCTATGGATATGGCTATGGGTATACCCAGGACGTCACGGACGAAAAGGTCCGGAGCCGCGCGCGCATCAAGAAGGTATAGATCGACTGAATTTCGCTGGTTAATGCCACCGTAACCACAATGGGGTACCTTCTTGCCTACGTCGTCGTGGTCTGGCGTTGGCGTCAATCAAATCGAGACATGGCGGAAAGTGCAGCGCCATGAGGAGCAATATGAAAAAGCGCACTGGCATAGCCGGGGTACCTATTGAGATCGAACAGACCGGCGGGCGAAATTGGAGGGTTTCATATGCCGCTCGACTTGTCGCTTCTGATCTTCTTGTCCTGATTTGGGTAGTTTTTGGGGTCCAAATCGCATGGTTCGGCATCGCAGCCTCGGATGTGCAATTTCGAGGTAGCCTCGCGGACACAGCGATCAGCTATTCAGTAATCTCCATTGTGCTCATCGTGACATGGATGATTTCCTTGGGTATCTATGGCTCGCGAGGCTACCGAGTGCTGGGCACTGGCTGGCAGGAGTACCGCTTGGTGGCGGGAAGCACTGTCCGTCTTTTCGGTCTGGTGGCGCTAATCGCCTATCTCTTCCAGATCGATTTAGCGCGAGGCTATATTCTCATCGCGTTTCCTCTCGGACTGGCAGTTCTCGCTCTTTCGCGTTGGATGTGGAGACAATGGCTTGGAGTGCACCGTCTCGATGGGCGCTATTCCTCCCGAGTGCTCCTAGTCGGGTCGGAAGTGTCCGCAACGCATTTGGCTCGTCAATTGGCGCGCCAGCCCAAAGCCGGTTATCTCGTCGTCGGGGCTTGTATTCCCAGCGGGCTCGTAGCGGGGTATCTACCGGACAGTGCAATACCTGTGTTCGGCAATCTCGACAAATTGCAGGCGGCGATGACCGCAGTGGGCGCCGACACGGTTGTGATTACCAGTAGTGACGAGCTGTCACCAGAACGAGTTCGAGAATTGAGCTGGAGCCTGGAACCAGGCAGACAACACCTAGTCGTCGCACCGAGCTTGACGGACATCGGTGGTCCACGTATCCACACCCGACCGGTCGCTGGATTGCCGCTCATCCACGTCGAGACGCCAAGGTTCGAAGGCCGGAATTTCTTTGCTAAGCGTGCCTTCGATCTATTGTGCTCGGGTTTGCTTATAGTCGTACTTTCGCCGTTCCTCCTCATCATCGGAGCCGTAATTCGGCTCAGCACACCTGGGGACGTGCTATTTCGGCAGGAGCGAGTGGGTATTAACGGTCGACACTTCAGCATGCTGAAGTTCCGATCTATGGTCACAGATGCAGAAGCACTGCTAGTCGGGCTCCGGGACGAAGCGCGCACTGAAGGCAACTCCGTACTCTTCAAGATGAAGGAGGACCCTCGAGTTACTCCCATCGGAAAGTACCTTCGACGTTTTAGCCTCGATGAACTTCCGCAGTTATTCAACGTATTTGGTGGCTCGATGTCCTTGGTCGGGCCAAGACCCCCCCTAGAACGGGAAGTTGCTGAATATGAGAATCACGTTCATCGTCGATTCCTCGTGAAGCCCGGTATTACGGGCCTCTGGCAGGTAAGCGGTAGGTCCAACTTGTCGTGGGAGGACACGGTCCGCTTGGATCTCTACTACGTCGAGAACTGGTCGATCACTGGAGACATCGTGATCTTGTGGCAGACGGCCCGTGCTGTATTAGCAAGTGATGGTGCCTACTAATGTGCAATGCAGCAACCGGAATGGTGCGCATCGGATACCACTCGATCGCTGATCTACGGGGCGATCGTTGCTGGGTTGTCTTGAAGACTTCAGGAAGACCGCAATTTTGCGATGGCTTCGCTCGAAGCGCCACCACAGTTCCTTGGAACCCGCCAGCTGCTCAGACTCATCTTTCACTCGGTACAGCGCGACTGTGGCGCTCTTTCTTCAGAAGAGGAGTACGGTCGCAGCGCGCAATCCCGGCTCGAATAGCCATACCGCAGTCGCAGTCGGGTCAGGGATTTGCAGAGCGGATTTCTCGGGCCCCTAGACACCTATCGCAAGAGGGCACGGGGCTGCACCGTAATCCCAAGGCGGAATCCCTCGAGTTCGCGAAGCATGCAGTTCACGGGCTGGGGTACCGAAACGAAAGACCGGACTTTTCGTGGGACGATGGAGCGTGGGTTGGCTTCCACGACGAAGGAAGTCTTGTTGGAGTAGGTCGAGCTGAAACTCCGAGGCATCGATACCATTCGGTCCCGGCGAAAGATGGCGCAAATTGAATGCCGTTCGGTCTCGGCGTCTCGGCAGTGTCGGGCTTAGCGCGCTTGTCCGCGTTGGTACATTTCCCGTCACCGCACTCGCAACATTCCTGACAACTTCTCTAGTCATTGGTCATGCTGGAGCGGCTGGCTATGCCGCGATTGCGGTAGTAATAACCCTTTCCCAGTTGGTGCCCTACGCCGATCTCGGGATAGGGGCCGGTGTTATTAACGCGATCTCCATGTCGGAAGTAGATGATCCGATTCGTACAAAGGCGGTGGCCAGCGCGATCCGCGTGATGCTGGTGTCAATGATCATTGTCTCTAGCCTGGGCTTGCTCGGAATGACCTTCTTCTCATGGTCCGAGGTCCTGAGTCTCGAAAACTCTGGGTTGGGCCGCCTTGATACTGTGACTGCTCTTGTGATCGTGATCTTCGCAGCTACCATTCCGATGGGGATTGGACAACGGGTGCTCTTGGCGCTCCTGATGAATCCGATCGCGATCGTAGTTAATTCGCTAGGGCCGATACTGAGTCTCCTGGGCACCGCAGTGATCGTTGGAATGGGCCTTTCTCCAGAGCTATTAGTTTTCCCCCCGGTCGTTGGTGGCCTGATTAGCTCCTTTGTATCCTTGTGGATCGCGACCAAGCGGATTCGATTCCGATGGTTGACTGTCTTCCAATACCGCAAGTTTCATCTCCCCGGGCTTCTATCTCAGGGGATGTGGTATCTCATGATTAGTGTTGTTTCGGCTTTTGCCTTTCAATGGGGGCGGATCGTTCTCGCCTCTCGTGGAACGCTTGACCAAGTTGCCACATACTCAATTGCAATGCAGTTCTATGCGCCATTGTGGTCCTTCTTCATTGCGGCTGGAACGTCGCTCTGGCCCATATTTGCGCGCAATAGATCGCGGAATGAGAGTAATTCGGCGCTACTTTTGCGAATGGTTCTCTACTTTGCAGGTGCCGGTTTGGTTTGCATTATCGGACTTATGTTGTTCGGGCCGTGGCTGGCCGGCGTGATTTCACATTCGGCGGTGGAAGCAAGCGCAATGATATTCCTGGGATGTGGTCTCCTGATCATTGTTCAATCGGTCCAGCTCGTTCTCGGCGTCTCACTTACTTCTCCACGGGACCTTCGATTTCAGGCGCTTTGGGGCATCCCGATGGCTGCATCCGTGATTGGTGCCACTTGGCTATTCGTGCCTGCCCTCGGAGCAATAACGCCCTTCTTGGCTGCCGGTGTTGGAGTTCTGTTGTTTCAGGTATTTCCTAATGTCTTTCGTGTGCGCGCAAATAGCCGTTCGGTACGTGAGACCACCGCAAATCCCGAACTTGAGACTGTTGCCTAATTATCTAGAAGATCTCAGCATCCGGGAGAGTACGACCGTCGAGATCATCGTTCGCCAAGTCGAAGTATTGATAGGAGATTGAAATGGCACAAATCGGAATGGTGATTCCGACGTTAGGCACGCGCCCGGCATGGCTTCGCGGTACCTTGAAATCGATGTTCGAACAGCGTGGCGTTGATCTTAAGGTTGTCATCGTGACACCTCGTCCGGACGAGGTGAGACTGATTGCGGCTGGGACTCCCGCGGTTGTGGTTGCGTCAGACACGCCGGGAATATCGGCGGCCGTCAATGAAGGATGGGCGGAGCTAAAAGACTCGACTTTCCTGGCTTGGCTTGGCGACGATGATCTACTTGCACCGGGATCTCTCCGCATTTCGCAGGACGCGCTAGTCAGAAATGCAGCGGCTTCCGGCACGTACGGGTGCGTGCGATACATTGACGCCGCGAGTGAGACTCTCTTCGTTGCTCGGCCCGGTCGCTTTGCGAGCGCTTATCTGCGCTGGGGTAAAGACTTGGTCCCCCAGCCGGGTAGTCTATTTCGCCGTGAAGCAGTCGAAGCCGTTGGCGGACTGGATACCAGTCTTCGATATGCAATGGATTTTGATCTGTTCCTAAAGCTTCGAGCCTTTGGGCCACTCCGCTACCTTTCATCCGAGGTCGCGTCGTTCCGACTGCACCCCGGCAGCATTACGGGTGCGAACCAGTCGAGCGTGGAAGCCGAAAGCGTTCGTGCCAGGTTCCACTCCGCACGAGTGAACTCCATACGTAGGTCGCTGGCGCCCCTTCAATCGGTCACCGATCGGGCGCTATACAAGCTATCTCGGCGACCGGGGGGTCTGGTTCCACAAATGCTCGGGCGAGACTATGTACTCGACGTCTATAGCGATGCCGATCTCGACGGCTCAACGACATGAAGAACTACGGCCGAACGGTTTCGACGACCCCAGGATTCCGATTTAGTTGGGTCTTTCAAGATTTTGCTGCGAACGCCCACAGGCCCCGCACTCGTCTCTTATTGGTCACATTTAGGTTGGCGCAGGCGGCCCGACATCCATTTTCCGACCGCCCAAGTCTGCTGTCATATTTTGTAACTGCGTGGTACGTGTTCATTTCCGAATGGGTTTTCGGGATGGAGTTGCCGGTTAAGACTCACGTCGGCTCTGCGCTGCAAATCGTGCACGGTTTCGGCCTTGTAATTAATGTGGATAGCCGACTTGGTTCTGACGTGGTCATTCGCCAAGGCGTCACCATCGGCAATAAGGGTGACGGTGGTGCTTCGCCTACTGTCGGAGATGGCGTATCGATTGGATCCGGCGCTTGCGTTATCGGGGCCGTTACCATTGGAGCTCGAGTGCGAATTGGCGCAAATGCGGTCGTAGTAACGGACGTACCTGAAGACGTTTCCGTCGTTGGAAATCCTGGACGAATCCTTCAAAACCGGGCTCCAGGGGTTTGAGCGAGTGACTGAACCAATTGTTATTGCGCTCGTCACTGGATCCTCTCTAGGTGCGGTGTGGGTCTGGCTTCGCGGCGTACGTCGTGGTGACGTGGTTTCCAAGTGGAATATCACGACCACCTATGTGGTCCTCATAGCTTGGCTCCTGTTGGCATCATCGGTGTTCACACAGTTTGATGGCGGAAACGTATCCATAGTTAACGTCTTCGGGCAGACGACGATACTTGCTAATCCTCGAGCGGCGCAAATAATGCAGCTCGCTGGCTATGCCATTATCGGAATAGGATTCCTCACCTTCTTTGTGTTCGGTATCGTCAAAAGAGACCGCCTATCAACTCCCCTGCTGCTTATGGGGCTTCTGGTGGTGATGACGGATTTCTCTTCTGCCATCGCGGGTGCGTCTGCCATTGGGAACCCTCGCATCATCGCCTTATTCGCACTGTTTCTGGGTGCTTCAGTGCTGCCGCGCGGCGGTGGCGCTCGGCTCGGGGTGGCGTTCTTTGGATTCTCCGTCTGCGTCGCAAGTGGCATTTTCCTTCTCGTGAACTATGCTGCCGCGTTTAGGACATGCCGTGCAGACAAGTGCGGCCCGCTCGGCAATCTTTTCTTTGGAGTGACTACCGGGGAAAACACAATCGGTCTTATCGTCGCCACCTCAATCCCGTGCATATTCCTTGTGTTGCGCGGCGCGACACGTTGGATCCTGGCGGTTTATCTCCTTAGCGTGGTCTACATCTCTGGTAGCCGGACGGCGCTTCAAGTCGCCCTTATTGTTACGATTCTTGTCCTGGTAACGGGCATGAGTTCCACGTCGATGGGCGGAATTTGGCGACGGTTTGTAACGATTGGGACGGCATCGGTCGGATTGGCTCTTGGCATTGTGCTTCCCTATCTGCCCCTGAATCCAACTGATTTTACAAACCGCGCCTATTTGTGGAAGCTTGCTTCTGCTCAACTAGAGGACAGTCAACTTTTTGGATTCGGCGCGCTCATCTGGGGAAATCAGGTTGCTGTGGGCACGATCTCCAGGGATGAGGCATATTCTGTCCACAATCAATGGCTCGATATTAGATACACGACCGGGGCATTAGGTATTGCACTGTTCATCATCTTGATCGTGATTGCGCTGCGGCAAGCGGATAAATGGACCGCCCCCCAGACCGCGCTCTTGTTCATCCCGGTAATCTATTCGGGTCTACTCGAGCGTACGTGGGCATTTGGCTTGCTCGACGTCTTTGGGTGGATGGCAGCGGCCACGCTGCTTGCACTTGAGCCTGCGGCTGAACCGGCTGCAAACACCTCTCCTGTGCTGACGGAAGCAGTCGCTCAAAGAGGACATGGCACGGACCGAGTGCTTACCGGTCTAGGCAACACGAATCCGAAGGGAGCGCACGGGAATTGATCATGCGAAATTCTTATCTGCGTCTAGTCGCGCGAATACGATCGGCCGTACAGACTCGAGTGGACCGCATCTGCGCCCAATTGTGGGTACGACTACCGCTTGGCGTTATGGGGCCAACCCGTGATCCACGAAGCGTCGACGATGCAACTCGAGTCATTGCGCTGACCACTTATCCGCCTCGCATTGGCGCTGTGCATTTGACGATTCGAAGCTTGCTTAAACAATCGATAGCCGTTGATGCGATCTACCTTGTCCTCTCGACCCTTGAGTTCCCGGGCGGTGAGTCGGACCTCCCTCCCAATCTACGGCGACTACTTGCCGCTACAAAAGGCAGAGTGAATGTACATTTCACGCCCGAAAATATGCGGTCGTTCAAGAAGCTTCTTCCGATCATCGCAATCTATCCTGAGGCGACTATTTTAACTGCGGACGACGACGTCCTTTACTGGCGATCCTGGGCTCAACAGCTCGACGCGGCCAGTCTGACCTTTCCTGGAACAGTAGTCGGAACCAGAGGAACTCTAATAAAGATGGAGGGCAATCGTGCCCGCCCATACACGGAATGGCCGGCAGCAGAGGCCGGTGTACCCGGCCAACTCGTTTTTCTGACCGGTCGGGGTGGCATTCTCTACCCGCCACATTCTCTGGATCCGCGGGTTTTTGACTGGGCGACGGCTTCTCTCATTTGTCCGTCCGCGGACGATATCTGGTTCAAAGTCATGGCATCTTTGGCGGGCATCGAAGCGGTAAAGGTAGACACCGGTCGCGAATATCCATCCAATGGTGCAAGCCAAAGCAGCGCGCTTTGGCGTCGCAACGTCCTCAAGAACGAGAATGACGTGGCTTTCGAGGCGGTTGTGGACCGCTTTGGCCTTTGGGATACATACGTCACCGCACAAAGGCTCCGACGTTGAAGGTGCTAATCGTCGATTGCTTAGCTTATCCTTCCAGTTCACGTTGAGAGGTCCTCAAATGTACAGAAAATCGCCGGCCAGTAAGTTCGACGCGTTATATCTCGCCGTCCTTCCCTTCTATCGGGAATATTGCATCCAGGAGCTCAAAGCTGATTTGTCTTTGGACGTGATCCTGTTTGCTGGTGATCGGCACGTCGATCCCACTATTCGAACCGGAATCAGTAGGTCCTTATATGTGCAAGTTAGAAACTACGTCCTTGCCGGACGCGTACTTGTCCAGCTGGGGGGGTGGCGCACAGCGATCAGCGCCAAGACCACGATCCTCGACCTCAATCCGCGCAGCCTCACGGCGTGGACATTGCTGGGTTTGAGACGCATTCTGGGTAGGCGAACGCTCCTATGGGGCCATTTGCACCCTCGCTCCGGAAGAGGCAGTAGGACGGCGGTGCTACGCCGCTCGATGCGGCGTCTTTCGAACGGGACGGTGCTTTACGGGTACGATAGCGTTCCCTTTGCGCTCGCAGAGCTCCCAGGGTCGCCCGTCTGGGTGGCGCCGAACTCTTTGTACGCAAGGGATGCCTTGACTGTACCGGCCAATGAAGGCCCGTACACCAGCGTCCTGTACGTGGGGCGCCTCGTTTCCGATAAGAAAGTAGACCTGCTCATCCGAGGATTCTTGAGGAGCGATCTTGCCACCCGCGGCGTGCAGCTTGTCATCGTAGGAGAGGGCGCCGAACGCAAGGCCCTCGCCGACCTTGTTTCGGAGCTGGGCGGCAATGCTTCGGTAACCTTTCTCGGCCAGGTCGCCGATGTGAATGAACTTCGCCATCTCTATGAAGACGCTCTGTGCTCCGTATCGCCGGGTTACGTTGGGCTAAGCCTCACACAAAGCCTCGGGTTTGGCGTTCCTATGCTGATCTCAAGGGACGAACCGCATTCTCCTGAACTCGAGCTCGCTCGAATCGGTGGCGTCGAGTTCTTCGAGACTGACTCGCCGCTTGCACTTGCGGCCGCTCTTGATGCGCTCGCGCCTGCCGGCAGTGCATGCGAGCGACAGCGAATCAGCATCGCAATTCGGAAGACATATTCGGCGGAAGCCATGGCGGCGGGGATCGCGTCGGCACTCAAAAACACCAAACAGGAACTCGGAGATGATGGATGGCCGTCGAATCGGTAGTCAAGGTGCCCAAGAACCGCAGCCGTATCCCAGCACCGCTAGAGGGAGTTGTTCGTGCATTGCAGCGACGACTAATGATCCATGGGCCGGTGACGTACGGCAAGAACTTGCGAATGGGTAATGACAGCACCTTGAGTTCGGTGCACGGGCTCAGAGTCGGTCACAATGTTTCGATTGGCCAACGCACAGTCATCGAAGTCGACGGTGCAATCGGAGACTACTGCCTGATTGGGCGCGGAGTGCAGATTGTCGGTCGTGTGGATCATTCGATCGACGAGGTGGGAATTCCAATGGCGTTCTCGACGTGGGTTGGAGATCGACCCGCAGTCCCGCAGGATGCCGTACAGATTGGAAGTGATGTGTGGATTGGCGGTGGCGTCATTATTCTCGGTGGGGTCACTATCGGCGAGGGGGCCGTGCTTGGCGCTGGCGCTGTGGTGACACATGACATTGAGCCTTACGGAATTGCCGTCGGGAATCCCGCTCGAGTCATCCGGAAACGATTCGATTCTGATGCTCAGAGGCACGCGCACAGTACAGCTCTCCGTGTCGATAGTTCCGACGTGAGCGATAAGGGGTAGCTGAGCACATCACCGCAATCTCTTTCGTGTCTTGCCGCGGTGGCGCGAGGCAGATCTGGAGCCGGTGTGAAGCGCTGCCAAAATCTAGTTAGACAGGCGACTCGTTTCCGGAGCGCCATCGAGTCAATACCTTATGCGCGGAATCGCGGGCCGAGATCCTCTGGGCTACGGGGGCCCCAGACCCGATTTGCAGGAATCGCACCGTTCACAGTTGTTCCGGGTGTCACGAGTGCCGAACGACCGATATCAGCGCCGCCGAGGACAATGCATCGGGAAGTCACCCAGGCCCCGTCGCCTATTCGGATCGCCTTAGTAATCAGCGCCATGTCGCGACGATGGGCGTGGCTGCCTGTCGTTAGGAGTGTCTCCTGCGAGATTGAAACGTCATGTCCGATAAATACTTCGTCTTGATTGTGGAACCAAACCCCTTCCCCGATCCAAGAGTTCGCTCCTACGTGTAGCTTCCACGGGAACTTCACTCGGGTTCTGGGGCGGAATATGACACCTGGGCCAATGTCTGCACCGAATGCCCTCAGTACTCGAACGCGAAGCCCGGAACTGACTTGCCATGGATTCGTAACGAATAGCAACTCTGCTGCAGCCCACAGATAGATCACAAACCTAGGGCGGTCCCATGCTTCTCTCGAGCCAGGCGCTGCAGCAAGGCTGATGACCGGAATCTCAATTGGGTCCAATTCATCAGACGGCCTATTCGTCATCTTGTCCTCGCCGTGCGTCGCGGATGGTCCTCCCGTGGGACAGACCCTAGGGATTTCGGTCAACACCGTAATCCTAGGGCCCACGTTCGCCTGCAACAGGGGTAGGAATCGCGCTCGGCTGAAACGGGTACGGAAGGTCGTTCGGATGATGCCCTTACGTCATGAGAATGAAATCAGGCTGTAACCCGAACGGGGGAGGCCCGAAACTGGACGACGCTAGGGTGTTAGTGGGTTGTGGAGCGCCTGTTTCGGGACCGGGCACACCTCCAGTTTTGAGTAGTTGAACTGACTTTGAGCAAGTATCAAGAACCAGAAAGCAGATCGTCATTGACCAAGCAGACTCAGCTGAAGGTGCTCGTCATCGGCCTGAACTTCTCACCGGAGGTCACCGGGATAGCGCCATACACGAGTGGGCTTGTTCAGGGGCTTGTGGAACGCGGCTTCGCCGTCGATGTCATAACGGCACATCCTCACTACCCGGAGTGGAAAGTCCATGCCGGCTTTGGCGGTAGAAAGACGTCCGAATTTCTAGATGGCGTTCGCGTCACACGGTTGCCGCACTACGTTCCATCCAGCCCCGAAGGCCTAAAACGTTTGGCTTCTGAGATTTCCTTTGGAATAGGCGTCATGTTCGCGAAATGGGGTCGCCCAGACGTGATTGTGATGGTCTCGCCAGCGCTCTTTTCGACCGCCCTTGCGATGCTCAGAGCGCGGATGAGCCACCGAAAGCGCATTGTTAACATTTGGATACAGGACCTCTATAGCTTGGGGATGGCCGAAACTGGGACCGGTTCAGATTTCATCACCAGGGTAGTGACTTGGGTAGAGAAGGTCACGATCGCGGCAGCATCGGGCGTGGTTGTAATTCATTCCCGGTTCGCCGCCCACCTAGGTGAAAAGTTCGGCATCGGATCTGCGCAAATTGAGGTAATTCGAAACTGGACCCACCTCAAACCGACTCCGCCCTTCGATTTCACCGCCGTCCGTGCGACTCACGGCTGGAATCCAGATGAGACCGTTGTCCTACACGCTGGGAACATGGGGATTAAGCAGGCTCTCGGGAATGTGGTCGAAGCCGCACGACTTGCGGAAGCACAGGACCTCCCGGTCCGCTTCGTTTTATTGGGAAACGGAAGCCAACGAGACGCGCTCATGGCCCAGGGAAAAGGTATCTCTCGACTGCAGTTCATCGATTCTCTCGACGACTTTGGTTTCCAAAGGGCACTCGCATCTGCAGACATTTTGTTGGTCAACGAGAAGCTCGGTGTTTCCGAGATGGCCGTGCCCAGCAAACTGACGTCTTATTACAATGCAGGTCGGCCCGTGATCGCGGCAACCGATCGCAGAGGGGTGACTGCGGCCGAAATCGAGTCGGCGAGGGGTGGAGTCGTTGTGGACGCCGAAGACCCACAGGCAATAATCGATGAGGCAATTGGGCTCCGGGACGACCCAGCGCGGGCTGCTTTGTTCGGCGCGAATGGAATGCGCTACCGCGCAGACGTCCTAGGGCAAGAAGTGGCCATTGACCGATTTGCTCAATGGCTAAGGGGCTTGACGTCAATGCAGGACCATGTCGATGGTCACTCGCATTCGTTAGGCAAAGATGGAGGAAATTCATGACAAAGCGCGCTCTCATCACTGGAATTACCGGTCAGGATGGTTCGTACCTTGCCGAGCTCTTGCTCTCGAAGGGCTACGAGGTGCACGGGCTAATTCGACGTGCTTCGACGTTCAATACGGCCCGAATTGATCACCTGTATGTTGACCCGCACGACCCCGAGGCCAAGTTGTTCCTTCACTATGGCGATCTCAGTGACGGCAGCCGCCTTGTCACTCTGCTCGCCGAGATTCAGCCGCACGAGGTCTACAACCTTGCTGCGCAATCGCATGTTCGTGTGTCCTTCGACGAGCCCGAGCACACCGGTGACACGACGGGTATGGGCACCATTCGCCTGCTCGAGGCCGTACGCATGTCTGGTATTGAGACACGCTTCTACCAGGCGTCAAGCTCGGAGATGTTTGGGGCTACTCCGCCACCTCAGAATGAGGAGACCCCGTTCTACCCCCGCTCGCCGTACGGCGCAGCCAAGGTTTACAGCTACTGGATCACTAAGAATTACCGCGAGGCATACGACATGTTTGCCGTGAACGGCATTCTCTTTAACCACGAATCTCCGCGCCGTGGCGAGACTTTTGTTACTCGAAAGATCACACGCGCCGTCGCAGCCATCAAGGCGGGTAGACAGGATCATGTCTACCTTGGCAACCTCGATTCGATCCGTGACTGGGGCTACGCCGCAGAATATGTGGAGGGCATGTGGCGCATGCTGCAGGTTGACGAGCCCGATGACTTCGTCCTTGCCACCGGCGGAAACTTCACGGTGCGGGACTTCGTGGAGACCTCATTCAGTCACGCCGGCCTCAAATGGGAAGATCACGTGCGCTTCGACGAGCGATACTTGCGCCCCACCGAGGTGGACGCTCTCGTTGGCGACGCCTCCAAGGCTGAGGCCAAGCTTGGCTGGAAGGCCACGGTCGACACCGCCGAACTCGCCCGCATCATGGTGGACGCCGACATCGTCGCGCTCGAGCATGCGGGTGGCCACTGGATCGATGAGGTCAAACTCGCGAGTTGGGGTACGAAGTAGTCATGGCGGACGACCGCGACCACGTCAAATTCGTGCCTGGAGTCCTGGACCGCTCAAGTCGGTTTTACGTCGCAGGTCATCGCGGCTTGGTCGGATCCGCGATCTGGCGCCGACTAGAGGCGGAGGGATTCACCGATCTGATCGGTCGGACCTCTGCTGAGCTGGATCTCAAGGACCGAGATGCCGTCTTCGCATTCTTTGAGGAAGCGAAGCCGCGTTACGCAGTATTGGCGGCCGCGAAGGTGGGCGGGATCCTGGCGAACAGCACGTTCCCGGTCGACTTCTTGAGCGACAACTTGCGGATACAGGTGAACGTGCTCGACGCAGCCCTAAAGTGTGGCGTCGAACGCCTCTTGTTTCTGGGATCGTCCTGCATCTATCCGCGGCTCGCCCCGCAACCAATACGAGAGGACACCCTTCTCACGGGGCACCTCGAACCGACAAACGACGCCTATGCGATCGCAAAGATCGCAGGGATCCTGCAGATTCAGGCCGTTCGGCGCCAATACGGGTTGCCGTGGATCTCAGCGATGCCGACAAACCTCTATGGTCCCGGCGACAACTTCTCGCCGAAAGGGTCGCACGTCCTTCCGGCGCTCATACGCCGATACGACGAGGGGGCGCAGTCTGGCGCCGCCACCGTTACTAACTGGGGGACAGGCACTCCACGCCGCGAGTTCCTGCACGTCGACGACATGGCTGCAGCGTGTTTGCACCTGATGGAGCACTACGACGGTCCCGAGCAGGTAAACGTAGGCACCGGGTCTGACGTGACCATTCGTGAAATTGCGGAGACAATCGCGCGGGTCGTGGGATTCACAGGAGAGACTCTCTGGGACACAGAGAAGCCCGACGGCACGCCCCAGAAACTCCTCGACGTCTCCAAGCTCGCAGACGCAGGCTGGACAGCTCAGATCGGGCTGGAAGACGGGCTTGTATCAACGGTGCAGTGGTATCGGAACCACGTCACTAGCATTCGACAGTAGGGGCGCTGAGTGAAAAGCGAGCGCACGCCCGCGAGGCGTGCGCTCGCTTTTGGCCTACTCGGGTGTATGCAATGCAACGAAATGTTCACCCGATAGAAACACGCGAACTGGAAACGGGCTGTGAATGTCCCCTAAAGTAGGGGGTAGCCTCACTCGAGGTCAGCCAGTGTCGGCGAAAAATCATTGTGATCCACAGCAGGGATAACACCATGGCAAAAAAGATCCTCGCGGTGATTGCGCTCGCAGTCCTCGCCGTTTTCGCAGTCCCGGCCGCAGCTAACGCTGCCGGCTACGTCCCGGCAGCAAACGTTGCCGTCTCCGACAGCACCCCGGTTCCTGGCCAGGCAGTGACGGTCTCGTTCGACGGCGCGTCCTTCACGCCCGGTGAGAGCGTCTCCTTCGCCGTCACCGGTTCGGGCGTCGCTACTCTCTCCGTCGTGAAGTCCGGAACGGCGACGCTCGTCAAGTCGGCCACCACCACCGGTGCGGCCAGCGTTTCCGTCACGCTTCCGACGGACGCGACCGGTTCCTACACCACCACGGCCACCGGCCTCACCTCCGGCACCGTCGGCACGGCGACACTCACCGTCGTGGCCGCTGACAACGGCGCGACCGGACAGACCCTCGCCAGCACCGGCTACAACACCCCGGTTCTTCTGATCTGGGCTGCCGCTGGTGCGCTCCTCCTCGGTATCGCCCTCGTGGTTGTGCTGAGCTTCGTTCGCCGCCGCCGCGTAGCCGCGTAGCGTTTACTCAAGAGGCAACTTCTTCCGACACTGTGTGAAGTTGATCGCCACGAAGTGACCCCCCCCAGGAAAGGCCCCGGACATCGTCCGGGGCCTTTCTTAACGCCGGAGGCAGATCCTTTGCCATCCGTTACCCCGAGGTGAGTTCGATTCTCGGTTCCGCCGCCGTTAGGCTTTTTGTATGGAGTTAGACGTATGAAGATTTCTGTCATTGGTTGTGGGTATCTCGGGGCCGTGCACGCGGCCGCGATGGTAGAGCTCGGGCATGAGGTCGTCGGTATCGACGTCGACGCGAAGAAGATCGCGCAGCTTGCCGTCGGGCTTCCGCCGTTCTTTGAACCTGGCCTTCCCGAGATCCTGACCTCGGCCATGGCCACAGGCCGGCTGCGCTTCAGCACGGACATTGCCGAAGTTGCTGGCTCCCGCGTGCATTTCGTCGCCGTCGGCACCCCGCAGAAGCCCGGCAGCTACGCCGCGGACCTCACCTACGTGGACGCTGCAGTACAGGCGCTCCTGCCGCACCTCGGCGCGGGGGACCTGGTTGTGGGCAAGAGTACTGTCCCCGTCGGGACCGCCACTCGTCTCGCGGGCATCGTGGAAGCATCGGGAACCGGTGCGACACTCGCCTGGAACCCTGAGTTCCTGCGCGAGGGCTTCGCCGTGAAAGACACCATCAGCCCGGACCGTCTGGTCTACGGTGTTGCCGCTGGAGAGCCCGGCGAGCACGCAACCGCGCTGCTCAACGAGATCTACGCCGCCGCACTTGCCGCGGAGACTCCTCTCGTGGTCACCGACTTCGCCACGGCCGAACTCGTGAAGGTCGCAGCGAACGCGTTCCTCGCCACCAAGATCAGCTTCATCAACGCCATGGCCGAAATTGCCGAGGTCACCGGAGCCGATGTGACGCAGCTTGCCGATGCGATCGGCTACGACAATCGCATCGGGCGCCGTTTCCTGGGCGCCGGCGTCGGCTTCGGCGGCGGTTGCCTGCCGAAGGACATCCGGGCGTTCACAGCCCGGGCCGAAGAACTCGGTCGTGGCGAATCCGTGGCTTTCCTCAAGGAAGTGGATTCGATCAACCTGCGTCGACGCCAGCGTGCGATCGACCTCACCGTCTCGGCACTCGGTGGTAGCGCGTACAACGCCAAGGTGGCCGTGCTTGGCCTCAGCTTCAAGCCGCACTCCGACGATGTGCGTGACTCGCCAGCACTCGACGTCGCCGTGCAACTGCATGGTCTCGGCGCCAACGTCGTTGCGACCGACCCGCAGGGCATCGAGAACTCGCGGGCGCGGCACCCCCAGCTCACCTATTCGACCGACCTGGAGGAGACCTTGCGCGGCGCGGACGCTGTCGTGCTCGTGACCGAATGGCCTGAATTTAGACACCTCGACCCGGCCTGGGTCGGTGCCCTGGTCAAGAACAAGATCGTCATCGACGGACGCAATTCCTTCGACGCCGCCGCGTGGCGTGCTGCCGGCTGGACCTACCATGGTCTGGGCCGTCCGTAACCGGGCCGACATCGGGCATTCTCAGTATTCAGTTAGGAAAACAGCACACTCATGACGACTCTTCCCCGCCTGGTGGCCTTTGACCTGGATGACACACTTGCGGCCTCCAAATCCCCGATCGACCCGCGGATGGCCGACCTGATGGTGCGCCTGCTCGGTGTTGTGGAGGTCTGCGTGATTTCCGGTGGCCAGATCGGTCAGTTCCACATGCAACTCATCGACAACCTCAACGACGTCGACGATGAGACCCTGGCCCGCCTGCACCTGATGCCCACCTGCGGTACGCAGTACTTCCTGCATAAGCGGGGTGGCTGGACGCAGATCTACGCGGAGTACCTCACCGATGACCAGAAGTCGCGGGCGCTCGTGGCTGTCGAGACCACGGCCCGAGAACTCGGTTATTGGGAAAGCAACACTTGGGGTCCGATCTTGGAAGACCGCGGTTCGCAAATTACGTTCTCGGCGCTCGGCCAGGCCGCTCCCGTGGCCTCCAAGGTCGCCTGGGACCCGACCGGGAGCAAGAAGAACACCCTGCGTGAAGCGGTGCAGATGCTGCTGCCCGACCTCGAGGTGCGCTCCGGAGGGTCGACCTCTGTCGATATCACCCGACAGGGCATCGACAAGGCCTACGGCATGAAGAAGCTCGCGCAGCTGACCGGGGTGCCCCTCGATGACATGCTTTTCGTCGGCGACCGTCTCGACGAGAACGGCAACGACTACCCGGTTCTCGCGCTCGGGGTCGAGTGCTTCGCTGTCGAGGGCTGGGAAGACACTGCCGCGTTCTTGGAGACGTTGATTCCTAAGCTCGCCGCCGCATCCGTCTGACGAGTCGTCAGCCCCGGTCGACCGGGAAGTCCAGGGTGCTCAGCGTGAACGTGCGCTCGAGCTTCCGCCATTTCGCGAGCACGAGGGTGGCCCCGTCGGAGCGGAGGTCGTGGACGAGCCCGATCGTGAGTACAGCGCGCTTCATCGAATTGTTCCAACCCTGCAGGGGGTAGTAGACCGAAACGATCTTCGGCACGGCCTTCGGGCTGTCGAACTTGTCGAAGACGAGCGGGTGGATCGATTTCAGGTCGACCTGCCAGGCGGCAGGTAATGAGTCGGGGGAGGGTGGCGATGTTTCGGGGCGCGGTGACGACATTGTGAATCCTCTGGTGACGATTGGCGGTGTCCGGGCGGAATCGTTAGTGCACTCTGGCCAGAATACGGCCGAAGAAGTACGAACGTGCTGAACTTTTACAAAGCGCAATGTCCGGGAAATGAACTCGTCACGCACTGCGGGTGTACCCATAAGAAGGGGCACGGAACCAGACTGAGTATTCGAGCCTTTGAGCCCCACCCGATCGTGCGGTTGAGCCCCACCGTTCGTGCGGAAGAGCACCAGTGGTGGTGTGGCTCAGCACCACCGGTGCTCCTCGTCACGGATTACGCGGTCGCGAGGGCGGCTTGTTCCCGCATGTTGTAGGTGCCTGTGTCGACCCAGGTGGTGTTGTGGATGATGCGGTCCATGATGGCGTCGGCGTGGACGCCGGCGCCGAGGCGCTGGTGCCAGTCCTTCTGTTGATATTGGGTGCAGAACACCGTCGAGGTCTCGCCGTAACGGCGCTCCATCAACTCCAGCAGCATCGTCCGCATCGATTCCGTCGGCCGGTCGAGTAGCCACTCGTCAATGACCAGCAGCGTGAACGCGGCATATTTGCGGAGGAACTTGCTCGCCCCGCCCGGGGCGTCCTGCGCGGCGACCCAGGCTTCCTCGAGGTCAGGCATCCGGATGTAGTGGGCGCGGATGCGATGCGCGCAGGCCCGTTTGGCGATCGCGCAGCCCAGATACGATTTCCCCGACCCGGTGAAGCCCTGGAAGACGACGTTTTGCTGCCGGGTGACGAATGAGCAGGTCCCGAGCTGGGTGAGCACCTGCCGGTTGAGGCCGCGCTCGTCGAGCAGGTCGATGCGCCGCAGATCCGCGTTCGGATAACGCAGTCCTGCCCGCCGGATCAGCCCGTCGACCTTGGAATGCATGAACGTCGAGTAGGCGTCGTCGACGGCCAGCCGGACCCGTTCCTCGAAGGCCAGGCCGATGCTGAGGGTGTCGTCCTGGGTGTCGATCGCCTGCAGCAGCTCGCTGGCGTTCATCTCGCGGAGCTTGCGTTTGGTCTCCCCGTCGAGGGCGCTCACCGGGTGCCTCCGGCGTAGTAGGCGCTGCCGCGGACATACCCGCCATCGTCGCTCTCGGGCTCGGGGGCCTGTCCTGTCTTGTCCTGCCCGGTGTCGAGGATCGGCCGCAGATGCGCATAGCGCGGGGATCGGACCGGACCCCGCAACGCGAGCGCGCAGGCGGCCTCGACCCGGGCCGGGGAGAACCGGCGCGACAGTTTCAGCACCGCCAACGCCGCATCGAAGCCGGCCTCGTCGATGAAGACGGTTTCGAAGATCTTGGCCGTCACGGTGACAGTTGCCGGCCCGATCCGCGTCGCCCATTCCTCGATCCGGGTCCGGTCCCAGGCCTGGAAACTGCGACCTTCGGGTAGGTCGGCCTCGTTGGTCCGATACTGGTTGCTGGTCGTTGCCGGCAGCAGCAGGTGGCTGGCCAGGCGCTCATCGCGGCGATAGACCTCCAGCATCGTCTCGGTGACGCGCAGGTCGACCAGCGCGCCGATCTGGTTGAAGGGAACGGAGTAGAAGTTCTTGGCCCAGACCACGTGGGCGTTGGTGTTGACCTTCCTTTTGTAGGACCAGGTGCTGATCTCGAACGGGACCGCCGGCAGCGCCTGCAGCAGCGGCTTCTCCTCGGTGGTGAATACGCTGAGGCGGGACCCGGTGCGTTTCTGGAAGGGCTCCCGGTTATAGGCGTCCATCTGTTCCCGGATTCGCAGGCGCAGTTGAGCCAGCGAGGTGAACGTCTCCTTCCTCAAACCGGCGATGACCCAGGTCGCGACATGGGCCACCGTGTTCTCAGTGCTGCTTTTGTCGCGGGGGTGGCGGACTCTGCCGGGAAGCACTGCGGCCGAGTAGTGCGCCGCCATCTCCCGGTAGGCATCGTTCAAAACGACCTCCCCTTCCTTCGGGTGAGAGATCACCCCGGTCTTCAAGTTGTCCGGCACCAGGCGTGGGACGCTGCCGCCGAAGAAGGCGAACATCGCCGTGTGGGCGCGCAACCACGACTCCTGCCGCATGTCCAGGGTGGCTTCCACGAAGGCGTAGCGGCTAAACGGCAGGCAGGCGACGAACAAATACACCCTCGACATCTCACCGGTCGTCGGATCCGCTAGTTGCATCGTGGGCCCGGACCAGTCGACCTCGATGCTGCGGCCGGCCTTGTGGCCGACCCTCGACGTCGCCCCAGAGACCGCGGCGTGCTCGGCATAGAGGCGGCAGAACCGGTCGTAGCTCATCGTCGCCTGCGCCATCGATGAGGCGTCGACATACTCCTGGTGCAACAGCTTCAGCGTCACCCCGACCCGGGCCAGCTCGGTGTGCACCCGCGCCCAGTCCGGCTGCGCGAACACACTCTCGTGGACGCCGCGGCCGGGGAACAACGTCGAATACACCATGGCCTCCGACAACTCCGCGACGTCGTCCCAGCCGACCCCGAGCCGCTCTGCTGCATCGAGCACAGCCCGAATGCTGTGCCGGGACATCCCCTGGGCGGACTCGATCGCCCGTCGCGACAAGCCCTGATTTCGCAGCTGCAGGATCTGCTTTGCTTTGATCTTCCGTACCATTACCGGTACTCCTTCCACCACGTGGCGCTCACATGGTGGGAGGAGCTTTTCAGGTGGTGCTCAACCACGCCGGCAGTGGGGCTGAACGATACGAATCACGCATCTGAACAGTGGGGCTCACCCGCACCACAGGTGGTGCCCATCGAAGCCAATATTCAACCAGACGGTTCCGTGCCCCTTCGGGGTGCTGTGTGCTCCCGCTATTCGAGGGTCGCGGCGAACTCCTGCAGCCAGACGCGCAGGTCCGGGCCGAGGTCGGGGCGGTCGACAGCGAGCTGCACGATGGCCTTGATGTAGTCGAGCCGGTCGCCGGTGTCGTAGCGGCGGCCGCGGAAGATGACGCCGTAGACGCCGCCGGTGAACTGCGGGTTGACCGCCATCACCTGCAGGGCATCGGTGAGCTGGATCTCGTTGCCCTTGCCGGGCTTGGTGTTCTGCAGAACCTCGAAGATCTCGGGGCGGAGTACGTAGCGACCGATGATAGCCAGGTTCGACGGGGCATCCGCTGCGGAAGGCTTCTCGACCAGGCCGGTCACCTTCACCACGTCGGGGTCGTCCGTGGTCTCGACGGCAGCGCAACCGTAGAGGTGGATGGTCTCCGGCTCGACCTCCATCAGGGCGATGATCGTGGCGTTGCGTTTGGTCTGCTCGGTGAGCATCTTGGACAGCAGCACATCACGGTCGTCGATGATGTCGTCGCCCAGGAGAACGGCGAAGGGCTCGAACCCGATGTGCATCTTTGCACGCAATACGGCGTGGCCGAGACCGAGCGGGTCGCCCTGGCGCACGTAGTGCACGTCGGCGAGTCCGGTGGCGAAACGCACCTTGGCGAGGCGGTCCTGGTCGCCCTTCTTCTCGAGGAGGTCCTCGAGCTCGGTCATCCGGTCGAAGTGGTTCTCGAGCGCGTTCTTGTTGCGGCCCGTGATCATGAGCACGTCGGTGAGGCCGGCGGCGACGGCTTCCTCGACGACGTACTGGATTGCCGGCTTGTCCACGACCGGGAGCATCTCCTTGGGCATGGCCTTCGTGGCAGGCAGGAAGCGCGTACCCAACCCGGCGGCGGGGATGACGGCTTTGGTTATCTTCGTGGTCATGCCACTCAGGTTATTGAAGAAAGGTTACGGCGTCATTACGCGGTGATAGACGGCGTGTCGCCCCCGTTTACGGGTGTTTTTGGGCCTTTGGCCCCCGGGACAGGGCTTGCGGCCCGAGCTATATTGTTTGCACCTGAAACGCACCGTTCTTGCACCGTGACTGCTGGAGGCCCACCGTGTCGAACCCGAATCGAGAATCGTGACGGAGTCGGCTGCTGTGCGCCAGCCGTCGGGGGTCTGGCGAATCACCTCCATCGTGCTCGTGCTCGTTCTGGCGGCGGCGGCCGATGTCGCGAGCATCGGGTCTATCGTCGGGCGGCTCTTCGACCTCCAGCTCCCCACCCTGTCCCAGCCGTTTCCGGCGGATGCCGCCCGGCCGCCGGTCTCGACCGGGCTCGCCGCAGGGGCGCAGAACATCCTGCTGCTGGGCTCGGACACCTGGGATCAAGTCAACGGTTCGCTCGTGAACATCAGTAAACAGCGCTCCGACACCATCATGGTTGTACACATTCCAGCAGACCGGCACCACGTCTACGTGATGTCGATCCTGCGGGACAGCTGGCTCGACCTGCCCGGCCACGGCTCGGACAAGATCAATGCGGCGCTCTCCTATGGCGGCGTTCCGCTCGCCGTGCAAACGATCGAGGGACTCATCGGCACCCGCATCGACCATGTCGCACTCGTGGACTACGCCGGGTACAAGGGCCTCACCGATGCGCTCGGCGGGGTGGGCATCCTGAACCCGGTCGGGTTCCAGTCCTCCGCGAGCGACCACTACTACCCGTCGGGGATGCAACACCTCACCGGCGACGAGACCCTCGCCTTCGCGCGCGAGTGGCGGGCGTTCCCCGACGGGGACTTCCAGCGGGTGCGCAACCAGCAGCTGGTGATGCGGGCCACCCTCACCAAGGCGATGCAGCCGGAGACGCTGACCGATCCCGGCAAGGTATCCGCCCTCTTGTCTGCGGTGCGTCCGTACATTGCCGTGGACGAAGGCCTCAACGTCGACTACCTGACGGCGCTCGCGGGGTCGCTGGCCAGCATCCGCTCGACGGATTTCACGTTCTTCACGGCGCCAACGAAGGGGATCGCGGTGTCGAGCAACGGGCAGTCGATCGTGAACCTCGACCTGGCGAAGCTTGCGACAGTGCAGCACGCGTTCCAGACGGATACCCTCGACACGTTCGAGCCGGAGTACCAGACCATGCAGACGGTCCCGGCGCAGTAGGTCCTGGGGCGGCAGTCGATCGGCGTGGCCTGGTCGTCGGGCCGGTTGCAAGGAAGTGACCTCTACCGCGGGGATGTGACACTGCGTGGCTGGCTCCTCAAGCCAGATTGTGCCTACGATGATCGCATGTTCATTCTATTGTGCCCGAACTGCGACAGCCCTGTCGTGCGCGGGCCGTATGCCATGCCGGCGGAGCTTGACGTGCGGTCCTGGCTGGATCGGTGTCCGCGAGAGGGCTGCGGGTGGGAAAACTCGGGGATGGACCTGATCTGAGGCGAGGTCGACACCGCAGCGGCGGGGGAGCGCTAACACCGAGCGTTAAAGTCGTTGCCCAGATGGCGCTTCTGGACGATAATCGTGTTCACCCGAAAGTGTTCTGCGCGTTGAGACGTTTTGCGCGCATGCTCGTAAGAAATGGATAGGCCATGACGTCAGTGCAGACAAACCAAGCCACACATGCTCCGGAGGGCGTGACGGGCGGGGAGGCCGCGTTCGAGTACCTCCGTCGTCGCATTCTGTCGGGCGAGATCCCCGCACGAGCGGTGATCAGGGAGCAGTCCCTTGCGGAAGAGCTGGGTCTCAGCCGCACCCCGGTTCGTGAGGCCCTCCGCCGCCTGCACGAGGCCGGGTTGGTGGAATTCACGCCCCATCGCGGTGCGACGGTCGTCTCCTGTACGAAGGAACAGGTGCGGGACACGTACGTGCTGCGCGGCGATCTGGAGAGTCGCGCCGCCGGCCTGGCTGCGGCCCGCATCGACGACGTCACGCTCGCTCGACTTGCTGACCTCATCGTGGCGATGGACGATTTTGTGCTGTCCACTGACGACGAGGGTGTCGCCCGCCTGGGCGAGCTCAACGCCGAATTCCACCACGTTGTCATAGCGGCATCGGGGGATCAGAAGCTGGTCCGGCTGATCAACTCCGTCGGCCGTGTGCCGATGATGGCGGAGGTCTTCCGCCGTGATGGCGGACATTTTCGGGCTATCAGCAACCACCACCATAGAGACCTCCTCGCCGCGCTCCGAACGCACGATGCGCTGTGGGCCGAAGCGACGATGCGCGCTCATATACTCGGCGCGCGAAACGCGATTCTGGGCTGGGACGGTGCAGAGCCCGGACCTGGTGATGGTGCGGGGTTCGAGGCGGATGCGGGTCGTGGTGCGGGTTTTGATACTGACTAGGGGTCGGGGAACGGTGCACGCCGGGCTCGGTCGGAGCTAGTAGACGTCGTCCCAGTGGTCTTCGGACGCCCAGTCGGCACTCGACGATGCGACCGCCCGTGTGGTGGTGATTCCGGTGTCGCGCTCGGAAGTGAGGACGTCGATTTGATCGCGCAGAACCGCCACGGCGCGGGACGTGTCACGTTCGGCCCCGTGGTCGTTCTCCGGAATGCTGATGAGTTCGCTGCCGGGGGCGACAAGAAGGTTGACGAGTATTTCGCTGCCGTCCTGGGCGAATGAGGGCACCACAAGCAGTTCCGAATTGTGCCCGTGCGTGAGCAGTGCTGTCAGCTCCAGCACCGCGTCGGCAACGGCATCCGTGGTGAGGAACGTCATGCCGCAGAATGACATTCTCTTCATGATTCCCCCGACCTGCGCAGCGCCGAGGCTGCCCGGCTGATGAGCCGGCTCATAAGCAAAATGCTAGGCCATTCCCCGGCCGACGGCCAGTAAGAAAATTCGGCTCACCGTTATCACTGCCGGTGCTGAACTTGCCCGGCGTTCTCGGCCGAGGTTCCTCGGGACGGTGAGTTAGACATCCGCGGCGTGGGTGCGCGGGCGGGCGATCTCGGCGAGGATCAGCAGCACGAGGCCGAGGAGGGCACCGACGACGGCCCCGCTCGTGTTAGCGATGACGTCGTTGAGGGTCGCGAAGCGGCTCGAGAGGAAGAGCAACTGGCAGAGCTCGATCGTGCAGCTCGCGGCGAACCCGACGAGTATCGCCCACCACCAGCGCCGGGCGCCGGCGAGCACCACGATGAACACCCCGACCGGGATGAAGAGCACGATGTTCGCGCCGAACTCGACCGTGCTGTAGCGGAACCAGCCCGGGGCGCCGTGCTGGTGCAGCCAGTTGATCAGGTGCAGCAGCGGGCCGTCGATGTTACGGTCGACCGGAACCGGCCAGAACGCGATCAGGGCGAGGGCGACCACATAGACGACGGCAAGGGCGATCACCCAGCGGCGCAGCAGCGGATGCCGGTGCCCGGTCCCCGCGGGGACGGGTCGTCCCTGCCGTTCAGCGATCGTGTCGAACACCACAGCACCTCCCCGGAACAGAGCGGATGAGCGACCGGTCCGACGGCGTCGGGTTGTGGACCACGTCACCATCGATCCTTCCACTGTATGCCTCCCGGCTGGTCGCCCGCTGGAGTCCGCGCGAACTAATTCCACTGAGTTTGTGGATTCTCAGCACGGGGGACGGCGGTTGAACCGGTGCAGAACGGAAGAAGTCCGTCGAATCGGTCAGGGACCGGGGGCGTCGCTGGGCGCCCGCTGGCGGCGGCGCTAGCCGGCGAGGGTGCCGGCGCCGTGGTAGAACGCGGAGGCGCCCACGGAGTGCAGCGCGACGACCTCCGGTACGCCGGACCTGGCCCCGGGTGCGAGGTCTGCGGGACTGAGGGTATACGGCTGGCGGGCGTCGAGCATCCGCTGGGTGTGCGGATGCTGCGGGGACTCGAGCAGCTCGTCGACCGAGCCTTGTTCGATGATGCGTCCGGCCTGCAGAACCGCGATGCGCTCGCAGCACTCGGCGGCGACGCCGACGTCGTCGGTGACCAGGATGAGCGCGAACTGGTGCTTGCTCTGCAGGGCGCGCACGAGGCGGAGCAGGTCGGCGAGCGGGCGGGCGTGCGCGGGGATCGCGGCGATGAGGAGCTCGGGGTCAAGGGACAGGGCCGCGGCGACGGCCACACGCTGGATGACGACGGGGGTGAGGTCGCCCGGGTAGGAGAGTGCGACGACCTCGGGGTTGTCCAGGCCCACGCGGGCGAGGGCCTTGAGGGTGCGCGCGCGGGCGGCGGGGCGGTCGAGTCCGAGGCGTCGCCTGAGCGGGGTCGCGAGCTGGCTGAGGATGGTGCGGGTGGGGTCGAGAAACCCCAGCAGGTCGGGGGGAAGGTATCCAATGTTCGCGCCGAGCAGGCGCGCTTGGGCGCGACGGCTCAGACCGACGAGTTCCTGGCCGTTGAACAGGATCGACCCGTTCGTCACGGTCATGGTCGGGGGCAGCAGGCCGGCGATGGCAAGCGCTGTGGCGGTCATGCCGCTGCCGGACTCGCCGACGAGGGCCAGCGACTCGCCCTGCATCAGGGTGAGCGCGACGCGGGACACTTCTTGTTCACCGGGCGTTGCGGCGCGGCCGCGAGTGCCCGGACGGGCGGTGGCCACTGTGAGTCCGCGCACGTCGAGCAATGCCATCGCTCGGAACGCGTGTGAGGGCATCGGGTCCTGGTCGGCGCGTTCGCGCTGCGAGAAGGAAGACTTGGAACCGGCATCAATGACGGTGTGGTCACGTAATTGGTTCATGGCCGGGCCTATCGTGTGCTGTTGGTGGTGATACTGTATCCAATCGAATGTGCCTTTGGTCAGATCCGGAGAGACTCTCAGGAACGGCATAACTCCTGCACATCCTCTCGAAACAGGCCCAAAGTGCCCACTTTGCGGGGTTTTCCGAGAGTTTGCAGGAGTTATGCACCGGAGGGGTGCGCAAAGCAGGGAATCTCGCACGTTCAAACGTTGTTTGAATAGAAGATGAAAACTTTGCCGATCAGCGTGCTCGATCTGGCCAGCCGCCCCGCGGGCGGCAGTAACGCGGAGGCCGTGGCCGGCAGCATCCGTCTGGCGCAGCGTGCGGAGGAGCTCGGCTACGACCGGTTCTGGGTGGCCGAGCACCACAACATGCCGGCGATCGCCTCGAGCGCGCCGCCCGTGCTGATCGCGGGAATCGCGGCGCGGACGACGCGGATCCGGGTCGGGTCTGGCGGCGTGATGCTGCCCAACCATGCCCCGCTTGTCGTCGCCGAGCAGTTCGGCACCCTGCGCGCCCTCTACGGCGACCGGATCGACCTCGGCATCGGGCGGGCGCCCGGCACCGACGGCGCGACGGCGCTCGCCCTGCGCCGGAGCGAATCCGGGCTGGGTGTCGACGATTTCCCGCAACAGCTTGTGGACCTGATCGGGTTCTTCCACGGCGGCATGGCGGCGGATAACCCACTGCGCGGCATCACGGCCTACCCGGGGCTCGGCGATGCCCCGGAGACGTGGCTGCTCGGCTCGAGCGGGTTCAGCGCGCAGCTCGCCGGGGTGCTCGGGCTGCCGTTCACGTTCGCGCACCACTTCGCGGGCGAGCACACCGAGGAAGCCCTGGACCTGTACCGGGCGCACTTCGAGCCGAGCGCGTTCCTGGCCGCCCCGCACGCGATGATCGCGGTCGGGCTGATCAGCGACGACGACCCCGAAGTGGTGCGCCGGGAGTCGCTGCCCGGGCTGATCACGTTCCTGCGGATGCGGCAGGGTAAGAAGCCCGCTCCGGTGTCGCTCGAGGAGGCGCTCGCCTACCGTTTCACCGAGTATGAGCTCTCGTTCGTGGCGTCCCGGAATCGCCGCCAGGCCGTGGGCACCCCGGCCGAGGTGGATGCCCGGCTCACGGCGCTCCTCGATGCCACAGGGGCCGACGAGCTCATGCTCAGTGCGCAGTCCGCAACGCTTGTGGGGCGCATCCGCTCGCTCGAGATCGTGGCCGACCTGCGTGCGGACCCCGCGGACGCCGCGGCATAATACCCCTGTTCGGGGAAGAAACTGAGGGGTAGTCACGTCCCGCTGACCGGGATTTACTGACTGGGCCGCCCCCATCCGAACAGGGGCGGCACGGGCAGGTTGCTATGGACGCGCCACAACACCGGTCGTGGTTTCGCCGAACGGTCGGCGGGTGTGCCCGCGTCGTCGGGGCCGTGAGCCTCGTGCTCGTCGCGGCGACGCCCACGTTCGCCGCGGCCCGCATTACAGCGGATGCCCCCGCGCCCGACCCCGCCTCCGCGTCCGCCGCTGTCGCGCCCGGCTCCTCCGGCTCCTCCGACTCGTCCGACTCGGCGGTCGGCGCCGTGGGGTCCGGCCGGTACGCGAACCTGCAGCGCACACCTTTCCGGTCGAGAGTGACCTTTGTGCCGGTCACTCTCGACCGGAAAGGTCCCTCTCGTGGTCTCGTCGACTGGCAGTCCCCTCGGCCGGGGTTCCCCGGGGCGGCGGCCCGGCTCGCGTTCGGCGCCACGCAGTCCACCGCCACGCAGTCCACCGCCGCGCAGACGGAACGGATCGCAGAAGCGGCGCGCATCGCCGAGGTCGCACGGGTCGCGGAAGTTGCCCGGGTTGCCGAAGTCGCCCGGGTCGCGGAGGTTGCCCGGGTTGCGGAGGAGGCGCGGGTCGCGGAAGCTGCGGCCGTTGCTGCCGAGGCGGCACGGGTCGCCGCGGCCGCGCAGGCCGTTGCGGAGGCGGAAGCGGCCGCATCCGCCGCCGCGCAGGGCGTGCCCACCTACACAAAATACGTCTGGACGAGCGGCTGGCAGGCCGAGATCGACAGCTGCCAGGGTGCCGTCGACCTCAGCGGCAACTACGGAGTCGCGGTGATCGCCGAGCACTGGTCGTGCGGCGGGTCGCACTTCCCGGCGGACGGCACTCTCATCGCGCTGACCGGGGTGCGGTCGGGCACCTACCGGGTCGGCGCGGTCGTCGCAGTTCTCAACGCGAACACCGATCGCACCGACTCCATCCCGCGCGGCTACGACCTGCTGTACCAAACCTGCATCAACGGTTCGAACGCGACCATGTCGTTCACCGAGCTCACCCGGGTCGGCTGACCCGCTGCATCCGATCGTCGAACGCCGACGCGATGCCGCGTGCGACGCGACGGGCGGATGCCGCGGGCTAGAAGTGCGCGTCGACCCGCTTCGGCAGCACGAAGACGAGCAGCAGCGCCAGCACGCTGAACGCGGCGCTGACGGCCATCGCATCCGTCGCGGCGGTCGTGAATGCGGACGCCAGCGCGTCCTTCCCCGGCCCGGCGACGACGAGGTTGCCGAAGAGCACACTGCCGATCACGGCGATGCCGACGGCGGCGCCGACCCGCTGCATCACGCCGACGACACCGCTCGCGGCACCGGCCTCTGCGCGGTCGACGGTCGCGACGATGAACTGCGCGTTCGGGGCGATGAAGAATCCGCTGCCGAGGCCTGCGATGAGAAGCGGCGGCAGCAGCTCCCAGTTGGTGATCGACGGGCCGATCAGGAGCAGGGCGAGGTAGATCCAGATCAGGCCGGTCGTGACGAGGGTCACGCCGATCACGAGCACCGTGCGGCCGAGGCGCTGCGCGAGCCGGTTGCTCTGCGAGGCGCCGACGATGTTGCCGATCGCGAAGGGGATCGAGACGAGCCCGGACTCGAGGGCGGTGTGGCCGAGGCCCGCCTGCCAGAGGATCGAGATCGTGAAGAAGATGCTTGTGAACGCCGCGAAGTAGACGAGCGCGAGCACGACTCCACCGGAGAAGGCCGGGTGCGAGAACAGGTGCGGCGGCACGAGCGGGCTCTTGCCGCGGCGGGCGTAGTTGACTTCCCAGGCCCCGAACGCGGCGAGGAGCAGCGCGCCGGCGACGAGGGTGAGGTAGGTCCATAGTGGCCAGCCCTGGTCCTGGCCCTCGATGAGCGGCACGAGGAGGGCGACGAGGCTGCCGGAGAGCAGCACGAGCCCGACGAAGTCGATGCCCGAGCTCGGCTTGTTCGGGTCGCGCTCGGCGCCGGCGGGGAGCATGAACACGGCGGCGATGAGCGCCGCGACGCCGATCGGGAGGTTGACCCAGAACACCAGGCGCCAGCCGTTCTCGTCGCCGAACGCCTGGATGATCAGGCCGCCGAGGATCGGGCCGAGCGCGGTCGAGACGCCGATGACCGAGCCCATGATGGCGAACGCCTTGCCGCGCGCCATCGGCGGGAACAGGAGCTGGATCACTGCGGTGACGGCGGGCACGAAGATACCGCCGGCGAGGCCCTGCACGACGCGAGCGATGATCATCTGCAGGTCGTTCTGCGCGAGGCCGCAGGCGAGGCTCGCGAGGGTGAAGAGCGCGAGCCCGGTGAAGAAGACCCACTTGTGGCCGATCCGGTCGCCGAGGCGCCCGGCGGGGATGAGCGCGAGCCCGAACGCGAGCGCATACCCGGAGATGATCCAGGACAGCGTCGCCTCTGAGGCGTTCAGGCTCTCCCGGATGGTCGGCAGGGCGACGTTCACGATCGTGGTGTCGAGCAGCGCCATGAACATGCCGGCCAGCAGCACGATCAGGGCCTGCCACGCGTGGCGGGGGATCACGACGGGCGGTCGGGTGCCGGGCGTGCCGTGGCTGTTGGTCGCGCCGGGCGTGCCGGGCGTGCCGGTGCCGGCCCCGGTGGAGGTCGGAGCGTTGGTGTCTGACATGGTCAGTCGGCCTTTCGGGCTAGTTCGTCCGCGACGATGTCGGGGAGGACGGTGACGAGGTGTTCGTGCCAGGCGATCTCGGCGCGCAGGCGGGCTGCCTTGTGCTGCATGACAAAACTCTCGCTGGCGGTGAGATAGGGGAGGGCGTGCGCCGTGGTGGCTTCGGAATCGGTGAGCATGGCGCGCAGGGCGAGCAGGCGTGCCTCGATCATCAGGGGGAGTTCATCGAGGCGGTCGGGGTCGAGCCGGGTCATCGCGAGGTCGAACGGGTCGGGCTTGAGCACGATCGTGCGCAACCCCTCGAGCCGGAGCGCGGCGAGGTCCCGGCGCCCGGCATCCGAAATCTCGTAGACCTGTCGCTCGGGGTAGTGGCCCTCGCGCTCGACGCGGGCCACGCTGATCAGCCCCTCGGTCGCGAGGCGTTTGATCGCCCCGTACACCGCGCCGACGGAGATGTCCGTCCACATGTGCACGTGCTCCTCCTCGGCGAGCAGGCGGAGCTGGTGGCCGTGCATCGGTCCGCGCTCGGCGAGGGAGCCGAGAATGAACAGGCGAATCGATGACATGCGTTTACTCTCGCACGAGTAGTCATGCGAGTCAAGGCCGAGGGTGATCGCATTCACCAAGCGGATGTCCGCCCTGCGCACAGCAGAAAACCCCCACTCTCGCGAGTGGGGGTTTTCCGTTTCTGTGTTTTGCTGTCGGGGTAACAGGATTTGAACCTGCGACCTCGTCGTCCCGAACGACGCGCGCTACCAAGCTGCGCCATACCCCGATGGCCCGTAAGCCTTGTCAAGTATAACCCCATGCACATGGATGCTCGGTGCAGCCCCCGAACGGATCCCGTGAGCGCCGCCTACGACGAGGCGGTCAGGGTCAGCAGGGTCGCCTCGGGCGGGCAGGCGAAGCGCACCGGGGCGTAGATCGACGTGCCGAGGCCGGCCGAAACGTTGAGGTATGCGCTGCGGAGTCCGGATCCCCAGAGGCTGAGCCCCTTGACCTGAGACCGCGGAATGTCGCAGTTCGTGACGAGGGCGCCGAAGCCGGGCACGCAGACCTGGCCGCCGTGGGTGTGCCCCGCGAGGATCAGCTGCGCGCCGTGGTTCACGAACGAGGTGAGCACCCGGCGGTACGGCGCGTGCGCGACGCCGATCGTGACCGTCGGCCGTGGCTCGCGGTGCTCCGCGGAGTCCGGCCAGGTCTCGTCGCCGAGCGGGTCGTCACCGCGGAGGTCGTCGACGGCCCGGGTGATCAGGTCGAGGCGATCGCGTCCGATGTGCGGGTCGTCCACGCCGAAGAGCTCGAGGTGGGTGCCGTTGATGTCGAGCGCCTCCGCGGCATTGTTGATGTCGTTCCAGCCGAGATTCGCGAAGATCCCGTGCAGACGGTCGGTGTCGAGCCGGTTCTGCGGGGCGGCCTTGAGCAGCGACGGTCCGCCGAAGTACCGGAACGGATTCTTCAGCTGCGGTCCCCAGAAATCGTTGGAACCGTTGACGAAGATCCCGGGGATCCCCGCGAACGGCTCGAGCGTGTACGCGAGGGCGTCGAAGGCATCCGTGTGGCCGAGGTTGTCTCCGGTGTCCACGACGAGGTCGGGCTTCAGCGCGGCGAGGCTGCGCACCCACTCCTGTTTGTCCTTCTGCCAGGGGGCGAGGTGCAGGTCCGAGATGTGCAGCACACGGATCGGTTTCGAGCCTGGGGCGAGCACGGGCACGGATGCCTCACGCAGGGTGAACATCCGACGTTCGAGCAGAGATCCCCAGGCGAACGCGCCGGCACCGGCCGCGGCTAGCGCGCCCGTGCCGACGAGGAGGGCCTTGGCCCCGGTGCCGAGGGTACTCATCCGCCAGCCTTGCCGTTGCCGTTGCCGTTGTTGGTGGCGGCGAGCCTTCCGATCACGATCGTGATGGTGTCACCGGGCTTGGCTCCGCCACCGGCGGCCGGGGACATCGAGATGACCTTGCCCACCTGTGTCGGATCGGTGGTGTCGCCGTCCGTCTTCGCGACGGCGAACTTGCCGAGCGTCGATCGAGCCTCACCCTCACTCTTGCCCACGACGTCGGGCACGACGATCTGCGAGGCGTTGCTGGTGTACACGGTCACGCTCGAGCCGCGGCTCGTGCTTGTTGCTCCTGCCGGGTCGGTCTTGGCGACAGTGCCGCCCGGGAGCTCCGAGTCAATCGGGCCGCCGTCGACGAACAGGAAGCCGGCCGCCTCAAGGGTGGACTGGGCCTCACTGATGCTCTTGCCGCGGAGGTCCGGGATGGGGATCTGAACCGCATTGACGATCGTTCCGGTCGCGGCGGGGAACGCGTCTCCGCCGTACTTGGCGTTGGCGACGCTCATTATGACAGGCCACATCCGGTGCCGGGCGGTGGCCGCCTGGCCGCTCGCGAAGGTGGTGTTGCGCTGGTCCTTGTCGCCGGTGACGCTCATCACTCCGACGATGGTAGCGACCTTGCTGCTTGCGCCGCCCATCCAGGTGTCCTTGTTGCCGTCGGTGGTACCGGTCTTACCGATCATCGGGACCTTCGGGCTCGTGGCCGAATTGGAGGCGATCGCGGTTCCGCTGGTCATGACCTGTTGCATGGCGGTCGTCATGCCGGCCGCGACGTTGGGGTCGACTGACTGGTGGCAGTCGCTTGTCGGCGCCGGGAGTGTGGTTCCGTCGGAGCCGGTGATGTGGTCGATCACGATCGGGCTGCAGGTCGTGCCCTTGTTGGCGATGCCGGCGAAGGCGACCGCCATGCTCAGGGGCGCGACCTCGTTGGTGCCGAGCACCGCGGAGGCACCCTGTTCGAGCGGGCCGCCGTCGGCGCGCGTGACGTCGAAGGCCTCCGCGGTCTTGCGGATGGCACACAGGTCGAGTTTCTTCGCCATGCCGATGAAGCCCGTGTTGATGGACCCGATCGTCGACTGCAGCGCACTGTAGTTGGCGCCGGTCTCGGACGACGAGTCGTTCTTCGGGTTGTAGCCCGGGAAGCTCACGGTGCCGCCGGTCGCGCAGCTGTCCCGGAAGGTGCCCCAGTTCGACTTGATACGGGAGTCGACCCGCTCATTGAGCGAGTGACCCTCGGTCAACCACTCGGCGAGGGTGAACACCTTGTACATCGAGCCGGGCTGGAACCCGTGCGAACCACCCTGGTCGACGTTGGTGTTGTAGTTGATCCCCGTGTAGTTCGCGCCGGTGGCTTGCACGGCCGGGTCCTGGCTGTAGTCCTTGTTCTGCGCCATGGCGAGCACCTTCCCGGTGCCCACACCGACGCTCACGGCCACGCCACCGACGTCCCAGCCGGGGAAGGTGTCGGGAACGTTGGCCTTCATCGTCGCCTCAGCGGCCTGCTGGAGGTCCAAGTCGAGGGTCGTGTAGACGTTGAACCCGCCGCGGCGGAAGTTGGCCATCCGGGTGGTGTCGTCGGCTCCGAAGACCGGGTTGTTCTGCAGAGTACTTACGACGAGGTCGCAGAAGTACGCGCTGCCGCCGGCGGTCTGGCAGCCGGTCGAGGGTTCGTGGATGCTGGGCTCGATGGCGGTGGCGATCGCGGCGTCATGGTCGGCCTGGTTGATTTTGCCGTACTTGAGCATCTGGTCGAGGATGTAGTCGCGGCGGTCCTTGTTCGCGGCGTAGCCGTTCGCGGCGCCGTTGGTCTCGCTGTCGGGCTGGTCGAGCTGGAACTTGACCGGGTTGTTCACGATCGCGACGAGGCTCGCGGCCTGCGGGAGCGTCAGCGTCGCCGCCGTCGCGCCGAAGTAGTACTCCGCGGCCGATTCGATGCCGTAGACGGTGCCGCCGAAGCCGGTGATGTTCAGGTACTGGCGGAGGATGTCGTCCTTCGCGTACTTCTTCTCCACGCCGATCGCGAGGCGCATCTCCTTGAGCTTGCGGTCGGGAGTGGTCGCGGTGGCCGCGTCATAACAGTCCGACTTCTTCTGCGCATCCGTGAGCACTTCGCACTTCTGCACGAGCACGTTCTTGACGTACTGCTGGGTGATCGAGGAACCACCGCGGGTGCCGCCGCCCGCGAGGGTCGAGACGAGGCCGCCGACGGTGCCCTGCAGGTCGACGCCGCCGTGGTCGTAGAACCGGGGGTCTTCACCGGAGGTCGCGGCGTCCTTGACGAACTGGTTGATCGCATCCGAGGCGACCTCGACGCGGTTCTGGTCGTAGAACGAGGCCAGGAGGTAGGGGGCGCCGGTGCTCGTGGTCGCGTAGATGTTGCTCTTCTGCGAGAGCTGGTCGATCTTCAGGTAGTCGGGCAGGTTCTCGAAGACGTTGATCGTGTTCGTGGCAGCCATGCCCGACAAAGCGAGAGCGGGAGTGACCGCGGCCGTCACGAGAACACCGACGATTGCACTCATTCCAACGAAACCCAGGAGACCGCCCAGGGAGCCGCTGACCGTTCGATTTTTGGCAGACATACAATTGAGCGTAAGGGACAAATCTGTAAAACCGCCTGAATCGGAGTCTTATGCCTGCCTGGGAGTACCTCACCACCCCGCTGATGATCCACAACACCGCCGCCATCCTGAACAGCTGGGGATCGGACGGCTGGGAGCTCGTCCAGGTCGTGCCGGGACCGGAGGGCGGCCTCGTTGCATACCTCAAGCGTCCCGTCGTGAAGGAGGCCTGATCGTGTCGATCATTGATGCGCGTCTCGCCGAACTGGGGATCGACCTGCCGAGTGTGGTTCCCCCGGTGGCGTCCTACGTTCCCGCTGTCGTCTCTGGCAACCTCGTCTTCACCTCCGGCCAGCTGCCGATGGTGTCCGGCGTGCTGCCGGAGACCGGAAAGGTCGGCGACGGCCACGGTCTCGTGCCCGCCGCGGACGCCCAGGAGTACGCCCGCCTGTGCGCGCTCAACGCCCTCGCCGCGATCAAGGCCGTGATCGGGTCGCTCGACCGCATCACGCAGGTGGTCAAGGTCACCGGGTTCGTCGCATCCGACCCCGGGTTCACCGGCCAGCCCGGCGTCGTCAACGGGGCGTCGCAGGTGCTCGGCGAGATCTTCGGCGACCGCGGCGTGCACGCCCGGTCGGCAGTCGGCGTCGCCGTGCTGCCGCTCGACTCGCCCGTCGAGGTGGAGCTCATCGTCTCGTTCGCTTAGGCGCTCGCGCGCTCGTTCTCGGGCACGGGAGAGGTGGGGGCGGCGGATGCCGCGGCATCCGTTCGCCTGCCGCCGCGCCTCCGTAGCGCACCGGCCGTCTCGCTCGCCCACCGGCCCGTCCAATTCGCGACGCGTTGCGAGGGCAGCTCGACCCACAGGTACATCAGCTGCGCGAGCGCGAGGCTGAGCGGCACAGAGACGAGCGCGCCGAGCCACCAGCGGCCAGGGCCGAACATCGTGCCGAAGGCGACGACGACCGGGAAGTGCACGAGGTACAGGCTGAAGCTCACCCGGCCGAGCCAGACCAGCGGCCGGGCGGAGAGCGGGCGCTGCAGCGGGGGCCAGAGCGCGACGACGGCGACGACGAGCACGGCGCCGGGCACCCGCAGCGCGAGCGTCAGGTCGCCCCAGAGCCCGCTGAGTTGCGGGCGCAGCAGCCAGTGCGACACGAGCAGCGCGGGGCCGAGGGCGGTGAGCTCGATCCAGATGGCGGTGCCGCCGCGTCGTGCGGCGACCCGGGCCGCCCAGACGCGGAGTGACTCGTGGTTCGCGGCGAGCAGGGCGCCGAGGCCGAACGCGGGCAGGTACATCAGCGGCTCGATGCCGGTGACGTACCCGGTCGCACTCACGGCGAGGAACGCCGCCGCCCAGAGCGCGGGCAGCCGGCGGGTCGCGACGGCGAGCAGCACGCAGATCGGCAGCAGAAGCGAGAACCACATCTCCCAGGTCAGCGACCAGAGCGGCGGGTTGACGTCCGGCCGGCCGGAGCCGCCGATGACGCTCGCCTCGCCGAGCAGGTTGGGGAGGCCGATGTCGGGATTGTCCTGCCGCTTGAGCCAACTGCCGCCGACGTCGATGCCCGCACGCGGCACGAGGAGGATCCACGCGGCGGCGAGGGCGACGGACACGACGACGGGGATCGCCAGGCGGATGATGCGGCGCGGGTAATAGGCCACCCAGTCGTAGCCGCGGGCGGCGAGCCCGTTCGCCGTGCTCGCGGCCCGGCTCGCGAGCGGTGAGCGTACGAGCACGAAACCGCTGAGGACGAAGAAGACCAGCACGAACTCGGGGCCGGCGACGAGGAACTTGAGCGGGGTCAGGGTCGACCACCAGCCCGCCGAACCGGTGTCGACGCCGACGGTCGACTGGTATGCGGCCGCGATGCCGGGAGCGGTCATCGAGACGTGGTGCACGAGCACAATGCCCGCGGCGACACCGCGGAGTGCGTCGAGCGCGACCAGGCGTCCGGACGAGGGAAGACGAGGCATTGTCCCCACGATAGGGGGGCCGCTTGTGAAAACCCTCACTGCCCCCTCGTCCGGCCGGCCCGGCTACCCCAGGGTGCTCTTGATCACCTGCATCACGGAGGTGTCGGCGAGGGTCGTCGTGTCGCCGATTTCGCGGCCCTCTGCGACGTCCTGCAACAGGCGGCGGATGATCTTGCCCGAGCGGGTCTTCGGCAGCTCGTTCACGATGAAGATCTGCCGGGGCCGGGCGATCGCGCCGATCTGCTGCGTCACGTGCGCACGCAGCACCGCCTGGATGTCCTCGTGCGAGGACTCCTCGAGGTGGCTGTACTTGATGATCACGAATGCGACGACAGCCTGGCCGGTCGTCTCGTCGTGCGCGCCGACCACGGCCGCCTCGGCCGTCATCGGGTGCGACACGAGCGAGGACTCGATCTCCGCGGTGGAGAGCCGGTGCCCGGAGACGTTCATCACGTCGTCGACCCGGCCGAGCAGCCAGATATCGCCGTCCTCGTCGAGGCGGGCGCCGTCGCCGGCGAAGTAGCGCGGGTTCGCCTCACCGAACTTCTCCCAGTACGTTTCGATGAACCGCTCCGGGTCGCCCCAGATGCCGCGGAGCATCGACGGCCAGGGCTCGGTGACGACGAGCAGCCCGCCGTTACCGTGGCCCACGTGCACGCCGGCCTCGTCGAGCACGTCGATCGACACCCCGGGGATCGGTACCTGCGCGGCGCCCGGCTTCGCGACGGTGACCCCGGGAAGCGCCGAAATCATGATCGCGCCGGTCTCGGTCTGCCACCAGGTGTCCACGACAGGGGCGACGTTGCCGCCGATCACCTCGCGGTACCACATCCACGCCTCAGGGTTGATCGGTTCGCCGACCGAGCCGAGCAGCCGCAGGCTCGACAGGTCGAAGCCCTGGGGAATCTGGCGGCCGAGCTTCATGAACGTGCGGATGGCGGTGGGCGCCGTGTAGAGGATGCTGACCTTGTACTTCTCGACGATCTCCCACCAGCGGCCCGGGTGCGGGGTGTCCGGGGTGCCCTCGAAGAGGACCTGCGTCGCCCCGTTGGCGAGCGGGCCGTAGGTCACGTAGCTGTGACCCGTGATCCAGCCGACGTCCGCGGTGCACCAATAGACATCCGTTTCGGGGTGCAGGTCGAAGACGTTCTTGTGGGTGAAGGCGACCTGGGTGAGGTACCCGCCGCTCGTGTGCAGGATGCCCTTGGGCTTACCGGTCGTGCCGGAGGTGTAGAGAATGAACAGCGGATTCTCGGCGGGGAAACCCTCGGCCTCGTGCTCGGCGTCGACGCTCGCGAGCTCGTCGTGCCACCACAGGTCGCGGTCGGTCCACTCCACGTCGTTGCCGGTGCGCTTGACGACGAGCACGTTGCGCACGGTCGTCGGCACACCGGTCAGCGCCATGTCGACCGCGGGCTTGAGGGGCGTGACGCGGCCCTTGCGGTAGCCGCCGTCCGCGGTGATCACGAGCACCGCGTTCGCGTCGTCGATTCGTGAGCGCAGGCTCTCAGCGCTGAAGCCGCCGAAGATGACCGAGTGCACAGCGCCGATCCGGGCGACGGCGAGCATCGAGATCACGGCCTCCGGGATCATCGGCAGGTAGATCGCGACCCGGTCCCCGGCCTGCACGCCGAGCTTTGTCAGCACATTCGCAGCGCGCTTCACCTCGGCCGTCAACTCGGCGTAGGTGATCGCGCGGGAGTCTCCTGGCTCGCCTTCGAAGTAGAGCGCGACCCGGTCGCCATTGCCCGCGAGCACGTGCCGGTCGAGGCAGTTCCAGGCCACATTGAGGTGCCCGTCCTCGAACCATTTCGCGAACGGCGGGTTGGTCCAGTCGAGCACGGTGGTGAACGGCTTGTGCCAGTGCAGCAGCTCGCGGGCCTGATCGGCCCAGAATCCGAGGCGATCGTTCGCGGCATCCGTGTAGAGCTGCGCGGTGCCGATGGCTTGGTCCGCGAACTCGGCAGTCGGTGCGAACCTGCGGGTTTCGTTGAGAAGGTGGTCGATCTGAACGCTCATAGCTTGTCGCTCCTTTGCGATGACGGCCGGGTGCGTAACAAGCCCCTCGTGCACCATACCCTGACGATCCGCGAACTCACGTTGCGGGGAATTGCGGAGCGGCTCTCTCCCCGGAGAACTCTCCGGGATCGCCCGAGGTCACCCCTGAACGGGGGCCGCGTCACCGTGTCCTCATTTATGAGGACACGGGGGACTTGCGCATCTTGATTTTCCTTATACACTTGGACTCGTCCGAACGAAAGTTTTGACCTGCATCACGTTTGGTTCCCCCCAATCAGCGTGATGCCGAGGCGGCACCTGTTCCCCCCAATAGGTGCCGCCCCCCTTTTTTTAGCGACCCGACGGGTTTCCGGCAGTTTTCCGGCGGTTCGGTGGCTCGTCCTCCACCGTCGTCGTGCAGGGCGACGCGTCCCCAGCCTGGTGTTGTGGCCCCGTCCACGAGGTCATCGCCGGATACTTTCGGGTCATGGTGCAACCGTTCGTCGCCGCCCCGTCGCTCAACCGTGAGCGGATGCCCGAGGTCGCCGACCCGGGGGAGCGCGCGCCGGTGACGGGGCCGGGGTCGGTGACGGGGTTGGTGCCCGGGCGGAACCTGGCCAGACTGGGCCCGATCGCGCGGTACGCGGCATCCGCAGGTGTGACGGACCTGTTCGTCAACGGCGAGGCCGGCCTCTGGGTCGATGCGGGCCTCGGCCCGGTGCGGCAGTCGGGCTGGCGGTGTGCCGAGGCCGAGGTGCGGGCGCTCGCGGTGCGGCTGATCGCGCTCGGCGGCCGGCACATCGACGAGGCGAGCCCGTGCGTCGACGTGCGGCTCGCCGACGGCATCCGGGTGCACGCCGTGCTGCCGCCGGTGTCGAGCACGGGCACCCTGCTCTCGATCCGGCTGCCGCGGCCCGACCGGCCGCGACTGGACGCGCTCGCCGCTGGGGGCCTGTTCGGCTCGGGGACGGTGGGCCTCGCGCTCAGCGACCGGCTGCGTGCAGCGGTGCAGGGACGGGAGAACCTGCTCGTGACCGGGGCTGCGGGCAGCGGCAAGACCACCCTGCTGGCAGCACTTCTCGGCGAGGCGCCGCCGGGGGAGCGCATCGTCGTCATCGAGGACGTCGCCGAACTCCGCATCGACCACCCCCACGTCGTGGCGCTCGAATCGCGGCAGCCGAACCTCGAAGGCGCCGGGCGGGTCGGCCTGGACGCGTTGCTCCGCGAGGCCCTGCGGATGCGCCCGGACCGGCTGGTGCTCGGCGAATGCCGCGGCGGCGAACTGCGCGAACTGCTCGCCGCCCTCAACACCGGCCATGACGGCGGGGCGGGCACCCTGCACGCGAACTCCCTGGGCGACGTGCCCGCCCAGCTCGAGGCCCTCGGGGCGCTCGCCGGGATGAGCCAGGCGGCCGTCGCCCGGCAGGCCGTCAGCGCGATCGGCCTCGTGCTGCACCTCGAGCGCCGCGGCGGTGAGCGCAGGCTCGCGCAGCTCGGCCGGTTCGAGCTCGACGGCCGCGGGCTGCTGGTGGCCGTGCTGGTGGGCGTGCCGGCCGGGGGCATCCCGTGATGCGCCGTGGAGCGGTCAAGCAAGCCCGAGGGGACGCCGACATCGAGGATGCGGCCCGGATCGTGCAGCGGCTGGCCGTGCTCCTCTCGGCAGGGGTGTCGCCCGTGAACGCGTGGGGATACCTGGACGAGGACGCCGGCCCTGACGCCTCTCGCGCTGCCCAGAGGGGTGCGGATCGGAGGCGACCGCGGGTGAACCGGGCGGGTGGCGATTCGCCGGCCGTCGGCATCCGTGTCGTGCGCGCCGCCGGTCTCGCCGCGAGTCGCGGGGACAGCGTTGCGGAGGCCATTGCGGGGGAGGCGCGGGCCGTTGGCGGGCAGTCGGGCGAGGCCTGGTGCGCGGTCGCCGCCGCGTGGGAGGTGGCGACCCGGTCAGGGGCGCCGCTCGCCGCGTGCCTGCGTCAGCTCGCGGCCAGCCTGCGCGACCTCGGCCAGCTTCATGCGGACCTCGAGACGGCGCTCGCCGGCCCGGCCGCGACCGCCCGGCTGGTCGCCGTCCTGCCGCTCGTCGGGATCCTCTTCGGCGTGCTGCTCGGGTTCAACACCGTCGCGACGCTGTTCCTGACCGTACCGGGCTGGCTGTGCCTCGGCAGCGGTACCGGACTCATACTCGCGGGGAACCGGTGGAATCGCCGGCTGCTCCGGCGGGCCCGGGCTCGGGCGCCGACGCCGGGCCTCGATCTGGACCTGACCGCGATCGCGATGAGCGGCGGCGGTTCGGTCGACCGCGCCCAGGCCCTGGTGACCGAGGCGCTCGGCCGCTATCTCCCCGCCGCGCCAGACCCGCATCCGGAACGAGGCCGGCGGTCGGAGCCCGCGAAGCCCGGCCGCTCCGCCGCCCTCGGCCGCACCGCAAGACGCGGCCGCTCAACCGACCCCGGCTACTCGGCGGACCCCGGCCGCTCCGCCGCGGACCGGGTGCTGGACCTGGCCGTGCGCGCCGGCGTGCCCGCCGCCGAGCTCTTGCGCAGCGAAGCCGAGCAGCTGCGCCGCGACGCCCGGACAGCAGGCCAGCGGCGGGCGGTCACCCTCAGGATCGCCCTGCTGGTTCCCCTCGGCGTGTGTGTCCTGCCGGCCTTCATGCTGCTCGGCGTGGTGCCGCTCCTCGTGACGGTGCTGTCGACGACGCTCTCGGAGTTCTAGCCGCGGCAGCCGTGTACGAAGAGACCCGGGCACGAAAAGACCCGAGCACGAAAAAAGAGCCGGGCCCTTGGGCCCGACTCTTTCGAAGTCACGGTGAAACTGTCCAGTTGCTCTAGTCCTTGCGCTCCGGACGAGCTTTCTTGTCGGCGCGTTTTTCCTTCAGAGTCTTCGCTGCGGCAGTCTTGCCGGTGCTCTTCTTTGGGGATTTGTCTGCCATCAGCGCCTCGTTCCCCGGACCCTAGTGGGTGCCGTTGGGAAGACACTACGCTCATCTTTCGCCAAAGGTAACCCCTTTCTGAAATTGGTCGTCGTGGAGCAAAAATCGCCTCCTCTTTGCCGTCCTCGCCCGATCGCGAGAGCGCAGTTTTGGCCCTTAAACCGCGGTCTTAAGGGCCAAAAGTGTACTCTCGCGATCCCACGCGGGGCGGGCGTCCTCAACAGGGCCGGGTCGGGCGGCGTTTTCCACCGAATCCGGATCGGCCGCGGGATTCGGTGTCTGGCGGGCGAATCTGGAACCGATCGTGCCGCCGGACAACCGCGTCGATCGATGGGAGAGGAGAAGGACAGATGCCGAGCTCAACAGACACGGTGAAACGACGACCACGCCGGGCCGTCAGGCGCCTGCGGGAGGATGCGGGCGCCGCGACCGCCGAGTACGTGATCGCCACGATGGCGGCCGTCGGCTTCGCGGGATTGCTCATCCTCATCCTCCGGGGAGACGAAGTGCGCGGCATCCTCACCGAGCTGGTGCGCCATGCCCTCACGGTCGGGTAGCCGGAGGGCCGCATCCCGTGCCGCGGCCGGTGACGCGACCGGCACCGACGGGAGCACCGTCCCGGCCGAGCGCGGCAGCATCACGGCCGAATTCGCCGCCGTCATTCCGGCAGTGCTCCTCGTGCTGCTGCTCTGCCTCGGCGGGGTGCAGGTCGGCGGTCAGCAGGTCCGGCTGGCGGATGCCGCGGCCCAGGCGGCCCGGTCCCTCGCCCGGGGCGACGGGCTCGACCACGCGACCAGTCTGGCCCGGCAACTCGTCGGCGGCGCGGCCGTCTCAGTGGACCAGCGCGGCGACGCGGTCTGCGCCCGGCTGAGCGCTCCCGCAGCGCTCGGGATCACGGTGACGGCGGGCTCCTGCGCGCTCGGAGGCGCCACGTGACCCGCAACCGCGATCGTGGCTCCGGGTCGGTGCTCGCGGTGGGCATCCTCGGGGCGGTCGTGCTGTTGACCGCGCTCCTGCTCCCGTTCATCGCGGTGCTCGTCGTCGGCCAGACCGTGCGGGCGGCGGCGGATGCCACGGCGCTCGCCGCAGCGGACACGCTGTCGGGACTCGTGGCCGGGGTGCCCTGCGAGGCCGCGGCCGAGATCGCGGCCCTCGACGGGGCATCCGTGGCGCGCTGCACAACGGCCGGCCCGATCGCGAGCGTCACGGTCACCCGGGAATTTCTCGGCTGGAACCTGAGAGCGCGCGCCAGGGCCGGTCCACCGGGTTCGGCGGGTGCACCGGGAGGCGGAGCTTCGCCCGGGAACGGTCGGGGCGAAGCGGCCGGCTCAGTCGAAAATGGCCTCGAGGTAGCGGTAGTCGACGGCCGTCGGTCGCTCGGGGAACTCCGTGGAGTCGAACTCCAGGCCGGCGCCGCGGGTATAGACGTAGCGCTTGCCACCGGACTCCGCGGGAATCTCCAGACGAGGCCGGATATCGCCCGTCTCGAGGAACTCCGTGGTGATCGTCTTGCCTTCGAGGGGGCCGTCCGTAAGCTTCGCGGTGTACGTGCCCGTAGCTGCTGTACCCATGCCTCCATTGTCCTCACCCAGGCGAGGCTGGCAAGCCCCAAAGCCCTGTGTGACGTGTGGCCGATTAGGTGGGCACCATCTTTCTGTGTGTATGGTGTGCCTTGGCCCTTCAACGGGCCGATACCTATAAAGAGGAGTCTGGTGCCAGGCGCTAAGAAGCTGGTCATTGTCGAATCGCCGACAAAAATGAAGTCGATCGCCGCGTATCTCGGCGACGGCTACGAGGTCCTGTCCTCGGTCGGCCACATTCGGGACCTGATCGAGCCAAAAAACCTGCCCCCTGAACTGAAGAAGGGGCCCCTCGGCAAGTTCTCCGTCGACGTCGACAACGGCTTCGAGCCGTATTACGTCGTGTCCGACGCGAAGAAGAAGACCGTCGCCGAGCTCAAGCGGGCGATGAAGACGGCCGATGAACTCCTGCTCGCAACTGATGAGGACCGCGAAGGCGAGGCCATCGCCTGGCACCTCCTGCAGGTCCTCCAGCCCAAGGTCCCCGTGAAGCGCATGGTGTTCCACGAGATCACCAAGGAAGCGATCCTCAAGGCCAAGGACAACACCCGCGACCTCGACACGGCCCTCGTCGACGCGCAGGAGACCCGGCGCATCCTCGACCGCATCTACGGCTACGAGATTTCCCCCGTGCTCTGGCGCAAGGTCGGCCCTGGCCTCTCCGCCGGTCGCGTGCAGTCCGCCGCGACCCGCCTCGTCGTCGACCGCGAACGCGAACGCCTCGCGTTCGTCTCCGCCGGCTACTGGGACCTCTCGGCCCAGCTCGCCTCCGGTACGGCGCGCGAGGATGCCGCTTTCCAGGCCAAGCTCGTGCGCCTCAACGGCGAACGCATCGCCTCCGGCGGCGACTTCGACGATCTCGGCCGCCTCAAGCCCAAGGTCACGGCGACGACGCTCGATGAGGCATCCGCCCTCGCCGTCGCCGACGCGCTCAAGGAACCGAGCGTCGCGATCACCGTGACCAAGGTCGCCTCCAAGCCGTACCGTCGCAGCCCGGCCGCCCCGTTCACGACATCGACCCTGCAGCAGGAAGCCGCCCGCAAGCTGCGCTTCACCGCCCGGCAGACCATGAGCGTCGCCCAGTCGCTCTACGAAAACGGCTACATCACCTACATGCGTACAGACTCGCCGTCGCTCTCGCAGCAGGCAATCACCGCGGCCCGCAACCAGGCATCCTCTCTCTACGGCCCCGAAACGGTGCCGGCCCAGCCGCGCCTCTACAAGGGCAAGAGCAAGAACGCGCAGGAGGCCCACGAGGCCATCCGCCCGTCCGGCGATACCTTCCGCACGCCCTCCTCGCTCGCGAACACCATCCGCGGTAACGACTTCCGCCTCTACGACCTGATCTGGAAGCGCACGGTCGCCTCGCAGATGGCCGACGCGACCGGTTCGACCGCGTCCGTCACCATCGCGGCAGGCCCGACCGGCGTCTCGCCGCACCCCGCGGCGTCCGGCGTGCTCGCCGAGTTCTCCGCGAGCGGCACGGTGATCACCTTCCGCGGCTTCATGCTCGCCTACGAGGAATCCCGCGACGAAGAGCGCAACGCGCCCACCGACCCGACCGAGTCCAAGCTGCCGCCGCTCGAAGAGGGCCAGTCGCTGTCCCTGCTCGAGGTCGAGGCCAAGGGCCACGAGACCACCCCGGCCGCCCGGTACACCGAGGCGAGCCTCGTCAAGAAGCTCGAAGAGCTCGGCATCGGCCGCCCGTCGACGTACGCCTCGATCATCTCCACGATCACCGACCGCGGCTACGTCACCCCGCGCGGCCAGTCGCTCGTGCCGAACTGGATCGCCTTCTCCGTGGTGCGCCTGCTCGAGGAATACTTCACCGATCTCGTCGAATACGACTTCACCGCCGAGATGGAAGACGACCTCGACCGCATCGCCGACGGTAAGGCCGACCGCGTCGACTGGCTCAACAGCTTCTACTTCGGCTCCGAGAAGCACCGCGGTCTCCGCCAGGTCGTCGACAACCTCGGTGAGATCGACGCCCGGTCGATCAACTCGATGCCGATCGGTGACGACATCACCCTCCGCATCGGCAAGTACGGCCCCTACCTCGAGGTCATCGACCCTGCCGCCGCAGCGGATGCCCCGCCGCGCCGGGTGAACATCCCGCCGGACCTCGCACCCGACGAACTGACCCCCGCGAAAGCACGTCAGCTCATCGACGCGCCCGTCGTCATCGACCGCGTCATCGGGGTCAACCCGGAGACCGGCAAGAACATCGTCGCCAAGGACGGTCGTTTCGGCCCGTACGTGACCGAGCTCGACCCGGCGCCCGCCGAGCCCGCCGTCGTCGAACTCGTCGAGACCCAGACCGAGTCCGCCGGCGAGACCATCGACCCGCTCACCGGTGAAGTGACCCAGCTGGTCGACGCCGGCGCTCCCGCAGCGAAGCCCAAGCGCAAGCCGGCCGCGAAGAAGATCGCCCCCGCCGACAAGCCGCGCACCGCCTCGCTATTCAAGTCGATGGACCTCGCGACGATCGACCTCGAGACCGCGCTCCGGCTGCTCGCCCTCCCGCGCGTCGTCGGCCTCGACCCCGAAACGCAGACCGAGATCACCGCACAGAACGGCAAGTTCGGCCCGTACCTGAAGAAGGGCGTCGACACCCGCTCGCTCACGAGCGAGGACCAGATCTTCGAGATCGACCTGCCCGGAGCGGTCGAACTGTACAGCCAGCCCAAGTACGGTGCGCGGCGTGCGTCGAGCGCCCTCAAGGAATTCGAGACGCCCGACCCGGACAGCGGCAAGGCGATCAAGATCAAGGACGGCCGATTCGGCGCCTACGTCACCGACGGTGTCACGAATGTGACGATCCCGAAGGCCGAGACGGTCGAAGAGGTCGATTTCGACCGGGCCGTGCAGCTCCTCGCCGACAAGCGCGCCAAGGGACCGGCCGTCAAGAAGGCGCCCGCGAAGAAGGCCCCCGCCAAGAAGCCGGTCGCCAAGAAGCCCGCCGTGAAGAAGCCCGTCGTGAAGAAGGCCACCGCTACGAAGACCACGGTCATCAAGACCGCAGTCCGCAAGCCGGCCGTCACCAAGACAGGGACCTCCACCAAGACCGCGACGACCAGGACTGCAGCGACGAAGACTCCCGCGGGTTCGACCACCCAGTCGTGACCGCAGCAGACGTGACCGGGGCGGCCTCCACTGAGGCCGCCCCGACCGGCCTCTTCATTACCCTCGAGGGCGGCGACGGTTCGGGCAAGTCCACCCAGGCCCGGCTGCTCGCCGAGTGGCTCGGTGAGCAGGGCCGCACGGTGCTGCGCACCCGGGAGCCCGGCGGCACCGTCGTCGGCGTCGAAATCCGTGAGATCGTCCTGCACCACACCGGCGAGGTGTCCCCGCGCGCCGAGGCCCTGCTCTACGCGGCCGATCGCGCCCAGCACATCGCCACTGCCGTGCGTCCGGCGCTCGCCCGCGGGGACGTGGTGGTCCAGGACCGCTACCTCGACTCATCCGTCGCCTACCAGGGCGCGGGGCGGGTACTCGGCGCCTCGGAGATCCGCGAGCTGTCGCTCTGGGCCGCGGAAGGCCTGCTGCCCGAGCTCACCATCCTGCTCGACCTCGATGAGACCGTCGCGCGCGGCCGGCTCGACGCCGCCAACAAGCGTTTCGACCGCCTCGAGGCCGAGAAGGACGACTTCCACGGGCGGGTGCGTGCTGCGTTCCTCGACCTCGCCCGCGCCGAGCCCGACCGTTTCCTGGTCGTGGATGCCGCGCGCCCGGTCGACGAGATCGCCGCGGCGATCCGCGCCCGCGTAGCCCCCCTGCTCTGACCTCGCAGGCGTCTGGGCGGGATGTCAGCGGCGACCGGTACCCTGAGGGAATGAGCGTGTGGGACAACCTGACCGGCCAGGCGGATGCGATCGCGATCTTCCGCGCCGCCGCCGCGCCGCAGCAGAGCGCGGTTGACGCCCCCGCGAGCACCGCCGGCAGCACCGCCGGGAGCGCCGCCGGGAGCACCGCCGGCAGCACCGCCGGCAGCAGCGCCGTCGCCTCCGGCTCCTCGGCTTCGAGCACCTCCGCGTCCATGACGCACGCCTGGCTCATCACGGGCCCGCCTGGTTCGGGCCGGTCCAACCTGGCCTTCGCCTTCGCCGCCGCCCTCCTCAGCCCGGGAACGCCAGCCGAAGACGCGACCGCCGAACGGCTCGTGGAGGCCCGCACCCACCCCGACCTCGTCGTGCTCGCCACCGAGGGCGTCATCATCAAGATGGAATCCGTCAAGGAGGCCGTCAAACGCTCCCAGTATTCGCCCTCGGTCGGCCGATACCGGGTCATCGTCGTCGAAGACGCCGACCGCATGGTCGAGCGCACCTCCAATGTGCTGCTCAAGGCCCTCGAAGAGCCGCCGGAACGCACCGTGTGGATCCTCTGCGCCCCGAGTGAGGCCGACCTGTTGCCGACCATCCGGTCCCGGGTGCGCACGGTCAGGTTGCGCGTCCCGAGCGTCGCCGACGTCGCCGCGCTTCTTGTCGCGCGCGAGGGGGTCGACCCTGTCATCGCCGAGCGCTGCGCCCGCGAAGCACAGAGCCACATCGGCATGGCGCGGCGGCTGGCCACGAACCCCGAGGCCCGCGAACGGCGCGAGGAAACCCTGAAGGCCGCGCTCGGCATCCGTGGGGTGTCGCACGCAGTGAACGCCGCGGCGCGACTGCTCGCGATCGCCGGTGACGACGCGAAGGCGATCACCCTCGAGCGGGACGCCGCCGAACGCGAGGGTGTGCTCCGCTCCCTCGGCGTCGAGCCCGGCAAGTCGGTGCCGCCCGCGCTCCGCGGCCAGATCAAGGCGCTGGAAGACGACCAGAAACGGCGGGCCACCCGGAGCCTGCGCGACGGGCTCGACCGGATCCTCGTGGATCTGACCTCGCTGTACCGGGATGTGATCATGGTACAGTTCGGCCGCGAGAATGAAGTGATCAACCGCGAGCTCCTCGTCGGAGTGCGCGCCGCAGCGGCGGCGTGCGCGACCGTCACGACGCTCGCGACACTGGACGCCATCGCGATCGCGCGGCAGAGAATTGAATCCAATGTGGCACCGGCCCTGGCCCTCGAGGCAATGCTGGTGTCCGCCATCCGGCGATGAAGCGATGACTACGACGATGCCACCGCCCACGCGCGGCGCTCGTAAGAGCCTGAACCGCCTGCATGACCAGACCAGTAAAGAGGAACCGTTGACCACACGCATCCGCCAGCGCCCGGCGTCGAACGGCCCGGTGTCGAATGGCACCCGGACGCGCCACCCGGCCGCCCGCCGCTTCGCGATCCTGGCCGCCGCCGTCGTCGTCACGATGGGGCTCAGCGGATGCGTGCCCGCGTTCCTGCCGCAACCCTCGGCCTCGACGTCGTCCCCCACCGGGGAGAGCGTCAGCAGCGCCCTCGACCCGTTCTACAACCAGGTGCTCACCTGGACCGACTGCGGTAACAGCCTGCAGTGCACCACCGCGAAGGCCCCGCTCGAATGGAGCGCGCCCGGAACCGACACCGTCGACCTCGCCCTCGTGCGGCACGTCGCGACCGGCACCCGGGTCGGCTCGCTCCTGGTCAACCCCGGCGGTCCCGGCGGCTCCGGGTACGACTTCGTGAAGGGGTCCCTCGACTACGCCACGGATGCGAAGCTGCAGGCCGGATTCGACATCGTCGGGTTCGACCCGCGCGGCGTCGGGCGCTCGTCAGCGGTGAAGTGTTTCGGGGCTGCCGAGATGGACCAGTACCTGTACGCCATCCCGACAGCAGCCCGCGGCACGGATGCCTGGATCCAGGAGGTCGAGAAGTCCTCGACCGACTTCGGAGCCGCCTGCGCCACCAACACCGGCGCCCTCCTCGCCCACGTCGACACCGTGAGCGCTGCCCATGACCTCGACATGCTGCGTGCCGTGCTCGGCGATGCCCAGCTCAACTACCTCGGCTATTCCTACGGCACCTTCCTCGGCGCCACCTACGCCAACCTGTTCCCGGACAAGGTCGGCCGCCTCGTCCTCGATGGAGCCCTCGACCCGTCCACGAGCAATGCCGAGGTGACCCGGGTGCAGGCCGTCGGCTTCGAGAGCGCGCTACGCTCCTACCTCGCCGATTGCCTGGCTGGATCGAAGTGCCCGTTCAACGGCACCGTCGACCAGGCGATGACCACCATCTCCGCGCTGCTCGACTCGGTCGACCGGAGCCCGATCGCCGCGAGCGATGGCCGGATGCTCGGCGCCAACACGCTGCTGACCGCCATCATCTACCCGCTGTACCAGGCGTCGGCGTGGCCGAACCTGAGCGAGATGCTGTCGAGCGTGATGCAGGGCAACACCAAGATCGCGTTCCAGTTCGCGGATGCCTACAACGGCCGTAACTCCGACGGGACATACCTCGACAATTCGACCGAGGCCTTCCTGGCGATCAACTGCCTCGACTACAGCTACAACGACGACCCGGCCGTGATGCGCGCCGACGCCGCGGCCATCGAGGCCGCAGCGCCGGTCATCGGCAAGTACATGGCCTACGGCGACACCGGCTGTGCGAACTGGCCGGACAAGTTCACCGGAACCCGCGCCGAGATCCACGCGCCGGGAGCGGCGCCGATCCTCGTCGTCGGCACGACGAACGACCCGGCGACCCCGTACGTGTGGGCGCAGAGCCTGGCCAGGCAGCTCGACAGTGCGCAGCTCGTCACGTACGCGGGCGAGGGGCACACTGCGTACAACAAGTCCAATGCCTGCGTGAACAACGCGGTGGACTCATACCTGCTGCAGGGGACGGTGCCGGCCACCGACCCGAAGTGCTGATGTGCGGGGGCGGCCGTGCGGCATCCGGTGACGACTCGAGGACTGCACATTTGCGCGCCGTGTAAGAATGTGACCATGGTGGATGTTGCGGAAGAACCCGGCCTGCGTGAACGGAAACGTCTGGCGACCCACCGGGCCATCCAACTCGCTGTGCTCACGCTCGCGTCCGAGCGCGGGGTCGACAAGGTCACCGTCGAGGACATCAGCCGGATCGCCGATGTGTCCCCGCGCACCTTCTTCAACTACTTCCCGTCGAAGGACGCCGCCCTCGCCGGTGACGATCTCACCCTCGGTTCCGAGGCGGAGATCGAGGACTTCGTACACAGGAGCCCCTCCGGTGACATCCTCGCCGACCTCGCGGTGCTGCTCTCGACCAGCGTGCAGAATTCCCAGGATGACCGGGAGATTCACCATCTGCGGCGTCAGGTGATGAAGGAGAACCCCTACCTGTTCGGCATGCGGATGGCTACCCTCCGCAGCTTCGAGGGACACCTCGACGACGTGATCAGCCGGCGCCTCGCGGCGGACGATCCCGTGCTCGCCGCCGACCCGATCGCGTTGCACCAGCGCGCCCTGCTGCTCACGCTCGTCGCGGTCGCAGCCCTGCGACACGCCTGGCGCTGCTGGGCCGAGGGAGACGAGTCGGAGCCGCTCGCCGATCGGGTGCGGGCGTCGTTCGCGGGGCTGTACGAATTGACCCTCCGGACCAGCTAAGCTTTGTTGCTGTGTCACCGCGCGTTTCCGGAAAGAAGCATTCGGGCGTCACGCCGCCTTAGCTCAGTTGGTAGAGCATCTCACTCGTAATGAGAAGGTCGTCAGTTCGATTCTGACAGGCGGCTCCCTTTCCTCATCGCCCGGCCCACTCTCTTCGTGCTGCCCATGTGCTCGTGCTATCGGTCTGCGAGGAGCAGGTTGAGTCGCCTTCCCGCCGGCGCGGTTTCCTTGTTCGTGCCCATCAGCTGGGCATCGTTCAAATAGGTGAGGTCGTCGACGGTGATGCCGAATCGGGCGGCCACGTCGGCGCGGTATTCATTCGTTGCGGCGGTATAGCCCGCGGGCCTGCCGTCGATGACGTCGACCGTGCCCCGGGCGCCGGGCGTCGCACCGGAGTCCACGGGGTTGAGGTAGCCGCGGAGCGGCGCGAAGGTCCAACGGATGTCGGCGCGCGCGACGACGGCCTCACGGCAGTCCGGGTCGGTCGTGTCCGGTTGGGCGGGGGTTGTGACCAGAATGACCTGGTCGATTCCGCTGGGATCTCCGCTGAGGATGCTGAGGTCACCCCAGCCGTAGGCGCCGCTTCCGCTCGTGAACGGCCCGAAGTCCATGCGGAAGCCGCTGTCGTAGCAGGTTTGGTTCGCCGGTATGGGCTGGGTCGCGGTCACCGCGTCGACCGTTGCCGCTGCCGGAGTGACGAGGTCATCGATGTGGAGCGTGAGCTCGGTTCCGTGGAAATCGAACCTCACATTGCCGGTAGTACCGTTGTCGGACGTCAGCGTGCCCGTTCCGATGGTCCCGGTCGGGAGCGTCCCCGGAACGCCAGGTTGTGTTGCCGGTGAATCCGCGGATGCAGACGGCGTTGGGGCTGGCGTGCCGATGGCCCCGCCGCTCGAGCTGCCGTGAAATCAGCGTGGCGAGCCATCTCGTTGCCGCGACCTCCCTACGTGTCAGGGTGAGTTGAGGCGGGTAGCTCAGAGCAAGTTCGCCGTTTGACGTAGGGCGAGAATCAGGAAGTCCCACCATGTCCAGTCCCT